>JBAQUK010000215.1:0-25414 GCA_049297455.1 Desulfosalsimonadaceae bacterium | reverse complement strand
GTTGTTGGAAATACAATGAAATTATACGATAAATTTCCCATTAACAGCACACTTGGCTTGTAGCTAAAAATCACAAATGATTACGAGGTGTTGGCCCGCAATAGGAGGAGCTAACCGACTACCCCCCATTTGTCAAATCAATATCCGAACCGTTTCGATAAGTGCCTTTCGCCCGTGATCCATAAATGATGACTTCTTCTATTTGTGGAAACCGTGAGAAAACGTCATGGACGTGCTCAATGGTTTCATCTTTCAGGCCGAATTTCATATTCTGTTTGATTCTTTCTCTTTCAGGCCGTTGAATTTATCCATCAACAAGATAAATTCCGGATAATAATGATCAAAAACAGCTTTTGAAATCTCAGAGGCGACGCCTTCGTTATACGTGTGGGCTGTCAACGTTCGGCTCTTTATCATTTTCATCCACGTTTCGCCGTTTTCAATGAGTCCTCTTTTGAACGCCAGCCGAATCGCATCGCGACTTCCCTGTATTTCCGTCTCGCCCTGACTTTCATAAAAATCTTTAATTGTATTCCATGCCAGCTCATAGGTATATTCAAAACACTGGATGAGTCCTTGCTCTTCGAGTTCGTTAAGTGGCGCATTTTCTATAAATCTGGAAAGCTGTGCCACTGCTTTCCGGTAGTTGGCGAACCGCTGGATCCATCTGATGTCCTGATTTTCCATAATTATCCCTCTCTAATAGCGGGTGATGATAATTTTTTCAAGAACGGATGTTTTCGGACCGGCGAGCGACGGCTGCCGAAGGGCCTGGGGGTGTGGGGAGAAGGGAAAGGGAATCAGGATTCCAATCCCGGCGAAAGACTCTCGCCGCTTGACTGTTTTACAATTCCGATTCTTCTATTCCCGCCAGTTTCATCAAATACTTTTGCAACCCTGTTTTCAATGGCGTGTTTCCGTGCACGGGAACAGATATGCGGGCGGTATTCCCATTTTTGATGTAAATGTGGTGGCTTCCGTTGATTCGCTTCAACTCCCAGCCCCCGGACTCCAGAATGCTGCAAAACCGCTTTCCGCTTACAGCCTTCACACTGCAATCTCCATTACCCTGTCCGTTTTGGAAATGGAGATGTCTTGGACATCAACGGATAAGCACCCCTCAACAGCCTCATATAAATTAAGCAGCAATTCATCAAAGGTCTCTCCCTGTGTCGCGCATCCGGGTATGGCAGGCACCTCGGCCCAGAATCCGCCTTCTTCTGCCTCATGAACAATCACTTTAAGCTTCATTTATACCTCCACATTGAGGTTTTTTGTCGGGATATGAATCCCGGCCTACGATTCAATAATTATGCGTTTTTATACAACATGGACAATCCGATATCCGCAGTCCGTTCCGCCGCGCCGGGTTCGCCCAGCATGTCCCTGACGGATGCCAGCTTCTCCCGGATATGCGCCAACTCCTGCGGGTCATCCAGCATGGCCCCCACCGTGCGGGCGATGTTGCCGGGAGTCACGGCGTTCTGAATCAGTTCCGGAACAATGCGCTCACCGGCAATGATATTGACGATACCGATATGATCCACCTGTATCAGGGCCTGACCCAGTATATAACTGACGGGTGAAACCCTGTAGACGATCACCATGGGAACGCAATGGATGGCTGTTTCCAGGGTCACGGTGCCGGAAACCGCAATCACGACCGCACTGTTCTGAAAAATCTCCACCACGTTCTTTTCCACCAGTGCGATGTGGAGGTTGTTTTTGTATGGATTGACAAAGGTTTCCAGCCAGTCCCGACTTATGGTCGGCGCCACGGAGAGCAGAAACCGGATGTCCGGAAACCGGTTATGCAACTGACTTGCCGCAGCCAGCATCGCCGGAAGATTTTTTTCAATTTCACCATGCCGGGAACCCGGCAGCAGGCCAACCGTCAGCGGCTGGTCGGCAGGTCTTTCAACCGGCGCCGCGGTTTCTGAATGGTAATAATCGAGAATGGGATGGCCGACAAAAGTGGCCGGGATACTATGCCGCGTGTAATACGCCTGCTCAAACGGCAGGATGAGGGCCATATGGTCAACGCTCTTCTTGATCTTGTGAATCCGGCCAGCGCGCCATGCCCAAACCGTTGGGCTGATGTAATACAGCACCGGAACGCCGAATTTTCTGGCAATGGTGGCGATGTGCAGATTAAAATCCGGGAAATCCACCAGAATCATCAAATCCGGACGTAATTCTTTCAGCGCCCTTTTGATTGCGGCAATGCTTTTGAATACCTGGGGCAACTTGACCAGCACTTCCGTAATGCCCACCACGGACAGTTCATTGGCGTCGATCAGGATGTCGACACCGGCCGCTCTTAAGGCCGGTCCGCCGATGCCGCAGAAGACAAGCGCGCCGTCTTTTCGTTTCATGGCGGAAACTACGTGAGCCCCGTGAGAATCCCCGGAAGCTTCTCCGGCAATAATCATCACGCGCTTCCGGCCTGACGGCATCTGGCCTGACGACTTCGGAATTGGCGACTTCGGAACTGACGGCATCCGGCTGATTTCCTTATTCTTTAATCCGACGCTGAGACTCTCGGATCTGCTGGCCGATGCTCAGGGCGATTTTAAGGGCATCGCGCCCCATGGGCCCGGACACCTCCGGGGTTTCGCGGGTGATGACCACCCGGACAAAGGATTTGATTTCGTCGGCCAGCGCATCCCCTTCCGTGAAGCGCCGCTCTTCCATGTGCATCCCCGGAATGGGGCAATTGTTTTCTCCAGCCATAGGCCGGACATGCACAATGGAGCGGTTGGCGAAATCCAGTGAGATATAGCCGTCTTTCTGGAACAGACGGATTTTGCGCTCGTTTTTATTGGCGATCCGGCTGGCGGTTACCTTGGCTACCGTTCCATTGTCGAACTCGATATGGGCATTGGCGATATCCACGGTATCCGACACCACCGAAGCGCCCATGGCATGGCAGTATTTAATTCCGGAATGCACAAAATGGGATATGATATCGATATCATGAATCATAAGGTCCAGCACAACGCTCACATCCGTGCCCCGCTCCTTGTACAGACTCATCCGGCTGGATTCGATGAATACGGGGTGGTTGACCAGCGCTTTGGCGGCCCTTATCGCCGGATTAAACCGCTCCAGATGCCCGACCTGGAGAATCAGTCCCTTTTCCTCCGCAATACCGATCAGGACATCGGCTTCTTCTATGGTGACGGTAATGGGTTTTTCCACCAGCACATCAACGCCCTGCTCCAGAAACGCTTTTCCGATTTCAAAATGCAGGGGTGTGGGAACGGCGATGCTGACCGCGTCCACCCGGCCGAACAGATCCCGATAATCATAAAAGGCCTTCACGCCGACATGAGATGCGACTTCTTCCGCCCGGGCTCGATGGATATCAACAACACCCACCAGTTCGACATTGTCCATTGCAGCATACTTTTCGGCATGGAACTTCCCCAAATAGCCGACACCCACAACCGCCGCCCGGATTTTTTTTTTCAATCGATCTCCCTCTTAAATTCAATCTGGGCCTGTTCCATCGCCACAATGGCAATCCCCCACTGGTCCGCCAGCCGGATCATCTCATCCCTGTCAAACACCAGGGACCGGCCGGCTTCGATTGCCAGCACAGTGGCCCCGGATTCATGCATGGTCCGGATGGTCTGGGCGCCCACTGCCGGCACATCAAACCGAAAATCCTGCATGGGCTTGCATACCTTGGCGACCACCGCATGTCCCCGGCCCAATTCACCGCCCCGCCGGATGGTGTTGTCCGTACCGTCAATGGCCTCCACCGCCAGCACCGAGCCGTTCGAGACCACCACGCACTGGCCGATATCCAGGCGGCCCACCTCTTTTGCCATATGCCAGCCCAACGCCATATCCGATTGTTCGGCCCGGCTGGGCTTACGCTGGGTCCAGCATCCGGGTTCAGCCAGAAGCTCCGGGAGCAGAAATGTGGAAGAACGGATACGGATGCCTTCTTCCTCCAGAACGCCGGCAAATGCTCTCAGAATCCGGTCGTCATGGGTATCATGGCGCATATTGGCGATCAGGGCGATGGCCTTCATATCCGGCCGGATATCCCGTATCGCGCCCGGTTTTTTGATGGCCCCGATCATCACCGCTTCCTTGATCTGGTGGTTCTTAAAGAATTTGATGAGCCGCTTGATCTGGCCGATATGGATGATTTCAAGTGATTCCACATACTCGGACAAATCCGGGGATGTGTTATCAAAAAAACCGACCGCACAAACGCCAAATCCACTGGAAGCCGCTTTTTTGGAAAAAATAATCGGAAATGACCCGCTGCCGGCAATTAACCCAATGCGTTTCTTCATCATATCGATCTGCCAGCGTTTTCAGACACTATCGTGTAATCCCCCGCTGGGTGGTCTTGATAAAATTCACCAGATTCAGCACTTCAGGGGTATTTTCCACTTCCGCCAGCACCCGCTCCACCGCTTCATTCACTGTCATGCCGATGCGAAAAATGATGCGGTAGGCTTTTTTGAGCTGACTGATGGAATTTTCAGAAAAACCATGCCGGCCGAGTCCGACCTTGTTCAGCCCGTGCAGGGTGGCCCGGTCTCCTGCGGCAATGATATAGGGCGGGATATCTTTGACGATGGCCGATTTGCCGCCGATATACGCATGATCGCCAATACGGACAAACTGGTGAATGGCCACCAGGCCGCCAATAATCGCATGATCCCCGATGGTGATATGTCCGGCAAGGGTCGCATTATTGGCCAGGATAACCCCTTTGCCGGTTTTGCAGTCATGGGCCACATGGGTGTAGGCCATTAAAAAATTACCCTCGCCCACTTCCGTCAAACCGCCGCCGAATTCCGTGCCCCGGTTTAAGGTCGCGAATTCCCGGATGATGGTATCCTTCCCGATCTTGAGCCAGGTGATCTCCCCCTTGAATTTGATGGCCTGGGGAACCGCCCCGATGGAAGCATACTGATATATCTGGCAGTTGGGACCAATTTCCACATACGGATCGATGGTGACATGGGGCCCGATAAATGTCCCGGCGCCGATGGTCACATTTGCATTCACAATGGAAAACGGCCCGATTTCCACGTTGTCACCGATCTCCGCCTTGGGATCGATTATTGCTGTTGGATGAATCATATTTCTCCTCCGGTCAAAGCCATTATTTTCGCTTCCGCCACACGCTGATTGTCGACAAACGCCGTCGCGGTCATTTTCACAACCCTGGATCGCTGTTTCACAATCATTACTTCAAAGATGAGCTGGTCGCCCGGAACAACGGGCTTCCTGAAACGCACGCCGTCAATTCCCGTAAAGCATAACCGGCTGCGGTCTTCCGGGGACATGGGCCGGGCCAGTAAAAACCCGGCGGCCTGAACCATTCCTTCAAGGATCAGAACACCCGGCATAATCGGCCGATCCGGAAAATGCCCCTGAAAAAAAGGCTCATTGATGGTTACGTTTTTCAGTGCGCGGATACTTACACCCGGTTCCACGGACAGAATCCGGTCCACCAGGACAAATGGATACCGGTGCGGCAACAGATGTAATATCTCTTTAATATCAAACCCCTGCCTCATGAATCCCTCTTCGCCAGCAATGCATCCAGCCGTTTTTCGAGATCCGCGATTCTCTTTTTAAATTCCGGTAGTTTTGGAATGATCTGGCTGACCCGGAGCCATAACCGATGGGGCATTTCCGGGGTTCCGGATACCACCTCGCCGTTTGCCACAGACCGGGTAACCCCTGCCTGAGGGCCCACCGTCACATGATCGCCGATGATAATATGCCCGCCGACGCCTGCCTGGCCCGCCAGAATCACATTTTTTCCAATTTTTGCCGAGCCTGCGATACCGACCTGGGCGACAATCAGGGTATTTTCCCCCACCACCACGTTATGGGCAATATGAACGTGATTATCCGTCTTCACCCCCTGCCTGATCCAGGTTCTTCCGAATGTGGCCCGGTCAATGGTGTTGCAGGCCCCGATTTCCACATCATCATCAATCTGGACAATGCCCAATTGCGGAATTTTATAATGTTTTTCCCCGTCAGGCACAAACCCGAACCCGTCGCTGCCGATCACCGTCCCGGCATGAATCATCACCCGGCTGCCGATCACACACCGGTCCAGAATGGCCACATGGGGATAAATTTCCACATCATCCCCGATACGCACCCCGTCACCGATAACCACTTGGGGATGAATGGTCACCCGGCTGCCGATGGTCACATCATTCTGGATTACAGCAGTCGGCCCCACGGCCACATCCGCACCCAAAGACACGTTTCTGCCGATGCTTGCATGGGGGCTGATACCTTCAAACGAACGGGCCTTGGGAAACCACAAGTGCAGGATCCTGGCAAACGCCAGTCGGGGATTGGCTGATTTGATGAGATTGGCGGATACATTTTGGCTAAAATGAAGCGGGACAATCACCGCACCGGCGCGCGTGCCGCTGATGCGCTTCAGGATCTTCGGGGAATCGGCAAAAGTGATATCGTGGCTTTCGGCTGCGTCAAACGGGGCAATCCCCCGGATCATCTTTTCCGGATCACCGACGATTTCCCCGCCGACCGCCTGCCCCAGACCGGCTAAAGACATCTCCATGCCCGTCTCCTTTGCCATCCAAATTGGGTTTTTACGGTCTCAACGCATTTGATTAAAGACCGTTTCGAATGTCGGCCGTGTTCTTAGTTGCCGGCATCGTATTGCTTAATCAACTGGTCGGTGATGTCAACGGACTTCGGATAATAAATCACGGCGCTTTTTTCAATAATCAGCAGATATCCGTCTTTTTCACCGAGTTTTGCCGCCATTTTGAAAATCTCATTTTTGATTTTTTCGATCTGGACGCCTTCCAGTTCCCGGAATTCCATCTGGTATTTTTTCTGGAGCGATTGAAAATCGTATTTTTTGATTTCCAGTTCCCGCTGTTTTTCTTCGCGTTTTTCCTTGCTCATGACCATGGCCTCCCGGCTCATCTGTTCCGCAAGACCCTCAATTTCCTTGCCGGCGGCCATCAGCTTGGCTTCCATGCCTTTTCCTTTTTCCTGCATCTCGGCCTGGACTTTTTTGCCGGTTTCCGAGTCCGTCAGGACTTTCTGGAAATCAACCACCCCGATTTTAGGATCCGCAGCATCCACCGACGCCACAGACAGTATCATCAACCCAAGCGCGCCGATTAGAGCCCATTTTCCGATTCTCATGAAATATCTCCCTCTATTCATTAGACAATATAAAAAATATGCCGATACCTGACAAAAGCGTTTAAAAAGTCCCGCCCATGGAGAATTCCCATCGTCCCGAATCCTCGCCCGGTTGCCGATCAATAATATATCCCCGTTCAAGACGCAGGGGCCCCATGGGGGAAAACCACCGGATGCCAAACCCTGAGCTTTTGCGTAAACCATTGTAAGAATCCCCCTCATCCGCCCATGCGTTGCCGGCATCAAAAAACACCAGTCCCACCAGCCCACTGTCTTTGATGATGGGCACTAGATATTCCACATTGAACTGAGCATATTCCGTTCCCCCGATCTTAATACCATCCGAATTGATCGGGCTGATATCCTGCCAGTCATAGCCCCTCACGGAGTTGATGCCTCCCAGGTAATACCGGTCGTAGTCGGGAAGATATTTCGAATTTTCAAAAATATAACCACCTTCTCCATGCAGGAAACCCACCGTGCTCCAAAACAGCGGAAAATACCAGCCGGTCTCAGTCTTGAATTCGGTGTAGCCGATATCCCCGCCAAGCCCGGCATATTTAACGGTGAAGTCATGTTTAGAACCTTCGGAAGGGTTAAACGCCCGGTTTCTGGAATCATAGACGATGCTGGTGGAAATACTGCTTTCCACGCTGCGGCCGGGGAGTATATAAGGAGACGCGCTCGGTGAAATATCGTCGATGGTGCTGGAATCATACCCATACCGGACATACCCGCGGACATAGTCAAACAGCGGATAACCCATGCGAATGCCGCCGCCGGTGCTGTCCCGGTCATATTCATCATACTCCCGTTCCATTTTATAGGCATCCACTCCGGCGGATAAGGGGATATCAAAGAGCCACGGTTCGGTAAAACCCATGGTATACTGCCGTGCCGTACCGCCGGTCTGAACCGCGCATTCGAGGATCTGCCCCTTGCCCATAAAATTTCTCTCCGAGACCGACGCCATGGCGTAGAGCTTGTCGATACCGCTGTATCCGCCGCCGACGGTAAATGTCCCCGTGGCTTTTTCCTTCACTTCAATGTCCAGCAACACCTTGTCTTTGGCGGAGCCCGGCTGGGGATTCACCTTGATATCTTCAAAATAGTCCAGCCGATGCAAATCGGCGATGCTTCGCTTTAATTTGCTGCTGCTGTAAAGCTCCTGCTCAGAGACCTTAAACTCACGGCGAATAACCTTATCTCTCGTTTTGGTATTCCCGTGAATATTGATTCTCTCGAAATATACGGGCTCATTCTTCTTCAAGTGAAAGGTAAGATCAACCGTTAGTTTTTCATGATCCGTATTGATTTCAGGGACGATTTCCGCATGGGCGAATCCCTGGTCCGCATACAAATCGGTCAAAGTCAGCATGTCCTGACGGATGGCCTCCCGGTTGTAGTACTCCTGGCTGCCGGAAGTCACTTTGGAAAGCATTTCTTCTCTTGGGCTGATATACTCGCCGGCCAGATCCACTTTTCCCATTTTAAAATGGGGACCTTCGTTAATCTTGATCAGGACGTATATCCATTCTTCCTTGTATTCGATCTCCGGATCACCGACCTTAGCTTCAGCATAACCGGTGTTCTGATAAAAATCGGTGATAAGGTACACATCCTGCTGAAGCTTTTCTTTGTCGTAGTCACCGGAAGATGTGAGCCAGGAAAAAAATCCCTTTTCCGATGTCTCCATCTTCTTTTTCAATTCCTTGGCGGTATATGCGGTGTTGCCGTCAAAGGAAATAGTCTTAATACGGATCTTTTTCCCTTCGTCAATGACAAATTCCAGGTCGGCCTGATTGTGCTCCAGGGGGTCGGTCTTATAGGTCACCTTGGCGTTGTGATAATTATCGGCTTTATACAGCGATTCAATGGCCAGAATATTGCGGCGGATTTTAAAAATATTCAGGATGGACCCGCTGCTGATATCTATGGCTTCCATAATTTTTTCATCATCGATTTCATCATTGCCGGAAATTTTTATCTCCCGGATCGTGGATTTTTCCTGAACCACAAAAAAGACCGTATGACCAATCGCCTGTTTATCAACCTCCACCCGGACGTCGTCAAACCATCCCATGGCATAAATGGACTGAAGGTCTTCGGACAAGAGGTCCGCATTGAACGGATCACCGACTTTTGTTTTAACCACCCGCAGAATCGCATCCGATTCAATGCGCTGGTTGCCCTGAACCACCAGTTTCTTTATCAAAACAGTATCTTCGGCATCTGCGGCACCAATGGTAAATAATGCGCAACAGAGGACCGCCACACCGAGTATTATATTGCCATATTTATTTAATTTCATGCAATTTCAACCAGTTTTCCTTCTGAGAGCGTCATCTGCCGTTTCATATACCCTGCCAGTTTCATATTATGCGTCACGGTAATGATGGTCATATGGTGTTCGTTGTTCAACTCAAATAAGAGTTCATGAACCTGATGGCTGTTTTTCTGATCCAGGTTCCCGGTGGGTTCATCGGCCAAGAGTACCTGCGGTTTCATAACAAGGGCCCGGGCAAGGGCCACCCGCTGCTGCTCCCCGCCGGAAAGCTCCCGGACCCGGTGATGCATCCTGTTTTTGAGCCCTACCCGGACCAGAAGGGACTCAGCAGGTTCCCGGAGATCGGCTTTGCTGGCGCCCTGGATCAGTCCCGGCATCAGTACATTTTCAAGGGCCGTGAATTCCGGCAGCAAGTAGTGGAACTGGAACACAAACCCTAAGGTGGTGTTCCGGAAATTCGCCAGTTTTTTTTTGTCGAACCGGAACACATCGGTCTGATTGTATAAAAAAACCCCCGCATCCGGCTGGTCCAACGTTCCCAGCACATGCAGGAACGTGGATTTCCCGATCCCGGATTCCCCGACAATCGCGATGGTGTCACCTTTGAAAATGTCCACGGACAAATGATCCAGCACGTTGATTTCCGTTCCGTTATTGCGGTAACTCTTTTGAATATCCCGCAAAGAGATGATCGGAACGGCGGGAACCAAGGTATTTGACGGTGCCGCAGGCGCGTTTTCCGGCAAAAAATCTCTTTCGTTAACCATATCGAAGGGCCTCAACCGGGCTCAGCTTTGAGGCTTTATACGCCGGATACAGTGTTGACAGAAAACAAATCCCCATGGCGGCAATGATAATCGCAAACACATCCGGAAATTCCAGTTGAATCGGGAGGCTGGTGAAATAATAGACATCCCCCGGAAGCTCGATGAATTTGTAATGCTTTAGCACAAAACAGGACAGGATGCCCAGAACAACCCCCATGCCGGTGCCGATCAGACCGATGATGGTGCCGTTAAACACAAAAATTTTCCAGATGCTCCGGTCCGTGGCCCCCATGGCTTTTAAAATGGCGATATCCTGGGTTTTGCCCATCACCATCATGATGAGGGTGCTGGCGATATTAAACGCCGCCACCATAATAATCAGGGTCAGAATCACAAACATGGCTTTTTTTTCCAGCTTAAGCGCTGAAAAGAAATTCCGGTTCATGTCCACCCAGTCGGTGGTCCAGAAGGGAAAACCCAGATCATTGGTTATTTTTTCAGACACCTGGCGGGCCTGATAAATATCATCGATCCGTATACCGATGCCGGAAACCGAATCCCCGATCCGGATCATCTGCTGGGCGGTTTTCAAATGAATGAACACCAGGGAAGCGTCATATTCATAAAATCCGGATTCGAAAATCCCGGTCACCTCGAACCGTTTCATGGACGGCATTTGGCCGATGGGCGACATCATGCCTTTGGGGGATATCAGGTAAAGGGATTCGCCTTCCGAAACCCCCAGAGACACCGCCAGTTCTTTGCCCAGAACGATTCCCGGCGCTTTTGCGGTGTCCCCCGCCATTGCCTGGGGTCTGATTTTCTCCTTCAGAGACGACTTGTTGAAGCCTTTGATGGGGTCATCACCCGCTTCCGGATCGATGCCCCGCAATACGGCCCCGGAAATACCGGATGCGGATCGCAGCATGACCTGGGTATACACAAAGGGAGCGGCGGACACGACCCGCTCCTGGGATTTCACTTTTTTTATAATATCCTGATAATCCGAAATGGTGCTGCCATGACGCCGCACGATCACATGGGATTCCACCCCTAAAATCTGGGTCGTGAAATAGGATTCCGCACCCGACATCACCGCAATCACAATAATCAGGGCCATCACGCCGACAGTGACGCCGGCCATGGACAGAAAGGTAATAAAGGAGATGAACGCCTGCTTGTGTTTGGACCTGAGATAGCGGCCACCGATAAAATATTCAAAAGACATGGGCCAGTCCGTATTTATAATTTATATTATGATTTTTCCGAAGATTTCATATGGGGAAATAAAATCACGTCGCGAATGGATGCCGAGTCCGTCAGGAGCATGGCCAGCCGGTCAATGCCGATGCCTTCGCCGGCAGTGGGCGGCATGCCGTATTCCAGTGCCGTGATATAATCTTCATCAATCATGTGGGGTGTTTCATCCCCGGCTTCCTTGTGGTTTAACTGCTCCACAAACCGGTTTTTCTGGTCTTCCGGATCATTTAATTCGGAAAACCCGTTGGCGATCTCCCGGCCGGCGATAAAGAGTTCGAACCGGTCGGCAAACTCGGGCTTGAGGCTGTTCCGGCGGGAAAGGGGGGACACTTCAATGGGATAACCGGTAATAAATGTCGGCTGAATCAGCTTGGGCTCCACCAGCACGTCAAAGAGCTTGGTCATGATCTTCCCCATACCCATGTCATCAGACTGGGCGCCGAAGGTAATGCCTTTGGACTCGGCGAAATTCAGAAGTTTCTCCCGGCTGTCAAACAGGGACGGATCGACACCCGCCATTTTTTCCAGTGATTCCAGCATGGGCAGACGCTGCCAAGACTTGCCGAAATCAATGGTTTCCCCCTGGTACACAATCTGGGCCGAGCCGGTGACCGTAATCGCCACGTCCCGAAACATTTCTTCGGTGAGAATCATGAGATCTTCATAGGTGGCGTATGCCTGGTAAAATTCCAGCATGGTGAATTCCGGGTTGTGCCGTGTGGAAACACCCTCGTTCCTGAAATTCCGGTTGATCTCAAAAACACGCTCAAAACCGCCGGTGATCAGCCGTTTTAAATACAGCTCCGGGGCAATGCGCAGAAAAAGATCCATATTCAGGGAATTGTGGTAGGTTTTAAAGGGCTTGGCGTCCGCACCGCCCGGAAGGGGCTGCATCATCGGGGTTTCCACTTCAAGAAACGCCCGGTTCAGAAGAAATGTCCGGATGGCCTGGACCATTTTGAAACGCTTAATAAACAGTTCGCGGACATCCCCGTTCATGATGAGATCCAGATACCGTTGGCGGTATCGTTTTTCCGGGTCTTTCAGGCCGTGGAACTTCTCCGGCAGGGGCCGCATGGCTTTGGACAGGAGCCGGATGGAATCGGCAAGAAGGGTCCATTCACCGGTTTTGGTCTGGAACAACCCGCCGGTGATACCTACGAAATCGCCGATATCCAGTTTTTTAAACACTGCATACGCCGACGCGCCCACCTTATCGGTGCGGACATAGGCCTGGAGCTGGCCGGTACGGTCCCTGAAACGGATGAAGGCGGATTTCCCGAACAGGTTTACGGCCATCATGCGGCCGGCCATGGAAACGGAAACTTCCTGGGAGATATCACCGGTTCTGCCGTCTACGATTTTCTGGACATCCTCCACCGTGTGGGAAACCCGATAGTCATTAGGGAACAGTTCGGCACCGGCTTCCTGCAACGCCTGGATTTTCTCTTTTCGCTTTTCAACCACATCGCTGGTTACATCTTTGATCTGATTCATGTTAGACGTTTATCCATTTACATATGAAAAAATCATGTGCCAAAACAGGCACATGATTCATCCGGGTTAATATTATTCATTGGGGGTTGCTACCCCATTTGGCCTTGAGTGTCAAGAGCAAGTTGCGCCTTATCCGGCCGGAAAACAGGCACTGTTCCGGCCCGCACCCTGAGCGGTAATTGATCTCTTATTTCCAACAGGCCGTTCAAGCAGGATTCGGCTGGGAGATCCGCCGCAATTTAACGGTAAAGGTGGTTCCTTTGCCCGGCGTGCTGCGGACATCAATCAGACCGTTGTATGAGGTGATAATCCGTTGCACAATGGATAGACCTAAGCCGGTGCCTTTGGCTTTGACGGTAAAAAACGGATCAAAAATCGATGCCATGGTCTCTTCGGTCATGCCGCACCCGGTATCCGCAATGGTGATGCACACATAATCCTTATCCAGGGGAACCATTTTTATGTCAATGCGGCCTTCGCCCTCAATGGCCTCATCCGCATTGAGCAGCAGATTCCATAACACCTGCCGCAAATGTTCCGGATCGATTTCAATATACACGCCTTCATCCAGTTGTCGGGATACCGTAATGCGCCGGTTTCGGCGGTTGTCAGAGGTAAATACTTTGATGATTTCATCAATGGCGATATCCATCTCCACCAGCCGGACGTGTCCGGGCTGCGGTTTGGCGAACATTAAAAAATCATTCACCAGAGCGGTGAGACGGTCCGCCTCCCTTAAAATAATATCCATCAACCGGTCCCGGTCCGGATCATAGGGAATTTCCTCCCTCAAAAACTGAATGGAACCGGACAGGGACGCCAGGGGATTCTTAATTTCGTGAGCCAGGCCGGAGGCCATTTCACCGATGGCCGCCAGCTTCTCCACCCGCTTGACCTGGGCCTCCATGGCCCACAGATCCCGTTTTGCCCGCCGTTCCTGCTCCGCCAGAAGCCCGCTGAGAAACGCCACGCCAAAACAAGCGGCAATGGTAACTATCATTTTATACAGCAAATATGACCAGTTGTTGCTTTTCAACGCAACATCGGCCCCGAAACCCATGGGATAAATCACCCCCTGATATTCAAGGGAAACCAAAACGCAATATTGAACACTGCAAAGAAATGCGATGAACATGCCGCCGCGTCTGAACAGCACCATGCTGGCATAGATGATAACGACAAGGTATAAAAAAGAAAAGATACTGGAAAACCCGCCGGTCACAAAAATAATTCCCGTCACCAGCAGGCTGTCGAGGCTGATCTGGAAGTACCCGAGAACGGATAACCGGGACATGTGGTAAAGAAGAAAGCTGTATAAGGCGGAAAGGCATAAGAGAAGCGCCCCGATCCCGTTCACCACGATCAGGGGCTCGCTTGCAAACGTAAAGTTATCGCGGATCCCTACAAAAACAGCGGTCCCCAGCAGCACTATAGCAAACAGCGCCCGAAAAAATATCAGCCACTGCAGCTTACGGAACAGGGCTTTTTCGGGCTTATTCCTGCTGTCGACCTTCATGAAAAATGGATCCTCACCCGGGGAAACCGGAACTGCGATGCGGCAGCTATAAATTACCGGCCATCTGGAAAATCGGAAGATACATGGAAATGACCAGACCGCCGATAGTAATTCCCATAAAAACAAGCATAAACGGCTCAATCATGGCGGTCATGTTTTCCACCGCCTGGTCCACTTCCTCATCATAAAAATCGGCGATTTTTTCCATCATGGCGTCAATGGCGCCGGTGGCTTCACCGACCGCAATCATCGAACAAACCATGGGCGGGAAAACCCCGGTCTCCAAAAGCGGTTCCGCAATGGTCTGTCCTTCGGCAATGGCCGAACGCACCTTATATATGGCCTTTTCGATGGTTTTATTGCCCGCTGTTTTTGCGACAATATCCAGGGCCTCCAGAATCGCCACGCCGGAGGAAAGCATGGTCCCCATGGTTCGGGTAAACTTGGCCACTGCAACTTTCCGGATCAGAACACCGACCACCGGCAGCTTCAGCATGAGGTTGTCAAATCCTGCCCGGCCTTTTTCCGTTTTCAGCAGCCGCTTGAACGCCATGGAAAACAACACGACAAAACCGATAATATAAAGTATCCGATGCTGTACAAACCGGCTCATGGCCACCACCACCTGGGTGGGCGCAGGCAGCGTGCCCCCCATGCTGGCAAACATTTCTTCAAACACCGGAATAACAAACACCAGGATTACCGCGATTACCCCAACGGCGATGACCAAGGTGACGATGGGGTAGGTCATGGCCCCCTTGACCTGGGCCTTTAATTTGGCGGCTTTTTCCATGTAGGCGGAGAGTCTTCGCAAAATCACATCCAGAATACCGCCGGCTTCACCGGCGGCCACCATATTCACAAACAGATTATCAAACTGATCCGGATATTTTTTTAACGCTTCCGCCAGAGTCTGACCGCTTTCCACAGAGTCCTTGATGCTTTTCAGCATCTTTTTGAACGTTGCATTGTCCTGCTGGGCCTGGAGAATGTCCAGACACTGAATAATGGGCAAACCCGCATCAATCATGGTGGAAAACTGCCGGCAGAAAATGATGACATCATGGGTCATTACCTTGGGTTGCAGGAATGCAACATTCGCAAATATGTCCTGGGGTTTTTTCTTTATCTTATCAGGTGTTATGCCCTGCCTGGAAAGATTGTTGCGGACTTCCTGGTCATTCGCCGCCTCCATTTCCCCCTTCCGGACCTGACCGCTTCTACCCTTGCCTTCCCACACATAAACCGGCATAGTTCCTCCTTTAATTGCAATTTCTGCATGATCGGCATAAACCCGGAACGATTTTATGCCGAGTTGCAAAGGCCAAATGACAGCTATATTGCGCAGCAAAACAACACTGCTTCAATCATCAGCTCAGCTCATACCATATCATCCGGTATAAAACAAATTTTTTTAGATATTTGTCAAATTTTACCGCAACAGCAGGTAGCGATTCCCCTTTAATCCCGAACCGGGTGATGGGATTCATTGCTTAAAAAATAACCGGAACTTGTTTGCGCTATTGTTTTTTTTTTGTTACCAATCGGTAACAAGAGCAGCGTCGGCATCAGTGCCATGTAGCCTACAGAATTTTGACAATGGCTTTTTTACAGGATCGCACCGTGAATCAGACAGAACCTTTCCCATCCGGAGGGCTTACCGTTATCACCACGCATGCGAATGCGGATTTCGACGCCATCGGCTCCCTACTGGCGGCCCACAAATTATATCCCGGCTCCCTTGTGGTATCCCCTGCGTTCAATGAAAAAACCTCCAAAAATTTCTTTGTCAGTTCCATG
The DNA here is from genome assembly GCA_049297455.1 of Desulfosalsimonadaceae bacterium. Classification (GTDB taxonomy): domain Bacteria; phylum Desulfobacterota; class Desulfobacteria; order Desulfobacterales; family Desulfosalsimonadaceae; genus SURF-3. Next base: position 9,105 of record JBAQUK010000215.1, on the reverse strand, counting down.
GCCTACCTCTTTGACATGATCGACATTAAAGAGATCGACCTGACGCACGTGAACAAACTGGTAATTGTGGATACCCGGCAGGCAGGCCGAATAGGAAAGGTCGCCGACATCATCCACCGGCCCGATGTGGAAATCCATATTTTCGACCATCACCCGCCGGCAAAAAACGATATTCAGGCCCATTATGACCTCACCAGCCCCACCGGCGCCAACGTCACCCTGCTGGCGGAACTCATTCGGGAAAAAAGGATTTCCATTTCCCCGGAAGAGGCGACGGTCATGTGCCTGGGGATCTATGAGGACACCGGATCATTTACCTTCCCCTCCACCACCGCCAGAGATTTCAATGCAGCGGCGTTTCTGGTTTCCAAAGGCGCGGATATCACCACCATTGCGACCCTGATCGCCAAAGAAATGGATACCCGCCAGATCAGCCTGTTAAACGATATGATCAACGCCGCCGAACACCACCGAATCAACGGGGTTGACGTGACCATCACCACCGTATCCTGCGATGAATACATCCATGACCTGGCGTTTCTGGTCCAAAAAATGATGAGGATCGAATCCCTGAACACGCTTTTCGGCATCGCCCTGATGAAAAACAAAATTTATGTTTCGGCCCGGAGCCGGAGCCCTGAAGTGGACGTGGGGGAAATTCTGACAGCCCTGGGCGGCGGCGGACACAAATTCGCCGCCGCCGCCACCATCAAAGAAAAAACCCTGGCCCAAACGGAATCCGCCCTGGTTGCGCTTCTTCAAAAACATATCATCTCCAAAAACCGGGCCATGGACATCATGTCCTCGCCGGCGATTGCCGCTGATGCGAACACCACCTGTCAACAGGCAGGCCAGATGATGACAAGATACAATATCAATGCCCTGCTGGTGGTCTCACGGACCTGTGACAAAGACCGGCTCGTGGGATTTATTTCCCGGCAGGTGATCGAAAAAGCCCTGTATCATGCCTTAGACGACACCCCCGTCAAGGAGTACATGACATCCGAATTCGCCATTGTCGGACCGGAAGCGGATATTAATGAAATTCAGGAGAAAATCATTAAAAACAAGCAGCGGGTGCTGCCGGTCATTCAGGATGAAAAAATCATCGGGGCCATTACCCGCACGGATCTCCTCAATCTCCTGGTCCAGGAATCCCAGGACCGAAAGGCCCGGCTGACTCAGGAAAAACAAGGGATCACACATCCGCGCACCAAAAACATCGTTTCTTTCATGAAAGAACGATTGTCAAAACGCATACTTGAACTCCTGGCCCACATCGGGACGGTGGCGGACGAATTCGGGTATCCGGCCTATGTGGTGGGGGGGTTTGTCCGGGATATGTTTTTATTCCGGCACAATGAAGATATTGATATTGTGGTGGAAGGCAACGGCATCGCTTTCGCCAAACGCTTTGCGAAATTTTACGGGGCACGGGTCAATGCCTATGATAAATTCGGCACAGCCATTATTATTTTCCCGGATGGTTTTAAACTTGATGTGGCCTCCGCCCGCATGGAGTATTACAACGCACCGGCGGCCCTGCCCACCGTTGAAATGAGTTCCATCAAACTCGACCTTTTCCGGCGCGATTTTACGGTGAACACCCTGGCCGTATCCCTGAACCCCGATTCATTCGGACGTTTGATCGATTTCTTCGGCGCCCAGCGGGACATCAAGGAAAAAGCCATCCGAATACTCCACAATTTAAGCTTTGTTGAAGACCCCACCCGAGCCTTCCGCGCCATTCGCTTTGAGCAGCGGTTCGGCTTCAAAATCGGAAAGCTCACCTCAGGACTCATTGAAAATGCGGTCAAAATGGATTTCTTCAAACAATTGTCCGGCCGGCGCGTGTTCTCCGAGCTCTCCCATATTCTGAAGGAAGACAACCCCATTCCCGCCATTGTTCGCCTCAATGAATACCACCTGCTCAAGGTGGTGGATCCATCGGTGGTGCTGGACCCGAAATTAACGGAGTATTTGAATGCCGCTAAAAAAGTCATCGCCTGGTTCGATCTGCTGTTTACGGAAGAAAATTATGAGAAATGGGCGGTCTATTTTCTGGTCATGCTCCACCACGCGGACAAAGCCCGGTCCGAAGGCATCTGCGAGCGCTTTGAAATTCCCCCGAGGCTTCAAAAACGCTTCGTCAAGGAACGGATGACCGCCGAAGACTGCCTGAACCGGCTCCACCGCAACCCGATGCTTTCCAACAGCGAACTTTATCAGGAACTTAAGGAACTGCGCATCGAACTCATCCTGTACATCATGGCCATTACCACCAGCAGGAAACTGATCAAGGCCATGTCGTATTTTGTAACCGATCTTCGGACGGTTCGGCTGACGGTCAGCGGCAAAGACCTTCAGGCCATGAGCATGATCCCGTCGCCCCTGTTCGGAAAAATCCTGTCGGCGGTCCTGGATGCGAAACTGAACGGACACATACAAACCCCTGAACAGGAAGTGGAATTTTTGAAAGATTATGTCAATGCACTTTAATTTTCTGGATTTTTTTCTCATCATCATCCCCCTGGTGGCGGCGGTGGTCACCCATGAAGTGGCTCACGGGTATGCGGCCCTGCGCTTCGGGGACACCACCGCCAGGGACGCGGGACGCCTCAGCCTGAATCCCATCAGGCATGTGGACCTGTTCGGGTCATTTCTTCTGCCCCTGGCCTTGCAATTATCCGGTGCCCCCATTTTATTCGGATACGCCAAACCCGTACCGGTCAATTTCGCCAACCTGCGGCCGTTCAAATACGGAACCCTCACGGTGGCGTCAGCGGGGGTCATCGTTAATTTCGGCCTGGCCCTCCTTTCCGCCGCGCTCTTCCGGATATGCATCCGTTTCCAGAATACCTTGCAGGCGTCACTTCCGGAAATGGCGACGCTGGTAATTCTCAAACTCCTGATTTACAGCGTCACAATCAATGTGGTGCTGGCCGTGTTCAATCTGATCCCCATCCTGCCCCTGGACGGCGGGCGGATTGTAACCGCCCTGCTGCCGGTCCGCCTCCAGATCAAACTGATCCCCATGGAACGGTTCGGTTTTGTGATATTAATCCTCCTGCTTTTAACAAATTCACTTGATTTTTTAATGACATTTTTTATAACCCCCCTTACCAACTGGCTTCTTCTTGCATATAACCAGCCCTATTAAACTGAGGGAACTTCAATTACATCAAACGGAACACGCAAATGACTGAAAAAAAACGAATCGTCAGTGGCATGCGGCCCACCGGTCCCCTGCATTTGGGTAACTATCACGGGGCTCTGGAAAACTGGATTTCCATGCAGAATGATTATGACTGTTTCTTCTTTATCGCGGACTGGCACGCCCTGACCAGCGATTATGAGGATACCGGCCGGACCCGTGAATTCATTCGGCAGATGATGGTGGACTGGCTCTCCGCCGGCCTGGACCCTGAACAAAGCACCCTGTTCGTGCAGTCCCATATCAAGGAACACGCGGAACTGTTTCTCCTGCTGTCCATGATCACGCCCGTCCCCTGGCTGGAACGCAACCCCACCTACAAGGACCAGATCGATCAGTTAAGCAACAAGGATTTGTCCACGTTCGGCTTCCTGGGTTATCCCGTGCTCCAGGCGGCGGACATCATTATCTATAAGGCCGAAGGCGTGCCGGTGGGCATTGATCAGGCGCCCCACATTGAGCTGACCCGGGAAATCGTCCGCCGGTTCAATTATCTTTACGGTCCGGTATTTCCTGAACCCCAGACCATTTTAACCAAAATGGCCAAAATTCTGGGCACTGACCGCCGAAAAATGAGCAAAAGCTACCACAATGCCATCTATTTGTCGGACACGCCGGATGCCATTATGAAAACCGTATCCCAAATGATCACCGACCCCCAGCGGGCCAGAAGATCCGATCCCGGCAACCCGGACGTGTGCAATGTATTTGAATTCCATAAGATTTATACAGATCCGTCCATGGTCGCCACCATCAATACGGATTGCCGGTCCGCCAATATCGGGTGTGTTGAATGTAAAAAAATAATGGCGAAAAACCTCACGGAGGCGCTTGCTCCCATCCGTGAGAAAAACGCATATTATACCGCGCACCCCGGCCTGGTTGACGACATGCTGGCGGCCGGCGGAGAAAAAGCGGCCCAGGTGGCCGGGCGCACCATGGAAGAAGTCCGGGCGGCCATTAAAATTTAAGACCCTCTCAAAAAGCCGACTTGAGCGACTATGCCCAGCCAGACCTATGAAATAAAACTCGACAATGTTTTTGAAGGACCCATGGATTTGCTGGTCCATTTGATCAAAAAGCATGAGGTGGATATTTACGATATCCCCATTGCCCTGATCACGGACCAGTTTCTGGCCTATCTGGAGTGGATGAAAGCCCTCAACGTGGAAGTGGCCAGCGATTTTCTGGTCATGGCCGCCACCCTGGCCCACATCAAATCCCGAATGTTGCTTCCTCGGCTTCAGGAGGATTCGGCGGAAGGGGACGAAGAAGACCTGCGCCTGGAAATCGCGGGCCAGCTCATGGAATACCTCCAGATGAAGACCGCAGCCGGGGAGCTGTCCGACCGGCCGATGCTCGAAGATGATGTGTTCACGCGGCACCCCGACAAAAGCGCGTTCCTGATCGATTCCGGCGAAGAAGTGGTAAAGACCGACCTGTTTGAGCTGATCACCGCCTACCACCAGCTCATTAACCGGACCTCCGGTGCGGACGGACTGCGCATTGTCAGTGAGGGCATTTCCGTCAAGGACCGCATGAACGAAGTCATCGGCATTCTGGAAGCCAAAGGTGCCGTCACCCTGTTGGAACTGGTGCCCCGGCGGCCTGAACGCATGGATATTGTGGTGACGTTTCTGGCCATCCTCGAAATCGTCAAACTAGGCCTGGCCCGGCTGGTGCAGAACGGTCAGAATGCAAGTTTGCGGCTGTTTTACGCCTGAAAAGGACGTTCCCGAACCGTATGGAAGACCTCAAAAATATTGTGGAAAGCCTCCTGTTTGTCGCGGAAAACCCCCTGTCCTTTGACCAGTTGCAGGCGGCAGTTCCCGAAGCACCTATTGATGAGATCCGGCAGGCGCTTCTCGATTTAAAAAAGGCATATGCGGACCGGAACGGGGGATTTGTGATCCACGAAGTGGCGGGCGGGTATCAGTTCCGGACCCGGCCCGAATACAAGGAATGGATCCGGCGGCTGCTTCAGCCCAAACCTCCGAAACTGAGCAAACCGGCCATGGAAACCCTGGCCATCATCGCCTACCGCCAGCCGATTCTACGGAGCGAAATCGAACACATCCGGGGCGTCGAATCCGCCAATTCCCTGCGCATTCTGTTGGAACGCAAACTGATTCGGGTGCTGGGCCGCCGCGAAATACCGGGCCGTCCCCTGGTTTACGCCACCACCACCAAATTTCTGGAGACCTTTGACTTGCGGGACCTGAAGGATCTGCCGACTCTCAAAGAGATCGCCGATCTGGAAAGCGCTTCCGGCCGCCCCCGGCAGCAGGAACTGGTCTTCGGCAATGATGAGGACGATGACGAAAATATTGGTGAACCTGCCCCCCCCATCACTGATGAAGAAGAGAGCCCGGTTTCCGGCGAAGGTGAGTCCGGAGACAGATGGGGGAATGATGATTATGAAGCCCCATCGGATAAAAATGCTTGACAACGCCGGGAGAAATAATAAATATTGCCAAGACAACGGGCGGTTAACTCAGCGGGAGAGTGCTACCTTCACACGGTAGAAGTCGTTGGTTCAAATCCAATACCGCCTACCAGAAATGACAAGGGCTTGCAGTGAATCAAACTTGCAAGCCCTTTTTTTATGGTATTTTATCTGTATGTGCCGATCTGATATCTTTATTTTAAAGGTTTGACATCGATATAGAAATTCATTTTTTTGTCACCTGCTACCATTTTGCTACCAGCCCTTACAAAATCATTTTTTCAAAGCGTTCTGCCGCTTCAGAATTAACAGGCTTCATAAGGTGTGAGTAAACATTTAAGGTTACGGTAGGGGATGAATGCCCCATCTGTGATTGGATATATTTGATATTTTCCCCCTGATCCAGCATCAGACTTACTTTTGTGTGTCGCAGGTCATGAAATCGGATTCTTTTCACCCCGGCCCGTTTCAGCGCCGGGAAAAAGTGTCTTGCCGTCATGTTGCTGTGGTTCATTGGCTGCCCGGCGGCATTCGGAAAAATCAAATTCAGAGTATTCGGAGGGCAGGCAATTTTCCATCGCTTCAAGTCCGCCATCATGGACGGACCAAAATCAATCCGCCTGTTTGAATTCCTGGTTTTTACATCGTACATTTTTTGATTGTTGAATGTCCGCTGAATATGAATCTGATTGTTTTGCCAGTCCACGTCTGACCATTTCAACCCTATCAGCTCCCCTTCCCTTGCCCCGCTCATGATTGCCAGCTTAAAAAACGTCCGGTATTTCTGGCCCTTGACGGCATCCAGGAAAGCCTTGATTTCATCCGGGGAGAGAATATTGATAATCTCTTTTTTCTCATCGCCCTGGTTTCTTGGCCGTTCCGCATCTCTTAACGGATTATGATCAATGTACCGGTGCCGGACGGCATAAGCCATGATCTGCCCCAGAGAAACCAGAATCTTTCTCAATGTCAGAAGATGGACTCCCCCGCCTTGCTTATCCCGAATACATTTTTCAGTCATCGCCGTATCGATTCGATTGATTTTTAAATCCAGAAATCCATTAAAATGGTTTCGGGTATGCCCTTCATAAACTGACCACGTTGACGCCCGTAAGTTCGTTTTTTTGTGTTCAAGCCATTCCGTGGCCACTTCTTTAAACGTGGGCATCTTCTTTGATGGGATATAATTACCCCGTGAAAGCTGGTCTTCGATTTCTCGCAGCCGGTCCTTTGCCTTTTTTAAGGTGGTTCCCGCCGGTAGGGTTTCCCATTTACGCTTATTCTGATGGTCATAATAATCCAGAACATACCGGCCCCGTCGTTTTGCTACCTTCGCCATGACATACCCCTCAATTTTATTCTTTCCAGGGCTCTTGATCCCATAAGAACCGCCACTTCGTTATAATTTGAGGCATGGTTTTGCATTGCCCTTATTGAAATCTCTTGATTCTGGGCCTCTCATGAAGCCGGTATTTGATCATGGAAGGGTGTTTTTTATGATTTTGCCATTTTTCGATTTTATGCCGTGGCGCCCGATCGGGTAATGTCCGGTTCAATATGGATTTCATTTTTTTTCATCCAATTGTAGAAATTTGGGAGAGTGGTTCCGTACCGTTTGGCGATAAACGTTTTTGAGGATCCACTTTTTAATAAAGCCTCAATTTCCGGCCTGAATTTATCCAACTTAGAGCCTCCCGGGCCTTTCGGTCTTCCCAGCTTGACGCCGGCGGCCTTACGCGCCTTCAATGCCTCTTTTGTCCTGGATGAAATAAGATCCCGCTCTATTTCCGCCGCAATGGAAAAGACCATTGCCATGACTTTTGATTGGATTGATCCGTTAAGCTCCCAGTTTCCTTTAACTGCATAAACGGAAATTTCTTTTTCTTTGGCTATGGCAAGGATTTCCATAATTTCGAGCATGGAGCGGCCCAGCCTGGACATTTCCGGAATTATCAAACGGTCCCCCGCGGAAAGGTCATCAATGATCGATTTTATTTTCCGTTCCTTCCATGACTTGGCACCGGATATTTTTTCTTCAACAAATTCAACTTTTCCAAAATCTTTTTCATTTGCAAGCGAAAGGACTTCAGCCTTATTTTTTTCCGTATCCTGATCAATGGTGGATACTCGAAGATATGCAACCGTTTTGGGCTGTGTTCTGGTGTCAATTTTTTTCATTTCCCCCCCTTTTTTTACGGCCATTAAATGAATAGGTCAAAATATGACCTATAATTTATATAATTATAAAAAGAAAGTCAATGATATTCTTTTTATATTATATATTTCTTTTAATGATCGTTTTCATTTTATAAATTAATGGGGTTATTCCGCCGGCACCAACTTGACGTTGGGTTTTGTTTCTTTCTTCTGGATATAAGCGCTTATCAGTGTTTTGATTGATTCAGGATCATTCAGGCCGTGGGCATGTTCACCTTCCAGAAATATTTTTAAATCTTTTGTGGTTTTGAAACTGATTTTTTTCTGAAAAAACCGCTCAAAGAGGGCGCCCAAGTCTTGCCGGATTTCTTCAACGTTTTGTGAGGCTTCGTAGGTTTCCCTGAATGTCACCACAAACGCACCGGAAACAGCCTTTAAATTAACAGTTGTGCTGCCATCTCTCCGGCTTTTTGCAATCGTTATGACCTGATCATTGATTTTTTCCAATTGTTTGTTGAGCTGCCTGATTTTGGCATCCAGGGTAATGCCTTTCTGGATAAGCTTTTCAAGTTCGACGTCTTCGCCTGGTAGGTCGTATTTTTTCCCCTGAATCTGGGTCCGTTTCAATGTTGTGGTTCGTGCCATTTTTGCCTCCTGTTTGTTTTAAACCCGCTTTGAATCATTCTTTAACCGGATACGGGTATGTTGAAATTCCCTCTACAATTTTGAGGCTGTCAAGATTGTTTTGACAAGCAATTGTAAGGCATTGTTAATCTTACGTTTTATAATTTCAGCATGTTAATTGTTTCACCCCCCCTATGAAATAATCATGATCTGCAAGCCGATTTTTAAGCCGCATGTATGAAAAAAACATGTCCGGCCCTGCATGAGAAAATATTACATGTAAAAACTTTGGGATGTTTTTACTTTTTATTTTACCGATTGTCATTATAAGCATCTGTAAATATTATATTTTTATCTTAAAAAGAAGCGGCTTTGAGGCGGTTTTTTACTTGAAAACTCAAATTCGTTTTTACGGCAAATTTGATAATATATATCATAAATTCAATATGTTATATCAATTTTTCATTTGTCTGTGTTCGGATAATTCTATATTTTGCAAAGTCCGGGGGATAAGCCCATAGCCGTCAGGCTAAGAAATAATAATAATATATAAATTCAGTTGGTTATACTTTTGACAATGGGGGGCCGTCGCCAGCCCCGCCTGACGCTTCATAACAGTCTCCTTTGTAGGAAAATGCCGATTCTTTAAACCGAATAGAGGACT
>JBAQUK010000214.1:0-11690 GCA_049297455.1 Desulfosalsimonadaceae bacterium | reverse complement strand
CATCTTCGGTGGCAAAAAATGTTCCATTGTGGATAACAAAAGCCGGATTTCAGCCATTGGCGGTTACGCCGGAACATGCGCAACTGGCGGGAAGCTGGGACGTTGTTCATCGCGATCCGTTTGACCGCATGCTGGCGGCCCAGGCCAAATTGGAAGGGATGGATCTTGCGACCGTTGACACGGTTATGGAAATATTCCCGATTAAGATTCTTTCCAATCCATAAAATTCATAAATGTTTGATTACCTTGCGATTAATTCTAAAAGAGTTTGTGCAGCAGATACGGAAATATATAGAAAAGAGCATTGAATGAACTGCATTCGATTTTATCACCACAAACTTGATGGTTTTGTAAAAAGTCGATTTTCTCCTTTTTTTGTCATTCCGGCGGGGCCTGTCCCGGAATGCTTTTATCCGGGAGCCGGAATCCAGTATACTCAGTATGTTCTGGATGCCGAATCAAGTCCGGCATGACGGATTACAGACTTTTTACGATGGCATCAAACTTCGCCAAAAAATCTTTTTATCAAGTCAATTTTTTTGAATATTCTCCGGTATACGCACCACGCCGTTGATGAGTTCCTTCTTCGTTTTTTACAATTGACACACATAAACATGTGCGTCAATATGTGTTAAAAAGGAGGTGTATTATGGCAACAAACTTGGCAATCAACCAGGAGTTGTTAAGCAAAGCGTTGGAACTCAGCGGTCTGAAAACCAAAAAAGACACGGTAAATCTGGCCCTTAAGGAATTTGTCAATCGTCATAAGCAATTAGAACTAATCAATTTTTTTGGAAAAATGGATCCTGATCCAGACTATGATTACAAAAAAGGAAGAATAAGATGAAGGTGCTTGTTGATACGCCGATCTGGTCTTTTGCATTGCGCTCACAAAATCAAAAATACCAGGTCGAAATCGATGAACTTTCCATTCTTATTCAGGATCAGAGGGCTTTGATCATCGGGCCGATCCGCCAGGAGATTCTGTCCGGATACAGTGATCCGAAAAAATTCAAAAAGTTAAAAGAAAAGCTTTCTTTTTTTGATAACACGCCAATATCTGACAGTGATTACGAGTCGGCTGCCGAGTTTTGCAATATGTGCAGAAAAAAAGGCATCCAGGGTTCGCATACGGATTTTTTGATATGCGCCGTGGCTGTCAGGTTGGATGTGCCAATCTTTACGACTGATAACGATTTTTCAAAATACCAAAGAATTATCGCAAATAAGCTATACGAAATTTAATGGGGTCACCTTGATTTGTGATTATGTCTGACTCGAATGACCTCCGGTTAACTTTTTGTCACTCTGATATGAGAGACGGGGAACGGATCAGCATCACCCGGCACGGGGTGCCGGTAGCTGGGTTGCTTCCTCCTGACAGTCAACAAAAAAATGACCCGGCAAAAATTATTGATGAATTGCGGAATTTCCGAAAGCAGTTTCGTCTATACGGGTTAAGCTTGAAGGAGATGATCGAGGAGGGAAGGCGCTGAATTGGATAAACGGTTTGTCATTGATAATTCCGTGGTGATGGCCTGGTGCTTTGAGGATGAGGAGATGAAATGATTACATCATATACCGCCAAATACACAAAAATCAAATCCGGCTATATGGGCCAATTGATTGAGTGGCCGGAAGTAGTTACGGAAGGTAAAGATATTGATGAATGCCGGGCTATGCTGAGAGATGCGCTTAATGAAATGATTGCTGCCTATTATCAGCAGGAAAAAGAAATCCCGGGAGGTAACGCCTTGCTCGAACATAACTATCCTAAATATCATAATTTAGGAGATGAAATGAGCTGGCGGCGAAAGGAAATAAAAGATAACAATGTCATTTCTCATAAGGATTTCTGGCGGGATCTATAAATGGTTGCAACTTTGCCCCGCATTGAACACTAATAAGGAGAATTTTGCCATGCCTATCGCACACGTTGTTAAATCAGGAGACAGCCAAACTATCTGCTTGCCAAAAGAATTTCATATAACTACTGGCGAGGTTGAGGTTTTTCGGCGGGGTAATGAAATTGTGTTGAGAGAACACAAAGTCAGCGCTGAAGAAATTTTCGACATTTTAGCAAGTTTTCCTGATGATTTTATGGCAGGGGGACGCATCGACACGCATCCCCAAGAAAGGGATTACCTATGACCGTTCCCCGTTATCTGTTGGACACAAACATCTGCATTTATATCGCCAAGCATAATCCACAGGATACGTTAATTATGATCCAAATAGCCGTTGATCAATATTTAAAGCCGATTCCAGCGGTTCAGCAAGCTCTGATCTGATGAAAAAAGTTCTCATTACCGGTGCATACGGGTTTATCGGCCGTAATACGGCAAAATATTTCAGCGGGCAGGGATGGTTTGTTTCAGGGATCGGCCACGGCGTATGGGGGCAGGAGGAGTGGAAGAAATGGGGGCTGTCCGACTGGCGAACCGCGGATGTCAATTTAAAGAATCTCATTACCGCAGAGGGTATCAGGAGATTGTGCTGACGGCCTTAACTGGGTCAGGCATGGAATGATACATGGCCGCAGGACGGCAAATGGATAAATTCCTTTTTTCTTTATCTTGAAAATCAGAAAATAAAATATTATTATTTTTGGAAAATCAATGTTTTTTCAATTTAAAAAGGAAAAAGGGATGGAAGTCAGAAAAGTATCATCCAAATCACAATTAACTTTACCAAAAGAATTTTCGGGAAAACTGGTATCCATCGAAAAACTCTCTGAAGGGGTTATCCAGATAAAAACAGGCGAATTTATTCCTGATTCAGAGAAGATATTCCATTCGCAAAAATATAAAAACGGATTGGAAGCCTTTGACAAATGGATGGAAACACATGCGCTGCAGGAAACCGATGTGGAAAATCTGGATAAAGGGAAAAAATAGTGAAGGTCATGCTTGACTTTAACTATCCGTATTTTCAGGAAAAATGGTTTGGCCTTTCAAAAGAGGACTTTTTGGCTGTCAAAAATACGCTTAAAACGCTCATATTGATGCATTGGAACCAGGTATATCAAGACAGAGGCCTTAAATGGGAGAAAATTCAATCCATAACCACGCCTGCCGGCCGATCAATATATTCAATTCGATTGAGTAAAAAATTCAGAGCGGTTGTTTGTCGAGAGAATGATTTTCTGGTTTTCGTCTCCCTCCACCCTGACCATGAATCCGCATATTTTTAACCTATATTTTTTTCAAGGTTCAGGATGTCAACGATCTTTCGAATAACATTTTGTTACTATTAAATAAAAGCCGTGAACACATCGGATTTGAAAAATTGGTCCAGAAAGGAAATGAAAGATTGGAGAGATTGAGCGATGAGTTGATGCGAATTATTGGAAGCGTGGCGAAGGTTTGACCATAGTGAGATTCGGCCTTAAAGAAGAAGTCATAAAGAAAATTAATGACGTATTCGCCGCATATCCGCAAATCGAAAAAGCCATATTGTATGGTTCTCGGGCAAAAGGAAATTTTAAAAAAGGCTCAGACATTGACCTTACTTTAGATGGCGCCGGGTTAAATATTTTTGTAATTAATAAAATACTTATAGAGATCGATGACTTATTGCTGCCCTATACGTTTGATATCTCCATTTTTAACCAGATAAACAACCCGGACCTCATTCACCATATTGAAAGAGTGGGGGTCGTTTTTTATGAGAAGCGGTTACACGGAGATCATTGAATACGGGGACCGTGTCTGGCCCAAATCCCATAATTGTAAGATCGCAAAAAGAGGTTGCGGGGGAGTATGATGCCTGAAAATACTGATATTCGATGGGAACAGCGATATGCGAACTTTAAAAAAGCATTACGACAATTGCAAAAATTTATTGATAAAGGTGAATTGTCGGAACTGGAAAACCAAGGGCTTGTTAAAGCATTTGAATATACGTATGAACTTGCCTGGAACACCTTGAAGGATTTTCTAGAATATCAAGGACAAGCAGATATTTATGGTTCAAGAGATGTCATCCGCCAATCTTTTTCGCTCAATTTAATCGAAGACGGGGAAAGCTGGCTGGATATGCTTAAAAGTAGAAACAAGACGTCCCATACCTATAATGAAGACACTGCTCAGGAAATATGTCAGGCTGTGCAAAATATTTATTATCCACTTTTCCGGCAGCTGGATCAAAAACTGACAGAGATAAGGGATAATCGGATAATCGAGTCAAACCTTGATTTGTGATCGTTTTGGATGCAAGGTGGCGAATATCAACCAACAGGGAAAAAAATGATGGATGCGGTTGTGCCATTAAAATCACTAATCGAGGTTTGAGCCAATATGCCTTTAATCACAATTATTGTGGCGGTGTTTAACGGCGCCAAAACCCTGGAAAGATGTATTGACAGCGTTGTTCATCAAACCTATCCGTATAAGGAATTGATTATTATGGATGGCGGTTCAACCGATGGAACGGTGGAACTACTGAAACGCTATGATTCAAAGATTAAATATTGGGAAAGCAGGCCGGACCGGGGGATTTATCATGCCTGGAATAAAGCCCTGGATCATGCCGAAGGGGAGTGGATTTGTTTTATCGGTAGCGATGATTTTTTTATTGATCCGGGGGTGCTATTTAAAATCGTTCCAAAATTGACCGACGCCATCATGAAAGATTGCCCATATGCGTATGGACAAGTTGAACTCTATTCAGATAAAAATAAACGTGTTGTTGAAAAATATAATGATTCCTGGGAAATCATAAAAAAAAGAATTAAGCGGGGAGGCTTTCTGGTTCATTCCGGGTCTTTTCATCACAGATCTCTGTTTGATAAAAAAAGCAGGTTTGATGAGCGCTATAAAATTTCCGGGGACAGAGACTTTTTGCTTCGAAGTCTAAAATTTAAAAACGCATATTATTTGAAGGATGTAATTATCCGGATGTCTATGGGGGGGCTTTCTTATGACCTGTCGGCCAAAAGAGAACTGGTGGATGAAGCGTTGTTGATATGGAAAGATATTTCCATGACAACGTTCCCCTGGCTTTTATATTTTTCATTAATAAAGTTAAAGCTTTATACCATTATTAAAAGCATTTTGGGGGAACGATTCACTATAAAACTCGCCGATACGTTACGCCGCTTAAGAGGAGAGAATCCCTACTGGGATCAGTAATAAAGTGCCGGTGGGATGAGTAATTGGTCTCGCATATAAATTCAACCAGAAAAGTCAATTGTCATGAATCGTGTTCCGGTTATATCTGTCGTTATCCCTTCTTATAACTCAGTGCAGACAATCAGAAAATGCCTTGATTCGGTTATCAATCAATCCATAAACCTGCCTTATGAAATTATTGTGGTGGACAGCTCGGAGGATGAAACCCCGGAAATTCTGGAAACCTATGCGCCAAGGGTGCGGTATTACCATTTCAGCCAGAAAACAATTCCCGCGATTGCCAGAAATATCGGTATCGATCATGCGGCCGGGGAGTATATCGCGTTTACGGATTCTGATTGCATTGTAGATGGATCCTGGCTGCGTGAAATCATGCAGGCCCACCAGTCCGGGTATGATGTGGTTTGCGGAAGTATCATCAATGCACGGCCGTCGAACCTGATCAGCATTGCCGAGTACTTTCTGGAATTTCGGGAGTTTTCCGTCCATTCGCCAAAACGGGAATCCGGTTTTATCCCAGCAGGGAATTTTTCCATTAGAGCCTCCTTAATGAAACGTTCCGGAAAATTTCCGGATATACGCACGTCAGAGGATACCTTTTTAGCATATAATTTATTGCAACAAGGGAAGAAAATTTTATTTGAACCGCGAATAAAAATTCAACATATAAACCGGAATCAATTAAAACCAATGCTGAGAAATCAATACCTTCTCGGTATGAATTCGGCGCTGATACGTCGAGTGTTGCCTCTACCCGGTGCTTCTCTGATCAAGCATCCCGCAACTGCTCTCGTAATTCCACTCATTCGATTTTTCAAAACAATTCAGATTATTTCACGGAACCATTTTCCGTATGATTGGTATGATTATTTGAATTTATTATTATCATTTCCTTTTTATATAATCGGCATTGTTGCATTTAGCGTTGGATTCAGACGAGGGGTATGTGAACCGTTGATCGAGGGGGCAGAATACATGACCGGGAAAAAGGACTCGTCCAGTAGTGTTGTTGAGTCAGTTTTCATATGACCGGCGGGTTGAAATTATCGGCCTTTACGTTCCAAAATAATTTTTAAAAAAAAGAAATATTGAATCATGGCGCTTTTAACCAATTTTTTAATTAAATGGCGATATCATATCATTTCCCCATATGTTGAAGGCAAGGTTCTGGACATCGGTTGTGGCGATGGGGGAATCTATCCGCTATTCAGGAAAAAGATCCAAAGTTATTATGGAATCGACTGCAATCCCAATAAAATAGTGCAATTAAAAGATCAAACAGGAAATAAAAATTTTTTTTGTCGGGATCTCGATACGGAACCCATTTCCATTGCGGAAAAGTTTGATGTGATCTTGATGATTGCCGTGATTGAGCATATCTGGAATCAGAAATTTCTGCTTGATCAGGTGATTAAAATGCTGAAGCCTGCCGGAAAGTTAATCATTACGACACCCACCCCGTTTGGCAACGACGTGGTGCATGTTATCGGCGCGAATTTGGGCCTTTTTGCAAAGTCGGCAGTTGCGGATCATGTGGTGATCTATAATCGGCGCAGGTTCAAAATCCTGGAAAATCAGTTTCACCTTAAGTTAAAACAATACAAACGATTTCAATTTTTATGCAATCAACTGGCTGTTTTTCAGAAATCCGAATAGTCTCCAGGAGCATCCCGGCCATTCCCTCGCCCCGATCCTCCTATCCAAAATAAAGGATGTATAAATGAGCTTCAATCTCAGGCGGCAACTGTTAAACTTGATGTATGACACGCCGTTGGAATCATTTGCCCGCAAAACTTATATGTTCCTGTTTCAAAGAGAAAACTTTCATACGGACCGGCTGACAACCAGGGTTTTGAAAAAAGTGCTTCGCCCAGCATCCAGCTGCATTGACATCGGATGCTATCGGGGGGAAATTTTGCGGCATATAGTGCGACTCGCCCCCGGCGGCAGAATTTTTGCGGTGGAACCGTGCCCATATCATCATGATTTTCTGGTGAAAAAATTTCCTCAAGTTCAGTTTTTCCCGGTCGCGCTGGATAAAGATTCCGGATTTGCAACCTTTCATTTTGATCGGGAATATCCGGCCCGCAGCGGTCTGTTGACGGGAAAGGATGCTGGTGGTCAGATGGAAGAAATTCAGGTGCGGGTGGAAAAACTGGATAACCTGATTCCCGAAGACATCACCATCAACTTTATTAAAATTGATGTCGAGGGGGCTGAATACCCGGTGATCAGCGGTGGTCGAAATCTGATCAAACGGAGCCGGCCCGTCATTATTTTTGAACACGGTGCGGGTGCATCCGGAATGTACGGCCGCACCTCAGGCGACTTGTACGACCTGATCTGTGAAGACATTGGACTTCGTCTCTCCACCATGGATAGATGGCTGGCAGAACGGCCGCCGTTTGATCGCAAAACATTCATTGATTGCGTCAATGCAGGTAAATATTCGGACTTTATAGCGTACTGAAGGTTCGTCCCAAAGGGTATTTTGTTAAAATACCAGTTTAAAAAGCATCCGGAGCCCCATGACCAGCAGCAGTATCGCAAACCCCCGCTTCAGTTTGGATACCGGAAGGGCATGGGCCAGGCGCACCCCCAGGGGGGCGGTCAACATGCTGGCCCCCACAATGCCGATCAGCGCCGGCAGATAAACATAGCCCAGGGTGTGTTCCGGCAACCCGCTCACGTTTAATCCATTGTAAATATATCCCAGGGCACCGGCGACGGCGATGGGGAAGCCGATAGCCGCCGAAGTCCCGATGGCCCGATGAACCGCAAGATTGCACCAGATCATAAACGGTACCGACAAAGACCCACCGCCGATACCCACCAGACTTGACACAACACCGATGACGCCGCCTGCGCCGAACATGCCGGCCCGTCCGGGAAATTCCCGTGAAGGGTTGGGCCGTTTATCCGCAAACATTTGAAACGAAACGTAAAATAAGAAGATAACAAAGAAAATCTTCAACAGTTCCGTTGACATGAGGGATGCGACGCACGACCCGGCGAATGTCCCGGCCAGAATCCCGGGTGTGACCCTGCGCACCACGTCCCAACGGACAGCCCCCCGTTTGTGATGGTTCCAGGCGCTCGAAACGGAAGTGAACACAATGCTGGCAAGGGATGTTCCCAGGGCAAGGTGCATGATGAATGCATGGTCCAGTCCCTGGCTGGTAAAGCAGATATCCAGCATGGGGACGATGATCAACCCGCCGCCGACCCCCAGAAGTCCTGCCAGAACACCGGCAACGCATCCCACCAGAATATACGTCAGCCATAATGAAAACATGATTGGTCCTCATTCTTCAGATGCTTCTAAATCGGTATTCACACCGCATTGTAAATGTCCAGGTTAATTATACCGCAAGCTTTCGGCTGTCAACCTTTTCCCGTTGCCCGCCGGGCGGCGTTCCATCCATGGGTCCGGGGCCGGTATCACGGAAAAATTTCGGTATATTTTTCTTTTGACTTTAAGTATCCTAT
This sequence comes from Desulfosalsimonadaceae bacterium, assembly GCA_049297455.1. Taxonomy (GTDB): domain Bacteria; phylum Desulfobacterota; class Desulfobacteria; order Desulfobacterales; family Desulfosalsimonadaceae; genus SURF-3. The sequence continues at coordinate 3,069 of JBAQUK010000214.1, read as the reverse complement.
CACATACTAATACATGGAAATCAATCAGATAAATGTAATTCCAATCCCAAATCAAAGCGCTATCTTCGTTGGCTCGTCTTCGGCTCCTCAACGTACTAACTGTACGCCTTCGTCGCCTCAATCCTCGCCGCCTTGATATCATCTTCACTTTGGAATTGGAATAATACGCCGCCGGAAAAAGGAGCCCATGAAACCATTTTCGCGTTCTAAAATCATAGAATCGGTTATTGCCTTGTTCAATGACCTGACGACACCGAAAAAAGGAACGGATGCCGGCGGACTCATTTTCTGGCAGGAGCGTGTGGTGGTCACGATCCTGTTGACCGCCCTGTTTCTTGGGCTGTTTGCATATATCCCGAGCGTATTGCTATGCATAAAGGAAAAACTATGGGGAGTGGCGGTTTTCGATACGGTCATTTATGCCCTGGTGTTTGTTTTATTGATTTTCCGCAGCATCCCCTTCAGCATCAGGGCATATGTCATCATCTTCAGTTCTTATCTGTTGGGGGTGGTTCTGTTGACGGTGGTGGGACCGTCCGCCTCAGGGCCGGTCTGGCTGTTTGCATTCCCGGTCCTTGCCGGTGTTATTCTGGGATTCAGGGCATCCATGATCGCCCTGTTGATAAACACCGCAACGCTCATTGTCGGCGGAATTATGATTTATAAAGGCCTTCCCCACTGGCTCCAGCCAAAACCGCACAACCTTGAAAAATGGATCACGATTTCCTTAAATTTTATCCTCCTCAACGCCATTGCGGCCTTATCGATTTCCATGGTTTTAAGAGGCCTCCAAAAAAGTCTGGATTACGAAAAGTCCATGCGGCAGTCCCTTGAAAAGCAGGTTGCCGACCGGATGGAAGCTGAAAAAGCCCTGACGGAATCCGAGCGGCGATACCGGACCCTTTTCCAGGGAGCGGCCGAAGGCATCCTCATCATCGAAATTCTTTCGTTTAAAATCATTTTTGCAAACCGCGCTGCCGGGAAGATGCTTAAATACGATGAGGACAATCTGATAGGCAGGCGCCTGCAATCCCTCATACCCGGATTGCCTGCCGGGAATTCCGGCGAAAACGGGTGGGCGATGGAATATGCGAGCCATCCCCACGTTACCGACTTCCCGCTCCAATGCAGCGACGGCTCGATGATTTATTCGGATATATCCAATACGAAAATCAATATCGACAACCGTGACTGCCTGGCTAGTTTTCTGACGGACATCACAGACCGGAAAATCAAGGAAGAAGAAAAGAAGAAATTGCAGGAAGGGCTCCAGCACGCCCGGAAAATGGAATCCATCGGCGTTCTGGCCGGAGGCATTGCCCATGATTTCAATAATATATTGTCATCCATCATCGGTTATACGGAGCTGTCTTTAGATGATGTGTCAGAAAATCCGATACTTGAAGATAATCTGAAGGAAATTTATACGGCCGGTATGCGGGCCAAAGACCTGGTAAAGCAGATCCTGACGTTTGCCAGAAAGACCGATGAAGAGCTCAAACCCATCCGGGTGAATGCCATTGCACGGGAGACTTTAAAATTATTAAGGGCCACCATTCCGACGACCATTGAAATCGTCCATCATCTGGACAGCGAGGCACTGATCATGGGGAATTCAACCCAGGTGCATCAGGTTCTCATGAATCTGTGCACCAACGCCGTTTATGCCATGGAAGAAGCCGGGGGCCGCCTTGAAATCAATCTGTCGGATACCGTTATCGGGAACATGAATGATACGGTCCGTTTGAATCTGAAGCCGGGTGAATATATCCAGATAACCATATCCGATACGGGCGCGGGCATGCCGCCGGAACTCATTCACAACATTTTCGAACCGTACGTGACCACAAAGGCGCCCGGCAAGGGAACGGGACTGGGACTTGCGGTGGTTCACGGCATTGTTAAGACCTATGGCGGTGAAATAACCGTTGACAGCGAGATGGGAAAAGGGACTGTTTTTTCGGTATATTTGCCCGTGATTAAAAATGCGGTGGAAGCCCGGGCCGTTGAAAGTCAGAACCTGCCGTCCGGCACCGAACGGGTATTAATCGTTGATGATGAGGTGCCCATCGTTAAATTTGTCGGAATGATTCTAAAACGGCTGGGATACAGGGTGACCCTGCAAACGGGCAGCAAGGAGGCGTTGTCCCTGTTCCAATCCGATCCCCGGGCGTTTGATGCCGTTGTGACCGACATGACCATGCCCAATATGACCGGCGATTTGCTGGCCCTTGAACTGATGAAGATCCGGCCGGATATTCCGGTGATCCTCTGCACCGGATACAGCAATAAGATTTCTGAAGACATTGCCGCAGAGATCGGAATCCGGGCGTTTGCCTTCAAACCCATCGTAAAAGCGGATCTGGCGAAAACCCTGCGAAAAGTTCTGGATGCGGCTTAAAGGCATCCTTCACAGGGCATGACCTGTTTTCATTATTCGGATCAGGGGCTGATCGCCGAATATGACGGCGCGGGCAATGAGGTCAGGGCTTACGGGATTCGAAAAATTTTAAAATACCACCATTCCGTTCTTCTTGCTCATGCTCTTAATCTTACTTTAAAATCTCAAGAATAAGAGCATGAGCATGAAAAGGGTATATTAGTAAATTTTAAATCCCTTACGGGTACAAGCCGGATTCCTGGACCACGGACCCGCGGGTTATAAAGACCGGCGGCAGGTATTATTTTTACCACAATGACCATCTCGGCACGCCGCAAAAGATGACCGATGTCTCCGGCGCGGTGGTCCTGAGCGCGAAGTCCGGGAGTTTTGGCGAGGCCGTGGTGGAGGTGGCGACGGTTGAGAACAATTTGCGGTTTCCGGGCCAGTATTATGACTCCGAGACCGGGCTGCATTATAACTGGTTCAGGTATTATGATCCGGCGACGGGGAGATACCTGAGGACCGATCCGATTGGTATTCTTGGCGGAATTAATCAGTTTTCTGAAGTTTCCCCAAAAAGCGTCATGCCGCCATGCGTAGTAGTACGGCTATTAGAGAATTAACGACGGATTTTTGTGGTACTGGGAAAAGACTACTAAAATTATCGTCCAATGCCGCTTCCGTGA
>JBAQUK010000213.1:0-12161 GCA_049297455.1 Desulfosalsimonadaceae bacterium | reverse complement strand
TCGCCGCCCTTTTAAAAAAAAAGGCCTCTTTCTCAGAGGCTCATTTATTCTGGTAATCGCTTTAATCTGTCAACGGAATCTAAAAATCCACCGCCTGTTTTGGTTCATAGAATGTAAAGATTAACAGTCAGCAAGTTTATGCATGTCGAGTTTGAAAGGTAGATCATCGAGGCATTGGAGGACGAGACTTTTGTCGTTCAATCTTGTAAAATCTCCACCGTAACCATCGATGGTAACATGCTCTCCGAAATTACAGGTTAACCCATTCTTGCAGCTCATTTTATTATTGCCTCCCGCTCAACATTTTAGTCGTAAGTGCTTTTTTGGCCGTTTGTAATCGCCTGCGCCACAAAGTCTGTGTCTTTCTACGCTAAAGAAAATTGCGCTTTCCAAAATGATAAATTATAACCAATAGAAATATTTTAAAAGCTTTAATCATTGCAGTAAGCCATTGACTATATCCATTGGTTTAATTTTTCAATGTATTTTTATTGTATTGGTCTATTCAACATCCTCCTTCTTTAGTGGCATTATTGTGCAGGAGGACAAAATGACCATCAAGGAACTTTTCGGCAGAAGGATTCAGGAAATCAGAAAACGGCAAAAACTTTCTCAGGAACAGATTGCTGAAAAGGCTGGAATCAGCTCAAATTATTTGAGCCGGATTGAATGCGGCAAGGAAAACCCGACGCTCGACATGCTGATTAAACTTGGTGAAGCATTAACAACAGAGATTTGGGAAATGTTTGACTTCGGACATACGGTCAACTCAAAAGAATTAAGGGAATCCATCCAGAAATTTTCTCAAAAAGCCGATGAGAATATGCTCCGGACAATCGTGCAAATCATCAAAATTTTCGAAAGATAACACAGTTCGCGAAAAATCAATTCTTCCAGCATTGGAAACAACTCAGGTTATCCAGAAATTTTTGAAACCTGGGGAATTCGGAGAATTCCAGAGACATCGCATTTAATTAATCGACTTTCCTCTTTTCCTTTTCTTTGACGGGCAAAGAAAAGTAACAAAAGAAACCCGCCCTGCGATTGCGGACAGCCCCCTGAACCGGATGGTTTCCGTGGCGCGGGCAAAACTCGCTGAATGCGGTGGTATGCCGGTATTGGTGTTTCGATATCGCTTGTCGTGCCCGGCGGGTGCATTGGCTTCGATCCGCTCAAACAGTTTCCCCGCGTGATCCACGGAAACCATCCGGTTCAGGGCCGCATCGCAATGGGCTCGCCAACCCCGGGCAGAGGGGTTTCTTGCGGACCTGTTGTCGGGAAAGATTCACGGCCTGTGGTTTTCAGATTTTAAAATGAGTCAGGGAATTACCTGACAACATCCCGCTTTTTCCAGGTTCATTACAAGAAAAAGATTTATCTTGTATTTTTCCGCCTATGCATTATTTTTCAAGCGGAGCACCAATCGCTCATTTTTGTATCATTTTTTGAAGTTTGGGGACCCATGGAACTAATCCATCGCGTAGCATTTGAAAAACCCGATCTGTCAGAACTGACTGCCCATCACACTGTGGTTGACATGCATTTTCATTCTCGTCATTCGGATGGCTTAAACCATATCAGCAGCATTGTCCGGCGCGCCCGAAAACTCGGCATCGGCATTGCCGTTACGGATCATAATGCCATAGAAGGCGCGGTTCGGTTGGATACTTACGATGATATTCTGACCATCCCCGGCATTGAGGTGACTTCCCGTGAAGGCGCTCATCTGCTCGTTTATTTTTACAATATTGACACCCTTGTCCAGTTTTATGAGTCGGATGTGCGTCCGTTTATGGGGAAAGGGGTGATGGCCTCCCTGTCCCTGGATATGCACGGAATTATTCGGCGGGCCCGGCAATACAAAAGCCTGATCCTGTTCCCCCACCCCCATAGCGCTATTTATACCGGCATCTGCAACCCTATGATTTCCAAAGATCATCAGGAGCGGCTTTTGGGCATGGTGGATGGGGTGGAGGTCATTAATGCCGGAAATCTGGAGAAATGGAACCTGCAATGCGCGGTGCTCGGATTTAACTTAGGCAAATGCATGACCGGCGGCAGCGACGGGCACAATCTGTTTCAAATGGGGAAAGCGGTGACCTATGCCGATTGCCCGCCGAACCGTAAGGATTTTCTGGATTCGGTAAAGAAGCAAAACAATTGGGTCATCGGCAAAGAGACGGCCTTTTTGCAGAAAGTGACCAGCAATAGCTTTAAGATCAAAAGCAGCATTAAAAACTCTCCCCACGTCATGGGCAAGAATATCCGCTTTAGTTATTCGATTATCAATTCCAGATCCAAACGGTTCCGGGACGCGGTGAAGCACAGGATATTCCGGCGCTCAAGGCTTGGTATCTGAGAGCCTGTTTGATAAGTCCGTCTGAGACCCGCTAACGGCGTTGGAAAGCAGCGAAAACTGCTCACATAAACAACTATGCTCCGCATTTTCGCCGCTTTCCGCCTTGTTATCGGGCCTGATCCAGACTTATCAAACAGGCTCTGAGATGGGGATTCCTTTTTTGCTTTCCCGCTCACAAATACGGTGAAAACAGCCAGATCAGCGCATCGCGGATTTTGATGATCAGGGGCCGGTTTTCAATGGCCGCCAAATTGATTTTTTTTGATTTGCTGATGGTGTCCTCAATGTGGATGGAAAGGATTTCCGTCACTTCCCTGTCATAGAGTTCAATATTAAATTCAAAATTTAAGCGCAGGCTTCTGGGGTCGAGGTTGGCCGAGCCGATCTGGGCATAGTGGCCATCACACAGGAACAGTTTGGAATGCACAAACGGCGGCGGCTGGTAATAAATTTTGACTCCCCAGTATATCAGTTCGGAGAGCATATTGTTGGACGCCCATTGAACAAACGGCAGGTTGTTTTTGAGCGGCAGCACAATCCGGACATCAATCCCCCGAAGCGCGGCTGTTTTCAGTGCGGATACCATTTCGGCGGAGGGAAGAAAATACGGGGTCATGATCAGGATGCGTTCACGGGCCGAGGAAATGGCGCCGATGAGGATGGTTGACAGTTTGTTGATGTCCTCATTGGGTCCGTCCGTGATCGCCCGGCACAGCACATTGCCGCTTTGTACCGGAAGGGAAGGGGTCGGCTCGATCTGCTCGCCCGTGCAAAACGTCCAGTCTTCCAGGAAAACCTGTTCCAGTTGCATCACCACCGGGCCGGTCAGTCGGAAATGAATATCCACAATCCGGGACTTTTTATCGGTTGCGGCCAGGTGCCGGTCTCCGATATTCATCCCCCCCGTGTATCCGGTATGGCCGTCGGCAATCAGTATTTTCCGGTGGTTGCGAAGATTGATATGCGCGGACGGCGGAATCAGCTTCGGCGGCAGAAACCGGGCCACTTTCACCCCTGTTTTTTTGAGTTTTGTGCCGGCCCGGGTCATGGAATAGAGTTCGCCGACGCCGTCAATAATCACCCGCACATCCACACCGCGTTGAACGGCTCCGGCCAGAGCGTTGATAAAGCGTTTTCCCGTGGGGGTGGTGTCAAAAATATAGGTTGTCAGGTAGATGGTTTTTTGGGCGGATTCAATGGTGTTGATCATGTCCGGATAGGCGGCTTCGCCGTTGTGAAGAATTTTCACCCGGTTGCCTGCGAGCAGGGAAAACCCCGTCACCTTGTCCGAAATCCGGGCGATTTCTGAAAAACGGACCGGGAGTTTGAGGGCTGAAGGTGCGACGGAAACGATATTTGCGGCTTTTTCATAGTCCTGAAGGTCGATCAGGGAAGCCGGCCGCCGGTCTTCGAGTTTTTTGGCCCGGGTTTCCACCCGGTTAACGCCGAACAGAAAGTACAGGCAGGGCCCCATAAAGGGAAAAACCAGGCAGACAGCCACCCAGCCCAGGGCCGCGGACGGGGAACGCTGATGGAGCAGGGCGTGTCCGGCCGTGGCAATGGAGAGCAGAATACTTAAGGATATGGAAGCCCAGTTTAAAATGTGCATGGAGCTATAATATTATACCTCAAAAGTGGGGATGACCGGATCTCTCAAGATCAAATCAATGGCCCGGCCGGATGTCAGGGCCGCGTCCGGAAAAACACGGCCGATATTTTTGATGTGCCGGAGATTGTCCGCCGTCCTCAGTATCAGCATGGCCAGATTGCCTTCCGCCATTTTGGAGATTTCCAGAACCTTTTCCCAGGGCATTCCCTTTGCCCACAGATATACGGTCACTGCCGGAAGGAAAAATAAGGCAGGGGCCGCAAATCCGCTGTCCTCCAATTCTTCCGCAAACGGTTTCAGGCCATTGTCGATTTTTTTAAAAATCTGAAACAGGGATTTGGGCACCAAAGAAAGATCGATGGCCTCGTCATCGGATTCCCGTTCATTGACGAATGCGGCCATGATGGCTGCCAGCATGGCCGGGTTTGATTGGGGGAACAGGTTTTTGCGGAACCCCTCGGCCACCATCAGCGGATGATCAATCCGGAGCTGGGAGGTCCACTCCCCATCGTCCGATAGTTTGTCTTCGCTCGTAACATATTCTTTTTCTTTTAAAAAGTCAAGATGATCGAGAAAACTCTGCCAGAGAAGCCGGGCGTTGGCGCCGATAAACTGGCCGTCGATTTTTTTTCTGCCCTTGGTGGCCATGAGATAGGCGGCAAAGGATTTGTCCAGGAGTTCTTTGACCTGCTCCGGGGCGTGGCTTAGCAGCAGGTTCAGCACCATGGAAAAATTGATTTTGATCTGGCTGAAAACATCGGATGGCGGATCGTTGAACAGTTGTTCCACCAGCCGGATATCCATGAATTTACCGGGAATCACCACCGCGAACCCGATTTTGTCCATCCCCCGCCGTCCGGCCCGCCCAGTCATCTGGTGAAATTCCGTGGCGGTCAGGGGCAGAAAATCCCGGCCGTTAAACCGGTCGGAATTCAGCATAAGGATCGTCCGGGCCGGAAAATTCACCCCAGCCGCGACTGTTGAGGTGGCAAACACGGCGTCCAAAAGCCCTTCAGTCATCAGGGTTTCGATAATGAGTTTCCACGCCGGCAACTGCCCGCTGTGGTGGGCCGCCACTGCAAAATTTTTCAGGTGGTTCATTTGTTTGTGCTCCGCCACATGGGGGCATACGGCGGTCAGCGTTTCAATCCGCTGATGCCGCAGTTCCCTGCGCCTTATGTCTTCTTCATGGGGCGCAAGCGAGCAGAGAAGCAGGGCGTTATCGCAATCGGCCCGGGATTTCAGAAAAAAGATCGCCGGCAGGAGCCGGTACTTGCCCAGAATGCTTAAGATTTCGCCCATGGGCGGCAGTGCGCGGGAATGGGCCATGCGGGGCGAATGCCGGACAGCGATAAAGTTGATGACTTTTTTATAGAGCTTTTTTTTGCTTGTCGGCGTTTCCGGTTCCCGGAGCAAAGGGAACAGGGTGCCGGACGGGTGGAGAAACAACGGGAACAGGGGTACGGGACGGGCCTGCTCCTCAATAATGATACATGAATTTCGCCGGATGGATTCCAGCCAGCCTTTGATCTGAGCGGCGTTGCCGATGGTGGCGGACAGGAGCAGCAGGGGAATCCGGATCGGCAGATAGATCATGATCTCTTCCCAGACTACGCCGCGTTCTTCATCCCCCAGAAAATGCGCTTCGTCCAATATGACGAAATCCGTATCCAGGTCTTCGCCCCGGTGCATGGCGTCATAGAGCTGATTGCGCAATATCTCCGTGGTGCCGATGATGATGGGGGCATCCATGTTTTCTTTGCGGTCCCCGGTGAGAATGCCGACATTTTCCGGGCCGAAAATTTCTGAAAATTCGGCGTATTTGGAATTGGTCAGGGCTTTTAAGGGAGACGCATACCAGGCTTTCCCCTTGCTCGCGAAAATCCGGGCAATAACCTGCTCGGCAATCCATGTTTTACCCGCACCGGTGGGCACCGTCACCAGACAGTCCCCTTTTTCGATGGCGCTCAACGCTTCAAGCTGGAAGGGGTCCGGGACGAACGGCTTTTTTTCAGGAATGCCGATGGTGGCGAAAATCCGTTTTAATTTCGCGTCCGAACCGGCCTGCAATCTTTTTAAAGGCAGTTTTTTCCTATGCGGGCCGGCTCCCCGGTGGTGGGTGTTCTTATGCTCTGTCATCAGATTTTGGCTATCATCTCTTTGATTAAGGTTTTGGCTGTGGAGGGGACATCATAGGGGGAGACGCCGTTTAAGTCCGCTTCAATCAGCGCATTGTCATAGGGCAGAAACCCCAGAAAGGGAAAACCGGGCAAATGTTCTTTTAAGAATTCCTCGTCTTTTTTGCCCCGTATTTTATTGCCCACCAACCAGATGGATGTCAGCCCGATTTCAGCGGCCAGTTGATTGATATGCCGCGCCGTTTCAATACTCCGGCTACCGGGCTCCACGACAACCAGCAGTTTGTCCACTGCCTGGGCCGTGCCCCGGCCCAGATGCTCAATGCCGGCTTCCATATCCATGACCACCACTTCGTCCCTGGCCAGCACAATATGGGTCACCAGGGCTTTTAAAAGCGTGCTTTCCGGACAGATGCACCCGGCCCCGCCTTTTTTAATGCCCCCCAGCCGCATGAGTTTGATGTTTTCGAATTTGGCGGACAAGGCATCCGGCAGGTCGTCGACTTTGGGATTGAGCTTAAAAAACCCGCCGATGGTGCCGGGCCGCGCTTCGGTGCGCTCATAGGCCAGATCCTTCATTTCCGAAATCGGAATGATCTTGTCCGCATCGGGAATGCCGACGGCTGCGGCCAGATTGGCATCCGGGTCCGCGTCAATGGCCAGCACGTGTTTGTTGTTTTCGTTGAATGCCCGGATCAAAAAAGCGGAAAAGGTCGTTTTTCCGACGCCGCCCTTGCCGCTGACTGCAATTTTCATGATGATAACCCCATAATCCTCTGATATTGATTGTATGGCGGCCTTTTTGGGGCAGCACGTCCTTATCTTATGTGCAAATTCTTTTGAAACAGTATATTAAGCATGATCGAGGATAAAGTAAACACTTCATCAGCGTTCATTTGATGGTCATGTTTGCCTGCTCATATTTGAATTGATTTTAAATTTTTATGTTTATACCATCCGGACGTAAACCAGACAAGCGGATAACGTCCGCGGGTCTTTAATCGCAATTCGTTTTTTTAGGAGATTACCATTTATATGAACGACGGCAACCCAGTAATTACCGCCGAAACGCTGCCTGTCAGGCCTGAAATCCTGGCCCCGGCAGGGGGTAAAAAGGCGTTTCTGGCGGCCCTGGCGGCTGGCGCGGATGCGGTTTATTGCGGGCTGAAAAGTTTTTCAGCCCGCATGGCCGCGGAAAATTTTACCCTGGACGAACTGGCCCGTCTGACCCGTCTGGCCCATGATCGCGGTGTCAAGGTCTATGTTCCCTTCAACACCCTGGTGAAATCCGATGAGCTGGCAGAGGCCGGGCGGATGATTGATGCCCTGAACCGGTGGGTACGCCCCGACGCCCTGATCGTTCAGGATCTGGCGCTGGTTTCCCTGGCCCGTCAGACCGGTTTTTCCGGCGAGATTCATCTCTCCACCCTGGCCAATGTCACGTTCCCGGACGCATTGGAGATGGTCCGCCGGTTTCCGCAAATTAAACGGGTGGTTCTGCCCAGGGAATTAAATATCGATGAAATCAAGACCATGTCAGAAAAATGCCCGAAAGGTCTGGCTCTTGAGGTTTTTGTTCACGGGGCCCTGTGTTACGGGGTATCTGGCCGGTGCTACTGGAGCAGCTATATGGGCGGCAAAAGCGGTCTTAGGGGACGGTGCGTCCAGCCCTGCCGCCGGGTTTACGAGCAGACGGGAAAAAAAAACCGGTATTTTTCCTGCCAGGATCTATGGATTGACGTGCTCACCAAAATCGTGGCAGGTGTTCCGAATATCGCCTCCCTCAAAATCGAGGGTCGGAAAAAAGGCCCGCATTACGTGTATTATACCGTGTCCGCCTATAAGCTGCTCCGGGATCATTCGGATGACCCCAAAGCCAAAAAAACAGCCCTCGGATATCTGGATTACGCCCTGGGCCGCAAAGGCACCCATTACAATTTTTTGCCCCAGCGCCCCCAGAACCCCATCGACACCGCATCCCAGACCGGGTCCGGGCTCCTGGTGGGCAGCGTGAAAGGGGACCGGTCAGCGCCTTATATCATTCCGCATGAGGAACTCCTCGCGGGCGATATCTTACGAATCGGTTATGAAGACGACGTATGGCACGCCACCATCCGGGTGACCAAATATGTCCCCAAGCGCGGGCGGCTGGTTTTAAAATCACCCAATCAGCGCAAGCCCCAAAGTGGAACCCCGGTATTTCTCATCGACCGCCGGGAGATCGGGCTTGAAAATGAGATGCGGGGACTTGAGGAACAGCTTGAGGCCATTCCCGCGCCGAAATCCGTGGAATCGTCATTTTCGGTCAAACTCCCCGCTGCTGCCGGGAAGAAACAGTTTTTGGGTGAGATGACGGTGACGCGGGAGGGGCAGGAGTCGAAACATGCGGCCCAATTGAGACAAGACGATCAGATGGGGTTATGGCTGGGGACGGATACCCAAAAAATTCCCGTTTCGGACCCCAAACGATTCTGGTGCTGGCTGCCGCCGGTGGTATGGCCCGAAGATCAGGAGAAAATCAAAGCCCTGGTGGTCACAGCGTTACAGAACGGCTGCGTCCGGTTTGTGTTGAACGCGCCCTGGCAGCGGGCGTTTTTTCCCTCGGACAAGGGGCTCCACCTGTGGGCCGGGCCGTTTTGCAATATTTCCAATGAGATGAGTATTGATCAACTGGCGGGATGCGGGTTTAAGGGCGTGATTGTCAGTCCGGAGCTGGGCCGGGAAGATTATGCCGTCCTTGCGGCGAAAAGTCCCTTGCCGCTGGGCATGGTGATTTCCGGCAACTGGCCCCTGTGCATTTCCCGTGTTCTCTCACATGACCTGAAGCCGTCCGTCCCTTTCAGCAGCCCCAGGGGGGAGCAGGCTTTCGCCCGGCAGTATGGCGGGAATTTCTGGGTGTTTCCCAACTGGCAGGTGGACCTGACCGCGAAGCGGGACGCCTTAAAAAAAGCCGGATATCAGTTATTTGTCCACTTTCAGGAAGACTTGCCCCGGAATGTGCAGTTGAAAGAGCGGGCAGGGGTTTGGAACTGGGACGTTGGACTGCAATAATTCCATTTCGCATTCAAGCGGCATCTTCGTTGGCTGCGTCGTCGGCTCCTCAACGTATACAAACATACGCCTGCGTCGCCTCCTTACTTGCCGCCTTGATGCCATCTTGAATGCGGCGAAATGGAATAAGCGCTTTTAGATACCCGCCCGCACCAATGCCAGAAAATCCGTGAATCTTTTCGCGGAAAGAACCCGGTCGGTCATGCGCGGATCTCGAAAAAGCCGTGCGATTTCGGAAGCGATCTCCAGTTGCGCGCCGGGCTCGCTTCCGGGCGTCAGCATCAGGAAAACCACCTTCGCCGGCTTGCCGTCCGGTGAGTCGAAATCGATCCCCTTTGCAGAAATGCCAACCACCACGAGCGACTCCCGCAGCCCATCAATACGGGCGTGTGGGATCGCCACCCCGTTTCCGATGCCGGTGCTGAGGGCTTTTTCCCGTTTCCACACGGATGTTTCCAAAGATTGCGCATCCAAACCTCCGATAGCAGCGCACGCCGCCGCCGTCATTTCATGGATGGCCTCGCGGCGGACAGTGCCTTTGAGTTCCCTCAAGAAAAGTTTCGAGGATAAGATATTCCGAAGCCGCCATTTCTTTTCAGTGCGGAGGAGCAGCCGCATGGCCGGCCCGCTCATCATTGACGTGGCAATCGCCACAACGATCAAGGCGACAAATAGTTGCTCGCGGATAATCCCTGCCTGCAGGGCGATCATTCCCAGGATGATCTCCATCGCGCCCCGGGAATTCATGGCAAAACCGATGGCCCAGGCTTCCCTGGGGGGCAGCCCTCCCCACCGGGCTCCCAACGCGCCGCCGACAAGTTTGCATGCGCAGGCAATCACCAGCAGCGACGAAACCAGAGGGAGGTCGAAATGGGTCAGGAAATTCACCTTAAGGCCGATGCTCGCGAAAAACACCGGGGCGAAAATGAATGAAACAAAGTTATCAATGATCACCCGGCTGTGCTCGCGCAGGTGCGATGAGTCGCCGACGGCCACGCCCACAATGAAGGCGCCGAAAATGGCATGAATTCCGATCCACTCGGTAAATGCGGCTCCGAGCAGCCCCAGGATCAGGGCAAAGCTCAGCTCGCCGCCGGGCCAGCGGGTATAAGCCTGCACAAACGGCAGCATCTTATGAACCAGAAAGCGGCCCAAAGTCAACATCCCGCCGGTAAAAGCCAGGGTCAGCGCAATGGTCAGCGTGATATGGTTGCCGCTCCCGGACGGCGCGTCGATCAGACCCAGAAGGACGGCGAAAATGATCCAGCCGATAAGGTCGTTAAGCATCGCCGCACTCACCACCACCATCCCCAGATCGCTGCGGTAAAGGTTCATGTCCATCAGCGTTTTCGCAATCACGGGCAGGGCGGAAATCGACATGGCAATGGCTAAAAACAAGGCAAATATCAGAGGATCAGCATCCGGATGCCGGCCCAGCGCCTCAGGGACAACCAACGCTGCAATCAATGCGATGGAGAAGGGGATGACAATACTGGTGATTCCGACTTTGAAGCCGACCTTGCCCTGCCTCCAGACGGTTGACAGATCGACCTCCATCCCCGCCACCAGCAGGAATAACACAATCGCCAGGGTCGCAATGGTGTCCAGAGCCATCGCGTTCGGCCCGTGCAAGGGAAAGAGGAATTTACTCAGATCAGGGGCCAGGCTGCCCAGGATCGTCGGACCAAGCAGAATGCCTGCGGTCAGTTCCCCCAGCACGGCCGGCTGGTGAAACCGCTGGGCCAACTCGCCGAGAACCCGGGCCACAAAGAGCAGAATCCCCAGGGAGAGGAACATCACGGTGATGTTGGGTGATGTTAACGTTTCCATTTATACCCCGTTCGAATGTAGAATTCAGGCGGCGACTTCAAGATATTCAACAATGCTTGTCGGCTGTGGAACGGGCATGCCATCTTCAATAATGCCTTCGATGTGAAATTGGATTGCTTCACGGATTTCACGTTCAGTTTCTTCAACCGTGAAACCGGTAGCGACGCAGCCGGGTAAATCCGGAACGTAGGCCGAATAATTATTTTCTGTTTTTTCGACAACGATTGCGTAGCGCATAGGTTAACCCTTTAACTGTGCTTGTTTGAGTATGCTGTTCAATGTGCCGGGTGCTAAATCATCGTTTGGTTTTCCGGGCACTGTGACACGACCACTTTTGACCGCGTGCTTGAACTGACGGTGACTGCCACGGGTTGCGGCAAGATACCAACCGTCTTGCTTCAGCATAACTAAAATCTCATTTACTTTCATTTATACAGGATAGCAGGTTGTTATGGTGTTGCTGGTGCTTTGAGACGAGCGGATTTTTGCGCGTCTCTACTATCATCATATGAGCACAATAGCAGATCATTTTTTCCAAAATGCAGCAACTAAGGTACCTATAAAACCGAATGCTGCTATGTATATTGGCACAGCCCATCGTTGATCTTTGTTTGTTTCAATAGCGCAAGAATGCATTCTTATTGCAGAATGAATGAGAACCTCAGTTTGACTATGTTCGAGAGGTGGCCAAGAATAGGTTCTCTTATCAGGTTTATCCAGTTTGAGATAGTCTTCCGATGTTATTTTATTTTGATTATGTAGGTGAATCATTGCGTTGTTAGATCTGCGCCATATTAAAAAGGCTAAACCGTCTTTAATGAGAAAGAATTCAGGATGCTCTGTGAAAATTATATTCCAGTTGGAGGCACTTTGAGGTAAACGACCAATATATTCGGCCCAATCCGAAGATTTTCTTCCCGCATATTTATAAGAGCCCATTATTTGGATGGCTGTAATTATGTCCGACAATCTATGTTCCTTCAGATAAAGCGATTTCATATTCCATTTCCGCCAAACAGATTTAATTCTGATCAAAATCTCCTTCATTTTGTTGAACGAAGCCGCTACGCGGCGGAAAAATCAAAAATGGTGTATACTCCACGTATCTGTCCAATTTCGGGCATTTATAAAAAAGGAGTATACATCATGATCCCAACAGAAGTAAACCGGTTTG
>JBAQUK010000212.1:0-14249 GCA_049297455.1 Desulfosalsimonadaceae bacterium | reverse complement strand
CACCTATGCCTTAAAAAACCCAATAAAATGATTGAGCGCAGCGAATCCAGTTTAAATAATCCGGAAAATAACTGTCACAGTCAAAATAATCAGAAAAATCAGTTACATTTTTTTTTGGAAATCAACAAATGCCCCAATGAATACCCTCCCCAAAAGACGATTGCTGCTATTGCAATAATACAAATTACCCAATACAAATATTTCATTATGGTTCCTTCATCTTTGATATAACATTAAACGGATTGATCCGCACAAGATGCTGAATTTTGATTTTCTGTCCGCATATCACGCCATTCAAAACACTTCTGTTAACACAGCAACATATTATAATTACATAATTTTGCTTAAGGCTTCAATTTATCGCGGCATCTTATGCGGACCCATGAAACCCCTCATGGGTTGCCTTTAATCCCGGCCATCGGACTGAAGGAGTCCTGAAGATGACCCGTAGCATTTTTCCGGTTTAAAAACCACTATTTTTTCAGCAGGTTCAAAATAAAAAGGTTAGGGCCGGTGGTCATCATTTTTTAACATTGCATCGGTCTTCAAGTTCGCGGCAAATACAGGGAAGAGGGGGGGGCTTCCCATCGCCGTCAGGCTAAGGAGATGGGGATATTTGTTTTGCCCATAGGGGCTGCGTAATTTAGCCCAGGGTTGCGGCGTATGCCGCTACCCTGGGCTATCTGAACCATTTGTGATCAACCCCAACGGGGTTGCGTAACATTCCCATGAATTGCCCATCCGGACGCAACCCCGTCGGGGTTGGGGATCGTGCGCGGCGATTGTTCCCAGGGTAGCGGCATACGCCGCAACCCTAGGCTATAATACGGAATCCCGTTGGGATTCGATGCGGAAGGTATCATTTAAAATCTTAGCCTGACGGCGATGGGGCGCTTCCGCTATTTTCCGAAACCACACTTTGGAAACGTGCAGGTATTGCAGTCCCGGCAAAATCCGCCGTGGCCGTAGGCGGCAAGATCCGTCCGGGAAAGGGTCTGGTTTGCCAGAAGCAGGGGGAGCAGCAAGTCAAAGCTGGTGGTTTTATGGTATAATCCGCAGGCAGGCACACCCATGACCTGAACATCGCCGATTTTGCCCAGAAGGGTCATTGCGCCCGGAAGAATGGGCGCGCCGTAGATCATGCCGGTGCATCCGGCGTCAACCAAACCTTGGCGGGTTACATCGTCCGGGTCAACGGAAAGGCCTGCGGTGGTGACAATCAGGTCCGCGCTTGCGGCGATCAACCGCGCGACCCCTTCACGGATCGCCGTTTTGTCGTCGGGAACAATCATTGAATCGACCAGCTCGCACCCATAGGGCATCAGTTTTGATGCAATGATGGGGATAAAGCTGTCCTTGATCAGCCCCCGGAAGATTTCCGTGCCGGTGACGAGCACACCCACTTTCGCTTTTCGGAGGGGAATGATGCTGAAAAGGGGGGCCTCATCAAGAATCGCCATCGCCTGGTTGAAATCGGATTCAGGTAAAAACAGGGGGATGGCCCGGGTCGCCGCCAGGTGTTCGCCCTTCTTGAGAAGACTGAAGTTTTTGCGGGATGCGCACATCACCCCTTCCACCCGGTTGAAAGTTTCCAGCCGATTCACGTCCACCGACAGCAGTCCGTCGCGGTGGGCGCAAAAATTGATCTTTCCCTCGCGTGCCTGATCGTCAAATCTGACGCCGACCCCTGCCATGGCCTTGGCAAACGCTGAGGCGGCAGTGTTTTCGTGGACCCACCCGTCCGTTGCATTGGTTTCATCTTCCACATACACGGAATGCCTGCCCATTTGCTGCAGGCGGCAGATATCACCGGCGGTGATGGTCTGGCCGTGTTTAAACGCCGCTTCTTTGCTTACGCCCGGAACAATCTGCGTCATGTCGTGGATAATCCGCTTTCCCGTGGCCTGTTCCAGGGGGACCGCCTTGATCTTCAGGCTATCGGTATCCCCCAGGCCCTCGCTGATGATTCCGCGGGACTGATATGGAGACTCTCCCCCGCACCCCTTGCAGACGGCTCCGTGCTTTGCCGGAAACGCTTCGCCGCATTCGAGGCAGGTGGTGATGGGGCCTTTGCTTCGTTTGACCAGATGCCGGGGCTGAACCTGAACCGGTTCCACTGTTAGCACATCAGTGCCGGCGGTTTGAATTTCCTGCAGCAGTCGGTCTGTGTCCTGGTCTTTTTTGGGTTTCAGCTTATAGAACCATCGGTAAAATTCGGGCCATTGCTTTAATTTTTGGGGGTCCAGAAGCACCCGGACGCCTTCCCCGGTGGATTTGTCATAGAGGGTCACGGCGAATTTGCCCAGATCCGCCACCTTCAGCCAGGCGTTGCCGATGGTGCACAGGGTCAGTATCTGCACCGCATCCGGCAGGCAGCTTGTGGTTTCACAAATGGCGTCAAACAGAATGTTTTCAGGTAGTTTGTCCATGGCATGGGTGACCATCCGGACCCCCAGCACCAGGCCGGGGGCGGGGAATCCGTGAAATGACCGGATCAGTTCCAGTGATTCTTCAAAGGTGAACCATCTGCCGGTATGGTCCCGGCACCAGCGGGATGATGAATGCAAGGATGCTGGAATATCTGTCGGGGGTTGATTCGCCATGGTTTTATCCAATGAAATGATGATTTTCTATGCAGCTTCCACCCGGCAGGGCACAAACCGGTGCAGGGGCGTGCCCAGGGGGTCTCGGTGCGTGTTTTTGGTCAGGCGGTTGACGTTGATGCCGTATACGCTGCCGTCGTAGATCAGTCCGAACCCGTGGGGGATGAGCACGGTCCCCTGCCGGATCTGCTCGGAGACCTGCAACTCGCCTTTTTCGCTTCCGGCTTCCGTGGTGACTTTTACCTGCTGCCCATCCGAGAGCCCCATCGCTTCTGCGTCCGAAGGATTCACGGAAATCGTGCAGGCCCGTTTGCCTTTGTTCCATTCGGGATTTCGCATCAAGGTGTTGATATTGTATTTCGTGTGGCGGCCCGCGTTTAAGATGAGCGGAAATTCGTCCGGCAGTTTCAGGCCTTGAGCCTCACTGATCGCATCCAGCCCCTTGGTCTGTTCTTCAAGCTCGGGAACATAAACTTCGATTTTTCCGGAAGGGGTCCGGATGGCGTTGAAATTTTCATCCGGGTCCACCTGGCCCACCCACAGGCCCTGGGGATTGTCCAGAAGGGCCTGAAAGATGCGATCCCCCTGGTCGAGGCCGGTTGCAAATCCGGCCCGGGCCGCGTTTTTCCGGAATGACTTGGGGGCTGTCATGAGTATCCCCCAAAGACCCGCAAGAGCCGCGCTGTCCCATTCTTTTCCAATGGTTTTCGCCAGCACAAACGGCATGGCGGCAAGGGATTCGGGGCAGGTGGCGGCCCATTCCATGAGTTTGGCCCCGAACGTCAGGCGGTCGGCTTTGGCGGCTTCCTGCAGGGCGTCCGGGATGTCCGGAATCAGCCCCAGTTTGTCCGCAAGCAGGGTGAAAATCTGGGATGCCTCCAGGCATTTTTCAGGCGGCGTGACAATGGGCCGCCGCATCTGGAAAAAAACGCCGGGAAAGGTCCAGGGAAAGAAAGTGCCGTCCCAGGATTCATAATACGTCCGGCAGGGGAGCACATAGTGGGCGAGCCTTGCGGTTTCGCTCATGACGATATCGTTCACCACCAGGAGATCGAGATTCCCGAACGCCGTTTCATAGGCACTGGTGTCCGGGTATGAGCGCAGGGGATTGCAGGCGGAGACAAACACGGCCCGCAACCGGTCGGGGTGGTCATTTAAAATTTCCTCGGGCATGACGGACGGGGGGAATGACCCGGCCGCTGCCGGCGGCATATGGGTTTTGACGGTGCGCCAGGTTTTGGGGTCCCGTTCATCCGCGTGAAATCCCATGGGCACCACCATGCCGGGGATGACGTTGCCCCCGCGCGCGCAGAAAATGCCGCAGATGGTCCCGAGAATATTCATCAGATAGGTGTTGAGGGTGGAATGGCGGCCCATGTAAATGCCCAAATCCGGGTGCATGCACCAGCGTTTGGTGGTCATCAGGCGGCAGAGTTCAAGCACCTGATCATATTCCAGTTCGCAGACGTCAAGGGCCGCTTTGATATCAAAGTTTTCAAACCATGGCCGGATTGTGTTCCAACCCTCGACGTGCTGATTGAGATAGTCTTTGTTTTCCCATTCCTTCTCCACAATAATGGCGATCATGGCCTTGATGAGCAGGGCGTCCGTTCCGGGTCTCACGGCCAGATGAAGATTGGCGATGGCGGCGGTTTCGCTTTTTCTCGGGTCAATGATGACCAGGTGTTTGTCCGGGTTTTTTGAAAATTCCATGAGCACTTTGGGAGCCTGGGGCATCTGATGGCTTTCCATCCCGTTCCAGCCCCATCCCACCAGCATTTCGGCGTTATGCTCGTCCGGAACGGCGACATTATACTGTTTTCCCAGCATGCGGCCGAACAGCCACCAGATGCCGGAGAACTCCTGTCCGCCGGAGCTGTAAAAATATTGCGACCCCAGGGCTTTTAAAATGGACAGCCCGAAAGCCCCTTCAAAATGGCCGCCCTGGGCGGATGCACCCATGTATGCTATGCACCGGGGGCCGTATTCCGCCACCAGCCCTTTCATTTTTTCGGCAATTTCGCTGATGGCCTGGTCCCAGGAAATGGGTTCGAATCGGTCCCCCACCCGTTTTAAGGGTTCCGTGATCCGGTCCGCCGGATACTGGTGATAAATCACATTCAGCCCCTTGCGGCAGGCATAACCTTCGCTTCTGAGATTCGACTTGTCCGGTCTGACCCGGACCATGCGGTCGTCCTCCACCAGCACTTCAAGCCCGCAGTTCTGGGCGCACAATACACATCCGGTTTTATGCCACTGGCCCATGAAACCCTCCTCTTTGTCTGATAATGTTGCCTTGGATGGCAGGCTGTAGGTATTTAGGCTGTAGACTGTAGGGCGGTCTGAAAAAATGATTTTTAAAAAAAAGCCTGTTCCGCCATCCTAACAGCCTATAGCCTACAGCCTAACCCCCTAAAACGTAATTCCCCGCTTGATCGCCATATTCATCATCTGCTCGCCGCTCGTGACCGGCGGAATGCGGCGCGCATCTTCCGGCTTTAATTCCAGGCGGATGGATTCGGAGGGGCAGGTGGTGACGCACAGACCGCAGCCGATGCACCGGTCCCGGTTGACTTGGGCCTGATTGTCGGCGTTCATGGAGAACGCGTTCATCTGGCACCGGTCCAGACAGGCCTCGCATCCCACGCAGGTGGTTTGATCGATCACTGCATAATGATTGGTAAACACCATTTCCGCAGGTTTCGGGTATTCATTGAGGGACCGGAGCACCCCGCAGCAGTCGCCGCAGCAGTTGCACATGCCGCCGGGATTCTGGGCCGTGGCGGGTTGGGTCACGAGACCGGCTTCCTGGGCTTTTTTCATGATCATGATACCCTCTCCGCATCCACCCGGCGGCCGATGTTGCGGTCCAGGTAATACTGTGCCATGGACCCAAACATGAAGCACGCCTCCATGAGCTTGCCGCAGCCTTTGTCCACGGTCTGTTTCTGTTTCCGGCAGATGCAGTCGGTCACCACGATGAGTTTCTGGTTTTTCAGGATGGCGACGGCGTTGTCATAGGCCGCAATCTGCTGGGTTGTGTCGAGGGAGTGCTGGATGGGGATGGTGCGGAGAAATCCCTCCGCGTTTTTCGCCATAGAATGATAAAACCCGGATTCAAAATATTCCTCCACCATCCGGGCGAAGTCTTTGTCCAGCCGCTTGACCTGAAATTCAAAAACGCCGTGTACAAACGGGATGGCCCCGAATTTGGCGGCATCATTTTTTTTAAGCCGGAAAATAAGGCCGCGATTGGCCATGTCCTCAAGAGAAGCGGCGGTTTCGTCCACAGGCTGGCCCAAACGGGCGGCAATGGCGTCGGGCGTCTCCAGAATCGGCGACAGATTCAGGGACATGGCCGCGTCTTTTTCTGAAAAAAGGGATTTTAATATCTTGATTTCAATGCCGGATTCCGTGGCCGGGAAACCCACGGAAAATTTGTCGAGCCGCTCCTGGAGCTGGCGAAAGATGTCGGTGGTCATGCGTGGTTCTCCTTATAATATTAGGTTGTTTAGCCTGTAGGCTATAGGCTGTTAGCTTTTTTCTGCTCCTGCTCCTCAACCACGCAATAGATGCCTTTGCCCTCCATGGCCGGGCCAAAACACAGGTTGTCGGATTTACACAAGGCCGGGCGAAGGTCCCCGGATTTCCACCGGTTGATGAGAGCGGGTTCCCGGATGAAGGGCCGGCTCATGGAAAGAAAATCCGCGGCCCCGGTGGCAACCAGATTCTCGGCCACATTCAGGGACCGAACCCCGCCCACGAGAATGACCGGAATGGAAATTTCTTTTTTCAAGGCCCTGGCCGAATCCTGAAAATAGGCTTCCCTGGCCTCATTGGTGATGCCGGACCGGCTGGGGGATAATTTGCCGCTGGTCAGGGTGCCGCCGGAGAGTTCCACCGCGTCCAGGCCGGCGTCTGCCAGAAGCCTGCAGGCGGGGAGCGAATCCTGCCTGGTCAGGCCGTTTTCAAGGCAATCCTCGCTGTTTATTTTAATCAGCACCGGGTAATCTTTGCCGACAGCTTGCCGGATGGCGGCCAGAATTTCCAGATGAATCCGTGCCCGGTTTTCGATTGCGCCGCCATATTCATCGTCCCTCCGATTGTATGCCGGGGACAGGAACTGGCTGAGCAGGTAGCCGTGGCCGGAATGGATTTGTACCCCGTCAAAACCCGTGTCTTTGGCCCGGCCTGCGGCAGCGGCGAATGCCCGGACCAGACGGGCGATATCCTCTTTGGTCAGCTCATGCCGGGAGGATTTCGCAAGGCCTTCAAAATCGGAGGCCACATGCGGCGGCTGCCCGGTCAGGGCTTTTGCCGCAAAATGTCCGGCATGGGCCAATTGTGCCACGATTTTTCCCCCGGCCGCGTGAACTGCGTCCGTCATCTGTTTCAGCCCGTCCTTTAACTCATCCTTATAAATTCCGAGCTGCCACGGCCCGGCCTGGCCTTCGGGACTCACGAATGCATGGCCGGAGATAATCAGCCCAACGCCGCCTTTTGCGAGATCCTCCATAGCCTGGATGAGTTTCGGGGTCATTGCACCGTCATCGGCGGCCATGCCTTCCCAGGTGGCGGACCGGACAAACCGGTTGGGGAGTGTCATGGTGCCGATGCGGCCGGATTCAAATAAAATGCTCATGGTGTTTGCTCCTTTTATATCAAAAGATTATGTGACTACTCTGGTATTCAGAATTCAGGAGTCAGAATTCAGAATGGCCCGCATGTAAGCTTCCAGCAATTTACCGGCTTCTTCAAACCGCTTTGCCGGTTCCCTTATTCTGGCTCCTGAATTCTGACTTCTGAATACTTATTCTGGCATTTCGATGTCATGAATCACCCATTCCATATGTTCCAGGCAATGTGTCATATACGCATCCCGATCGCTGGCCTTGGACAACAGTGCGCCTCCCTCGATCAGGGCCAGCATGATGTCCGCAATAGCTTCCGGGTCCGCCTCAGGTTTAATTTCCTGCTGGCTTTGGCCTGTCCGGATGAGGCTTTTAATGGTGGCTTTCAAACTTTCGATGGCCCCAACCGCCATTTTCCGCAATATCTGATGGGTGTCGTCCGCTTCGGCGGCGGTGTTTAAAATCGGGCATCCCCCGTAGGCCATGATATGTTTGTGAAGTTTCCGGTAGGCGTTGGGAATGGCGAGAAGCTTGCAGACGGGGGTGGTCTCCCGGTCGATTTCGCCGGTCAGGAAGGCGGTCAGGTTGTCCACATGATACTGGAACACCGCGATGGCCACCTCGTCCTTGTCCTTGAAATTGCCGTATATGCTGCCTTTGGTGAGGCCGGTGGCTTCAGTGAGGTCCGCGAGCGTGGTGCCGACGATGCCTTTTTTGTTAAAAACAGGCGCGGCTTTTTCGATGATAAACCGGCGGGTACGTTCTGATTTGGTAATGGGTGAATTTTCCATGACGAAAATATACCGATTGGTATATTTTTTTGTCAAGGAAAAAATGGAAAGGGGGGGCAAGCGGTCAGGAAACAGCTCCGTCATCATCCCGCTAACCCCATCCAGGCATAGGGGTTGTTTTATTGAAAGACCATCTTCCCATCCGAGGGGATATACACTTTGGATGCAAGACCTTTCGTTTCAAGAACCCGCGCCTATATGGTTTCAAGCGGGTCCCGGAACACCTCGCGCTCCCGGACGGACCCGGTGTTGGCCGTATTGAACACAAGGGCCGATTTCGCGCGAAGGAGCCCCGCAGGAACCCCCTCGCCACCGTCGCCCTCAAGGAATTCATAGGCGATACCCGGCCGGATCACCCTGTCGATCCAGCCCTTTAAAACAGCCGGTGGCTGCCCCCACCAGTTGGGATGCACAATGATAATGCCGTCCGTGACGGCGATTTCGTCACAGTGCCGTTGAATGTCTCCGGTCAGTTCGGCGGATCGGGGGATTTCATGGGCAGGCAATAGGGCGTCGAATTTTTCCGCATACAGATCATGAAAAAACACGGTGTGGCCGTTGGCAACCAGGGCGTCATGGCAGCGTTTGGCGATGGCCGCATTGAAACTGCCCGGATCCGGATGGGCGATAATTAAAAGGATGTTCATTCACTGGTCTTTCGGGTGAGGGATGGAACGATTAAACTGTGCTGACCGGGCCGATCACCATCATAGAGGCGACACCGCTACCACCGGTCAGCACAAGTGACAGGTTCTGCTGAGCTATTTTGAAAGATTCCAAAGCTTTTCTTTTTAATCAGCAAATATATTAATAATGGCAGTCCAAGCAAAGGGCCAGCAGGTAGACAAAAGACCCAGAGAACCGAAAGAGTTAGCAATGCCCAGAAGAACCATCTTGGCCTATATTTCATTCCGTCAAGGCATATAGCTACAAGGATAAATCCAACATATCCCAAAAGCGGCCAACCAACAATTCCATAAAGAGATCCTAAGATTTCTTCCCTTAACGCTTTTTCTCCTAATCCTTGACCTGCATTGCCAAAAAAAAGGAAATACGCATTGAAAAGATACCTGTAACTCAGGACTAATGGGGCTGTAATTAAAATTATACCAGTAAAAACGAGTTTATTCATTTGGTCATTTCATGCAGCAGAACAAGTTATTCTGCAATTTCTGGATATCTCCTGGACCTGCGGGCTGCCGGTATTGATCCTTTTGTCGCTGGCCGTGAAGTCGTGAGCCGCCAGATCCCTTTATGGAGATTTAACTATCCTGAAATACATATAAAGCCCTTGACATGGATTTGCAATCATTGATTTTTTTGCTTTCCGTATATCATGTCAAAATAAAGAATATCCGTAAAGTGGAAGATTCCATCTGGTAGAGACCGTTGCCGCATGAAAGTCAATATTTGAAGAACATTTACGGAATCAGGCACAACGCCGGCTGCCGGTTTCGGCCGGCAATCCTTCCCGCCGGACCAGGAAGCGGTCCCTGTCCATATCATCGGAAAAAAGTCCCTCCGTTATTGATCCCCCAAAACCTTTCGTGAGCTTCATGTTTGTGGTTTATAGATTGAGAAATACGACATGAAAGCGGGTATAAAACATCAGATGGCGGCGCTGGGCGCGGAAGGGCTTCAGGAGCCGGCGCGCAGGGCCGGACGGGCTGTTGATCCTTGGCTGGGATCTTGCCGGCGTCTACCTGAAAATTCACATGCGGCACGTGCCGCGTGTGAAAATGAGACCTTGATCATTTAGTAAAAGAAACACTGTCAGGAGCGAAAATTCCGGTCAGACCCGGTGTTACGACTGAAAGCCGTGCGCGCCGGACCATTTTCCGGCCCACGCCCGGAGACGCTCCATATAGAGGTAAAATACGGGGGTGACAAACAATGTCAGAAACTGGGAAAACAGCAGTCCCCCGACCACCGCGAGCCCCAGGGGCCGCCGGGATTCCGCGCCCGCGCCAAGGCCCAGCGCAATGGGCAGGGTGCCCATGAGGGCGGCCATGGTGGTCATCATGATGGGCCGGAAACGAACCACGCAGGCTTCAAATATGGCTTCCTCCGGCTCCATATTTCCGGACCGCCGGGCTTCGATGGCGAAATCGATCATGATAATGCCGTTTTTCTTGACCAGGCCGACGAGCATGATGATGCCGACAAATGCATAAATGCTTAATTCCACCCGGAAGACCAGCAGCGTGACCAGGGCGCCGAACCCCGCAAAGGGCAGGGCGGAAAGAATGGTGATGGGATGGATAAAACTTTCATAGAGAATTCCGAGCACCATATAGATGACCAGAAACGCCATGACGAGCAACAGGCCCAGGCCTTGCATGGAATCCTGAAACGCTTGGGCCGTTCCCTGAAAACTGGTGGTGATGCCGGCCGGTAAAACGCTTGCGGAAAGGGCATTGATTTCATTGACCGCCTGTCCCAGGGGATAGTTTTGTTTAAGATTAAATGACAATGTCACCGATATCTGCTGGCCCGTATGGTTGATGGAAAGGGGGCCCAGGCTCTTGCTGATTTCCGCGACGGCGCTTAACGGCACCAGATTCCCGGCATCTGACCGGACATACAGCATGGACATATCGGCGGGTTTTTGCTGAAAGCCGGGCAGAACCTCCATGATCACGTTATAGGTGTTGTTGGCGGCATAAATAGTTGAAATTTGTTTGGATCCGTAAGCATAAGATAAGGTGTTTTCAATCTGTTCCACTGATACGCCGAGTGCGGTGGCCTTGTCCCGGTTGATCTGGACGTCGGCCTGAAGATTTTTCATTTCAAGGTCGCTGCTGATATCCGTCAGGCCGGGTAACTGGCGCATTTTTTCTTCCAGTTTTGATGCGTATTGATACAGCTCCGCCGTATTGGCCCCTTGCAGGGTCAGTTGATACTGGCTTTTGCTCTGGCGCCCGCCGATGCGGATGGGCGGCGGGTTCTGCAGGAAGACCCGGATTCCGGGAATCTGCGCCAATTTTCCCCTTAACCGGTCGATGATTTCATCCACGGAATCGTTGCGTTCACCGCGAGGCTTCAGCTTCAGCCGGAAAAAGCCGGAATTGCCGCTGGAATTTCCCCCGGAACCGGCCCTGGACATAAACGCCGCCACATCCGGGTCCTGCTGAATGACCGCCGCCGCTGCCTGCTGATGGCGGATCATGGCCTCAAACGAAATTCCCTGGATGGCCTGGGTGGACCCGGAAATCTGTCCAATATCCTCGCTGGGCATAAACCCTTTGGGCATTTTGACAAACAGAAAGCCGGTGGCAATAAGGATCATGGCGGAAAAAATCATGATCAACCTTTGGTGCGCCAGTGACCAGTGGAGGCCTGTCTTATAAACATCCAGCAGTTTTTGGAAGAACCGTTCGAACGAGTTGAACAAACGGCCATGTTTTTCTTCCCTGGGCGGTCGTAAAAATCGGCTGCACAGCATGGGGGTCAGCGTGAGGGAGATAAAGCCTGAAATCAGAATGGCGACGCCGATGGTAACCGCAAATTCCTTAAACAACCGGCCGATGATGCCCCCCATGAACAATACGGGAATAAAGACGGCGGCCAGGGAAAAGGTCATGGACAGGATCGTAAAACTGATTTCCCTGGCCCCGTTTACGGCGGCCGTATACGGCAGTTCCCCCATTTCCATGTGGCGGACGATGTTTTCAAGCATGACAATGGCGTCATCCACCACAAAACCGACGCAAAGGGTCAGCGCCATCAAGGAGAGGTTGTCCAGGCTGTAATCCAGAAAGTACATGACCGTAAACGTGCCGATGATGGACATGGGCAGGGCCAGGCTGGGGATCGCCGTGGCGGAAAGATTCCGCAGAAAAATAAAGATAACGGCAATGACCAGGAATAGGGTCAGCACCAACGTTATTTTGACGTCATTGACCGATTCGCGGATGGATTCGGATTGGTCGAAAATGATATTCAAGGACACGGAGGCCGGGAGCTGACCGGCCAGCTTCGTCAGCAGGCTGCGGACGTCCCGCGTCACCGCGACGGTGTTGGTCCCCGGCTGGCGCTGGACGGCCAGCACGATGGCCCGACGGGAACTTTGGGAATTGACATACCAGGCAGCGGTTTTATCATTTTCTACACTGTCGACGGCGGTTCCCAAATCTTTGAGCCGCACGGGACTGCCGTTGCGGTATGCGACAATAAGGTCAAGGTATCCGTCTGCTTTTTTGATCTGGCCGTTGGCCTGCACCGTAAAGGCCATATCAGGTCCGTAAAGGGTTCCCATGGGCAAATTGACATTGGCGCTTTCCACCGCCCGGGCCACCTGGTCGATTCCGATATCTTTATTGGCCAGCTTGTTCGGGTCCAGTTGGAGGCGGACGGCATATTTTTGAGAGCCGTATACCATGACCTGGGCGACGCCGCTGATCATGGATATCTGCTGGGCCATCAGGGTCTGGCCGTATTCGTCCAGCTCGGACAGCAGCAGGGTGGGAGAGGTGAGGGCCACCAGGAGAACCGGCTCATCGGCGGGGTTGACTTTCCGGAATGTCGGCGGGTTCGGCATGTCGTCGGGCAGCCTGCCCAGTGCCCCGGAAATGGCGGCCTGCACGTCCTGGGCCGCGGCGTCCAGATCCCGGCTTAAATTAAACTGCAAGGTGATGCTGGTCCTGCCGATGGCGCTCGTGGAGGTCATGGAATCGATACCACTGATGGTGGAAAACTGTTTTTCCAAGGGGGTGGCGACCGCCGAAGCCATGGTATCCGGGCTTGCACCGGGTAGTGTTGCCGACACCTGGATGGTGGGGAAATCCACACTGGGAAGATTGCTGACCGGCAGTTTGCGATAAGCGGTAATGCCGAAGATCAGAATCCCCAGCATGACCAGGGTCGTCATGACCGGCCGGAATATGAATAAATCGGAGAGGCCTTTCATTTATGGGAATCCCCAGCGGGCTGTGCATCGTTTTTCACAACGGCTTTAGCGCCCGGAACCAGTCTCAGTTGGCCCTCAATGACCACCTGTTCGCCGGGAACGATGCCTTCTTCAATCACGGTTTCAGTATTGATCTGCGGCCCCGGCGTCACGTTCCGGGATTCCACGGTCATATCGCTTTTGACCACAAAAATAAAATTTCCCTGCTGTCCCATCAAAACGGCGGCGGACGGCACCACCACGGCCCGGGACCGCATGCCCAGCATGAGGGTGACATTGACAAACTGGCCCGGCCAGAGGCGGTTGTCCGTGTTATCGAATTCGGCCTTCAGATGGATGGTGCCGGTATCCGGATTGATGGTGTTGTCCGTAAAGGTCAGCCGGCCTTCCGCTGTTTGTGTTTGATCCTTGTTCCCCGGCGGCGCGGCGAGTACCGTGAGCGTGTGGTCCGTTAGCAGGCTTTGAATTTTGGGGAGATTCTGTTCCGGGACGGAAAACCGCACATAAACGGGTTCCATCTGATGGATCACCATCAGGGCTTTGGTGTTGTCGCCGGACTTGACGAGGTTGCCTTCGTTAATCAGAA
Organism: Desulfosalsimonadaceae bacterium; assembly: GCA_049297455.1. Taxonomy (GTDB): domain Bacteria; phylum Desulfobacterota; class Desulfobacteria; order Desulfobacterales; family Desulfosalsimonadaceae; genus SURF-3. The sequence continues at coordinate 729 of JBAQUK010000212.1, read as the reverse complement.
TTTCCCCGGTCCGCCCGTTGACGGGGGAGGTGATCCGGCAGTAGGATACGTTGAGGGCCGCATTGTCCACGGCGGCTTCATCCCCCCGGATTATGGCTTCGAGGGATTCAGCGTCTGCCTGGGTTTGCTCGGCCTGGGATTTTGTTACATAATCTTTCCGGAGCAGATCCGCATACCGTTTTGCATCTATTTTGGCTTTTTGCAGCTTTACCCGGTCACGTTCCAGGTTTGACCGGGCGGATGCCAGCATCGTTTGGTACGGCCGGTCGTCAATATCAATCAGCACCTGGCCCTGCTCAACATCCTGGCCTTCCCGTATATGAATTTTCATGACCTGTCCGTCCACCCGGGAGGAGATGTTCACGATGGATGATGCTTCCACCGTGCCGATGGCAGACATCTCTTCCGGGACGTCTTTTTGGGTGGCGAAGGCTGTTTTGACCGGGACTGCCGGGTCGGGCCGGCTCTGTTCTTTTTCCGAACAGGCAAGTGTCGACAGAAGGATGGCGAGCACAATGGCCGGGAAAAGCTTTCTGAGACGAAAAAGCGAAAGACGTGGACCCGCAAAAAAGAACGCATATAATTTCATTGGTGAGTTTCCTTTACTGAAGTTTCCCCAAAAAGCGTCATGCCGCCATGCGTAGTAGTACGGCTATTAGAGAATTAACGACGGATTTTTGTGGTACTGGGAAAAGACTACTAAAATTATCGTCCAATGCCGCTTCCGTG
>JBAQUK010000211.1:0-62707 GCA_049297455.1 Desulfosalsimonadaceae bacterium | reverse complement strand
AAGCCGAAGTATACATATTGAGCAAAGATGAAGGCGGACGGCACACACCGTTTTTCACCGGATATCGTCCGCAGTTTTATTTCCGGACGACGGATGTAACGGGGATTCTGTCATTGCCTGAGGGTGTAGAAATGGTAATGCCGGGTGACAACGTGACCATTTCAGCGGAACTGGTATCCCCCATTGCCATGGAAAAGGAATTGCGTTTTGCGGTCAGAGAAGGCGGTCGAACGGTCGGCGCCGGTGTGGTAAGCGAAATTATAGAATAGGTGATAGAATAGCCATTATGCAAACAAATACGAAAATACGAATCAGGCTAAGGGCCTATGATTATAAGTTGCTGGATCAGTCTGCAAGCGACATTGTCGACACCGCCAGAAAAACCGGCGCAAAAATTGTCGGGCCAATACCCTTGCCGACTCGGGTAAACAAATATTGCGTTCTTCGTTCTCCGCACGTGAATATTAAATCCAGAGAGCAATTTGAAATTCGAACGCACAAACGCGTATTGGATATTCAGGACCCGACGCAGCAGACAGTGGACGCGCTGATGAAACTGGATCTGTCCCCGGGTGTTGATGTGGATATTAAATTGTAGAATATAAAAGTGTGGTGACGTAAATGAGTAATGGGATTTTAGGTAAAAAACTGGGGATGACCGGATTTTTTTCTCACAATGGCCAATTCCTGCCGGTAACTGTAATTGAAGCTGGTCCGTGCACGGTTGTTCAGATAAAGACGGTAGCCAATGATGGGTACAGTGCTTTGCAGCTGGGGTTCGGTGTGAAGAAAAAAACACGTGTGACAAAACCGCTTCAGGGGCATTTTCTTAAAAGTGGAGATAAACAATTCGCCATTTTGCGGGAGTTTTCCACTGAAAATCCCGAAGAATTTCAGGTCGGGCAAGAAATCACCCTGGGCATGTTTACTGTAGGCGAAAAAATTGAGGTCTCCGGTACGACAAAAGGTCACGGGTTTTCCGGAACGATTAAGCGACATGGATTCCACCGCGGGCCAAAAACACATGGAAGCCGGAATTACAGAGCACCAGGATCCATCGGGAATAGCGCATGGCCTTCCAAAGTCATTAAAGGAAGGAAGATGCCGGGACAACATGGAAATACACGCGCAAGCGTGAGGAACCTTGAGATCGTGGATATTCGTCCTCAGGATAATGTTATTCTCGTTAAAGGAGCCATACCTGGAGCGGCCAGCGGAACCATAGAAATTAAAAAAATCAAGTTTTCCAATAAATAAACCAAATGCCCGTACACAGGCAATCGTTGATTGATGAGAAAAGAGGATGTCATGGCTGTCATAGATGTTATTAATATTAAAGGTGAAAAAGTTTCTGAGGTTGAGATACCTGACAGCGTATTTAATGTAACGCCCAAAAAAAGCGTTTTACATGAAGTCGTTTGTATGCAGCTTGCGGGGAAACGGAGCGGAACAGCAGCCGTTAAACGTCGCTCGGATGTCAACGGAACGAACGCTAAGCCGTTTAAACAAAAAGGGACAGGCCGTGCGCGACAGGGAGATGTTAAAAGCCCGTTGATGCGTGGTGGTGGTGTCATATTTGGACCGAACCCCAGATCTTATGAAAAGAGAGTTCCCAAAAAGGTGAAACGCCTGGCTTTGAAAATGGCTTTAAGCAGCAAACTGCAGGATGATAAAATCATAGTTCTTGACGGATTCGCATTGGATCAGATAAAGACGAAAACTGTCGTTTCGATACTGGAAACCTTGAAACTTGAAAATCCGTTGATTGTAATTGATGCTAAAAACGAAGCGCTGGAGCTTTCGACCAGAAATATTCCGGGAGTGAAGATACTGCGATCGGAAGGCTTAAATGTGTATGATATTTTAAAACACAAAAATTTAGTCCTGCTTGAAGCATCAATTAAGTTTATAGAAGGGAGGTTGGCGGCATGAACATTTATCAGATATTAAAATATCCGATTGATACGGAAAAAACCAACCTTCAGAAAGAATTATTAAACCAGATGTCATTTGAAGTTGATCCATCAGCCAATCGCGTTGAGATAAAAAAAGCGGTGGAGCAAATATTTAATGTCAAGGTGAAATCGGTCAACACAATGAATGCAAAGGGTAAAGTCAAACAGCGTGGACGTATTGTCGGCAAACGTAAAGACTGGAAAAAAGCGCTCATTACATTAATGCCCGGACACCGGATCAACTTTTTTGATGGAGTTTAATTAAAGCTGGGGGTTATGTAAATGGCAATAAAGAGGGTAAAACCCACATCTCAGGGACGTCGTGCTCAGGAATTTTCAACTTTTGAAGAAGTAACCAAAAGTAAGCCTGAAAAAAGTCTGATAAAAATTATAAAAAAATCAGGCGGTCGTAACACTCTCGGACGAATTACCTGTCGGCACCGAGGCGGCGGCCATAAACAATTCTGCCGTATTATTGATTTTAAACGTGACAAAGACAATATTCCGGCGCGAGTGGCAGCGATTGAATACGATCCCAGCCGGTCAGCAAGAATTGCATTGTTGAATTATGCAGATGGTGAAAAGCGCTATATCATTCTGCCGACCAAACTATCTGTCGGCGATACAGTCATGTCCGGAAAAGACGCTGAAATAAAATCCGGGAATGCACTTCCTTTAAGTCAAATACCGCTTGGAACCCAAATCCATAATATTGAACTTCAGATAGGCAAGGGTGGACAACTGGTAAAAAGCGCCGGGGGCTATGCTCAGCTGATGGCCAAAGAAGGCCGTTATGCTACAGTCAAGCTTCCTTCCGGCGAAGTCCGGCTTGTTTTACAGACCTGCAAAGCAACCGTCGGTCAAATCGGCAATACGGACCACGAAAATGTTTCATTGGGCAAAGCCGGTCGAACGCGCATGATAGGAAGGCGACCGAAAGTTCGCGGTGTCGTCATGAATCCGGTCGATCATCCCATGGGCGGCGGTGAAGGTAGATCCTCCGGTGGACGTCATCCGTGTTCTCCCTGGGGACAACCAGCCAAAGGCTATCGAACCAGAAAGCGGAAACCAAGCGATCAAATGATTGTCAAACGGCGGAAAACTTAATCTTTTAAAAACTGATGTTTCATAAAATCAGCTACAGCAAAATTAATTTTTTAAAATATTACATATTTTTTTAGGAGTTTTTATGCCTCGATCGTTAAAAAAAGGACCTTACGTGGATCCTAAAATTAATAAAAAAGTTGAAATCGCTCAGGAAACACGCAGCAATAAGGTGATTAAAACATGGTCTAGGCGATCAACGATTATTCCGGAAATGGTTGGCTTAACCCTGGCGGTTCATAATGGTAAAAAGTTCATCCCTGTTTTTGTTACGGAACACATGGTGGGTCACAAACTGGGGGAATTTTCTCCCACACGTATTTTTTACGGGCATGCTGGTTCTAAGAAAACCAAATAATGAAATCACAATACAATAAAGGTTAGGAATGTCGGCGATGGAGGTCAAGGCAACAGCTAAATATATGCGGATTTCGGCGCAAAAAGTTCGTAAGATTGTGGGTGCAATCAAGGGAAAACCAGCCGAAGCGGGTATCAATGCGCTTAAATTCATGCCGCAGAAATCTGCGGGTCTGGTCGAAAAAATACTGCGTTCAGCGATTGCAAATGCGGATCAAAATGCGAAAATGGATGTTGATTCGTTGGTGATCAAAAATATTATCGTAAATGAAGGTCCGACATTAAAACGTTTTCGGGCGAGAGCACGGGGCAGAGCCTCTCGAATTTTAAAGCGGACAAGCCATATTACTGTTATTGTCTCTGAAAGATAGCCGTCAATAAGAAGGAGAAAGAGCTTGGGTCAGAAAGTTAATCCGAAGGGAATGCGGATAGGTATAATTAAAACCTGGGACTCCAGGTGGTATGCTGGACGTGATTATGCAAAGTACGTATTTGAAGATCACAAACTACGTAAATTTGTAAAAAAAGAATTATATCATGCCGGACTATCCCGAATTGATATTGAAAGATCTTCAAAGCGGATTAAGTTGAGAATTTATGCCGCACGCCCAGGCATAATTATCGGGAAAAAAGGATCGGAGATTGAGGCATTAAAAAAGAAGCTTGAAAAACTGGTTTCAGGTGAAATTCAGGTGGATATTCAAGAATTGCGAAAACCTGAAATAGATGCCCAACTTGTTGCCGAGAATGTCGCCAACCAACTGATCCGGCGGGTTGCTTTCAGAAGAGCCATGAAACGAAGTGTCACATCTGCCATGCGATTCGGTGCTCAGGGAGTCAAAATTATCTGCTCAGGAAGGCTCGGAGGGGCGGAAATTGCCAGAAGCGAATGGTATAAAGAAGGCCGTGTTCCTCTGCATACCCTCAGGGCTGACATTGATTACGGTGTGACCACAGCCAGTACAACTTACGGCGCAATCGGAATCAAGGTTTATATATTTAAGGGTGAAATACTTAAAAATGAACAATTGTCAAATGAAGGCAAGTAGAGAGATTAGGAGATAGTTCAAATGTTGAGCCCTAAAAAAGTCAAATTCAGAAAGCAACAGACCGGTCGAATGAAAGGAAAAGCCTTTCGTGGTTCAACCTTGAATTTCGGGGATTTCGGCCTGCAAGCGACTGAATGTGGTTATATTACAGCAAGACAAATTGAGGCAGCCCGTATTGCAATGACCCGGCGGGTAAAACGCGGCGGGAAGATGTGGATTCGACTTTTTCCGGATAAACCAGTTACCAAAAAACCTGCGGAAGTTAGGATGGGTAAAGGGAAGGGCGCTCCTGAAGGCTGGGTGGCAGTCATTAGACCTGGCAAGATATTATACGAAATGGAAGGCGTTTCCCGAGAATTGGCATTTGAAGCATTTCGACTTGCGTCACATAAGCTTCCGATCAAAACCAAATTTATTGAAAGGAGCAGTCTTTAAATGCAAGCCAATGAAATAAGAGATTTAAGTGAACAGGAGCTTGGTGCCAAACTGCAAAATTTGGTTGAGACATTGTTCAATCTTCGGTTCCAGCACAAAACAGCCCAGCTTGAAAATACGGGCAGGTTGAAACAGGTCAGACGTGATATCGCCAGGATCCAAACAATAAAACGTCAAAGAAATATAGGGTAAACGGTTGCCGTCATGATGAATAATAAAAGAGGAATGAAAAGACAACTGGTTGGTACAGTTTTAAGCAATAAAATGGATAAAACTGTCACCGTCGGTATAGAACGCACCGTAATTCATCCAGTATATAAAAAATATATCAAGCGGCGTTCAAAATATGCAGCTCACGATGAGCAAAATGCATGCTCAATCGGGGATCGGGTGTTGATTAGCGAATCAAAACCCATTAGCAAAATGAAGCGGTGGCGGGTAAGTCAGATTATTGAAAAAGCAGTTTGATATAGAGGATATGGAAAATGATTCAGACGGAAACAAGGTTGTCTGTCGCGGATAATTCCGGCGCAAAACAAGTATATTGCATTAAAGTACTTGGTGGTTCCAAACGCCGTTATGCCAGCGTTGGTGATGTGATTGTGGTTTCGATTAAAGAAGCGATACCCAATTCCAAGGTAAAAAAAGGGGATGTCTTTAAAGCGGTTGTGGTGCGTACCAAAAAAGAAATCCGTAGACCGGATGGCACGTTAATAAGGTTTGACGATAATTCTGCTGTTTTGATTAACGCACAGCGGGAACCAATCGGAACACGAATTTTCGGGCCGGTGGCAAGAGAACTTCGCGCCTATCGGTTTATGAAAATTATATCTCTGGCCCCCGAGGTTATTTAGAAGACAGTGATTCCAGGAGAGTGTTTTTATGGAAAAAAATAAATGCCATTTAAAAAAAGATGATAAGGTTAAAGTAATTACCGGGAAAAATGCCGGTAAAATTGGCAAAGTAATTAATGTGTTACAAAAAAAGAGCAGATTACTTATCGAAAATGTCAATTTGGTTAAGCGCCATACTCGGCCAAGTGCAGCGAATAAGCAGGGTGGAATTGTTGAAGGCGAAGCCCCAATTCATTGGTCGAATGTCATGCTGATGTGTAATAAATGCTTGTCTCCTGTGCGAATCAAGATTCAACGTCTTGAAGACGGAAAAAATGTGCGGGTGTGCAGAAAATGTAACGAAATAATTGATGCATAATATTGCATGCCGGAGGAATCATGCCACTAAAAGAGTTATATGATAAAGAAGTAGTCCCCAAGCTGATCGAGACTTTTAAATATAAAAATGTTTTTCAAGTCCCCAAGCTGGAAAAAATTGTTTTAAACATTGGTCTTGGGGAGGCCATACATAATATTAAAATGCTGGATGCGGCCAAGGAAGAGTTGAAACTCATTGCAGGCCAGGCACCGGTCATTACACGCGCAAGAAAATCCATCGCAGCGTTTAAGCTCAGAGAAGGGATGCCGATCGGATGCATGGTAACATTGCGCAGAAAGCAAATGTATGATTTTTTTGAAAAACTGGTCAATATCGCCTTGCCTCGGGTAAGGGATTTCAGAGGTATTTCCGGAAAGGCCTTTGATGGCCGCGGGAATTATACCCTGGGAATTAAAGAACAGATTATTTTCCCTGAAATTGATTATGATAAAATTGACAGTATCAAAGGCATGAACATAACGGTTGTCACTACGGCAAAAAATAACGAAGAAGGTAAAGAATTATTAAAATTGATGGGAATGCCCTTTAGAAATTAATTTTAATAATTAAAGGAGTCGGTTTTGGCTAAAAAATCACTGAAGATCAAGGCAATACGAAAACCCAAATTCGCTGTCAGACAATATAATCGTTGTCCGATTTGCGGGCGTCCAAGAGCCTTTATTCGTAAATTTGGAATTTGTAGAATTTGTTTCCGCGGTATGGCTTTAGATGGGCTTCTTCCTGGAGTAACGAAATCTAGCTGGTAGTTTTAAAGTGAAGATTAACTGTTTAAATTTTATATAACACAGTAAGTGACGGAGTTTACAATGTCGATGAGTGATCCAATGGCGGACATGCTAACCCGCATCCGTAACGCCGGACGAGCCAAACACAAAAGCGTTGATATCCCAGGTTCTCAGATGAAAACCGCGCTTGCGGGCGTATTAAAGGAAGAAGGATTCATACGCAATTTTAAATTCATTAAGGATAACAAGCAGGGCATTCTGAGGGTTTATCTGAAATATGAGCAGAATGACCGCCATGTAATATATGGTATCCAGCGGGTCAGCAGGCCAAGCCGCCGTGTTTATGTCGGAAGTAAAGATATAAAACCGATCCTGAACGGGTTAGGTATTTCCGTATTGTCAACATCCAAAGGTCTGTTGACTGATAAACAGGCTAGAAACGAAAACATTGGCGGTGAAGTGCTCTGCGCTATCTGGTAGTTAAGGAGAAAGAAATGTCTCGTGTGGGCAAAAAACCAATTGGGATACCTGAAAAAGTTAAAATTACTTTTTCAGACAATGTATTGAGTGTTCAGGGCGAAAAAGGAACCTTGACAAGAACGATCCATCCGGACGTTCGGCTCAATATTGATAACGCGTTTCTTACCGTTTCGATTGATCTGATGGATAAGAAGACAAGGTCTTTGTGGGGGATGACCCGAGCACTTATTTCCAATATGGTGACCGGTGTCTCCAAAGGATTCGAACGTGATCTTGAAATCAACGGCATCGGATATAGAGCTGAATTAAAAGGAAGCAACATTGAGTTTAATCTCGGCTATTCACATCCCATTGATTTTCCTTTACCGGAAGGTATTTCAGCCAAAATTGATAAAAACATCATTAAACTGATGGGCGTTGATAAAGAACTTCTCGGTTATACCGCCTCTACCATGAGAGCGTTAAGGCCTCCAGAGCCTTATAAAGGTAAGGGCGTAAAATATGCCGAAGAACATATCCAGCGAAAAGCCGGTAAAACAGCTAAATAATTAATTCGCAGACTAAAAGTAAAGGTATCAATCATGGGTTCCCTGAACAAACGCAAAGACCTTAGACTGAAACGCAAAAAACGAATTCGAAAAAAAATGACCGGAACTGTGGAAAGACCGAGATTGTCCGTTTTTCGTAGCGCAAAACACATTTATTCCCAAATTATAGATGATTCCCAGGGAATTACCCTTGTCACCGCATCAACGACGGAAAAAGAAATCAGAGAGCAGCAGAAGTTTGAAAATAAGATAGCCGCTGCCGCTTATATCGGACAATTGCTTGCTGAACGTGCAGTTCAAAAAGGTATTAAATCTGTTGTTTTTGACCGGAATGGATTTCTGTATCACGGCCGCGTAAAAGCCGTTTCTGATGGCGCACGTAAAGCAGGGCTTGATTTTTAAAATAGTTAATGAAGGAGGCAGTCCCTTGTTCAGGAAAGAAACAGACGATAATTTGTTGATTGATAAAGTCGTTCATATTAACCGTGTCTCAAAAGTACACAAGGGCGGCAGAAGTTTCAGTTTTAGCGCTATTGTCGTCGTAGGTGATGGGCAGGGCAGTGTCGGATACGGACTTGGTAAGGCAAAGGAAGTCCCTGAAGCCATAAAAAAAGGGGTTGAAAATGCCAAAAAAAATATGGTGGCGGTTGCGCTGATTGGCGGAACCATTCCATATGAAGTCACTGGAAAATTCGGTGCCGGGAGAGTGCTGCTGAAACCTGCATCCCAGGGAACCGGCGTTATCGCAGGCGGGGCTGTCAGAGCGGTCCTTGAGGCGGTTGGCGTTGAAAATATTCTGACCAAATGCATGGGATCAAATAATCCCCACAATGTTGTAAAGGCGACCATTAAAGGGTTAGCGACATTGCAGAGCCGTGAAAAAGCTGCCGCAAAACGCGGATTAAAAGTTGAGCAATTATAAAAGGGGCAGTTATTAAAATGACTGGAGTTATAAAAATTACGCTGATCAAAAGCATGAACGGTAAACCCGAAAAACAGCGAAAAGTCCTGCGCGGTTTGGGCCTTACAAAACTTAACAAGACAGTGGAACTTAAAGATAACCCGTCTGTTCGCGGCATGGTCAACAAAGTACCGCATCTTGTTAAAGTGGAGGTTTAGTATGAAATTGAGTGAATTAGCACCTGAAAAAGGTGCCAAAACTTCACGTAAAAGACTCGGTAAGGGTCCTGGGTCCGGACTGGGCAAAACATCTGGAAAAGGGCACAAAGGGCATCGTGCAAGATCAGGGGGCGGGGTCAGACCGGGATTTGAGGGCGGCCAAATGCCCCTTCATCGCAGGTTGCCCAAGCGAGGATTCACCAATATATTTAAGTCGGTTGTATCTACGATCAATATCAGGGATCTGCAACGCTTTGAAAGCGGTGCCATAGTCGATGAGGCTTTGCTGATCAGTTCAGGATTGCTCAAAGGACAATGCGATGTGATTAAATTGCTGGGTGCTGGAGATATCAATATCCCATTAACCGTTAAACTGAATGCCGCAAGCAAAACCGCCATTGCCAAGGTCGAAGCTGCAGGCGGTAAATTTGAGGTTCTTTCATAATGGCAGTTACCGGGTCCGGCGTTCAGAATATATTCAAAATACCTGAGCTGAAAAAACGCATCCTTTTTTCACTGGTATTTCTTGCAGTCTACCGAGTGGGAGTACATATTCCGACGCCGGGAATCGACGGCGATGCCTTGGCTACTTTTTTCGCCCAGTACCAGGATACCCTTTTCGGCATTTTTAACATGTTTTCAGGGGGTGCGCTAGAAAGGCTTTCTGTATTTGCGCTGGGTATTATGCCTTACATCAGCGCCTCCATCATACTGCAACTATTGACGGTCGTTTTTCCCCATTTGGAAAGACTTTCAAAAGAAGGTGAACAAGGGCGAAAAAAGATCACCCAATATACACGATATGGGACCATCGTACTGAGTATCATTCAGGGCTTTGGAATCAGTGTCGGGCTTGAGAACATGAGCGCTCCCGGGGGGCTGGCCATCGTATTTATCCCCGGATGGTCTTTTCGGATAATGACCGTGATCACCTTGACTGCCGGTACTGCTTTTATTATGTGGCTCGGCGAGCAGATCAGCGAACGCGGCATCGGCAATGGCATTTCCCTGATTATTTTTGCAGGTATTGTTGCACGTATGCCCCAGGCCATCGGCAATACATTCAGTATGCTGTCTACCGGTGAAATGGGCATTTTTGCCTGTATTATTCTGATTATTCTGATGGTGGGCGTCATTGCATTCATTAATTTTATGGAGCAGGGCCAACGTCGTATTCCGGTTCAATATGCCAAGCGCGTCGTCGGACGGAAAATGTACGGCGGCCAGACCACCCATCTTCCTTTAAAATTAAATACATCGGGCGTTATTCCACCGATTTTCGCTTCATCCTTAATCATGTTTCCCGCGACGTTGGCCAGTTTTTTCAAAGAAATTACTGTGATGCAGTATATCTCGTCGGCTCTTACACCCGGTAAACTGATCTATGAATTGATCTTTGTGAGTTTTATATTTTTCTTTTGCTTTTTTTATACAGCAATTGTATTTAATCCCGCCGATGTCGCAGAAAATATGAAGAAATATGGCGGGTTTATTCCGGGTATCCGGCCGGGCAAAAGAACTGCGGATTACATTGATAAGGTATTAACCCGGATAACCCTCGGCGGTGCCGCTTATATTTCGCTTGTTTGCGTTTTACCGTCCGTATTAATGACCCAGTTGCATGTTCCCTTTTATTTTGGCGGAACCTCCCTTTTGATCGTCGTCGGTGTGGCGATTGATACCGTTGGTCAGGTTGAATCTCATTTGATAACCAGAAATTATGAAGGCTTTTTAACAACGGGTAAAATTAAAAGATAATAAATCAATTGTCTTTTGGATTGAAGTAAAGACCGCTTTTAAGTTTCTTATTTTTGGATAACCGGAACTGGAGTTTTTATAGATGGCAAAAGAAGAACCGATAAAGGTTCAGGGTACGGTTCTTGAAACCTTGCCGAACGCAATGTTCAAAGTGGAACTTGAAAATCATCATATGGTTCTTGCCCATATTTCAGGAAAAATGCGAATGCATTTTATTAAAATTTTGCCCGGAGATACGGTTACCGTCGAATTGTCTCCTTATGATCTTACTCGGGGAAGAATTACGTATCGATCAAAATAAATTGATTATTTTTATGATTACAATAGCTGTTATATAGAGATGGGGTGCAGATATGAAAGTGAATGCGTCAGTTAAGAAGAGATGTCGGAATTGTAAGGTGGTTAAGCGCAAAGGCGTTGTACGCATTATTTGTGTTAATAAAAGACATAAACAACGTCAGGGATAGATTTCAGGGCATACAAGGAGGAAGACTTTGGCAAGAATCGCGGGCGTAGATTTACCGAAAGGTAAGCGTATAGTTATTGGCTTAACTTATATTTACGGTGTCGGACTATCCACATCTCAAACTATACTTACAAAGCTGGGCATTGATCATAATTTAAAAACGGACGATCTTTCCGACGGTGAAGTCAATATGATCCGTAAGGTCATAGATGACGAATTGACCGTTGAGGGTGAACTCCGGACGCAAATATCAATAAATATAAAACGGCTCATGGATTTGGGATGTTATCGAGGCTTGCGCCACCGGAAATCGTTGCCTTGTAATGGCCAGCGAACGAAAACAAATGCACGCACTCGAAAAGGTCCTAAGCGAACAGCCGTTAAGAAAAAAGGCGCAGTGACTAAAAAGTAATATTCAAGATAAAGGCTGAGTCAATGGCAAAAAGAATTAAAACGAAAAAAAAAGATAAAAAGAATATTCTAAACGGTGTGGTGCATATTCAGTCAACGTTTAACAACACCATCATCAGTATCACAGATCCAAACGGAAATGTGATTTCCTGGTCCACTGCCGGAATGAATGGATTTAAAGGATCACGTAAAAGTACGCCTTTTGCAGCTCAGCTTGCTTCCCAGGACGCTGCTAAGAAAGCAATGGAACATGGGTTGAAAAATGTTGAAGTTTATGTTAAAGGCCCTGGGCCCGGACGTGAGTCGGCCTTGAAATCATTGCAGGCTACCGGCCTCACAGTTACGATGATAAAAGATGTCACACCAATTCCTCATAATGGATGCAAACCGAAAAAACGGCGCCGTGTTTAAAGGCTTTTTTCTCATCAAATTAAATTCGGTTCGGAAATGTTATAAAAATATTAAACATCGCTTATAAACCTAACCTGATATTTTAATTGCAATTTATAGGATAAAGGGTTTAAGGGAGGAAAATTTGTCACGCTATACAGGTTCTGTTTGTCGGTTTTGCCGACGTGAAAATTTAAAGTTATATCTGAAGGGTGATCGTTGCTATTCAGACAAGTGCGCATTCGACCGACGGAGCTATCCACCCGGACAGCATGGCCAGCGGAGAAGTGGTAAAATTTCCGATTACGGGCTTCAACTTCGCGAAAAACAGAAGGTAAAACGCAGTTATTGTCTTTCAGAAAAGCAATTTAAGCTGACTTTTGAAAGAGCTGACAGAAAAAAGGGTATCACAGGAATCAATTTATTGCTTTCACTCGAACAACGGCTTGATAATGTCGTGTTTCGGTTGGGTTTTTCAAATTCGCGTCCTCAGGCGAGACAACTTGTCAGGCATGGTCATTTTCTGGTCAATGGGAAAAAAGTGGATATCCCCTCATACCAGCTGAAAGCCGGTGATGTGATTGTCCTTCGCGAAAAAAGCAGAAATATGCAGGTGTTTACTGATTCTCTTGAAGCTGTGGTTCGGAGAAGTATGCCTCAGTGGTTGGATCTTGAAAAGGAAAATTTCAAAGGAACCATCAGAAATATTCCTGTTCGAGAAGATATCACAATGCCGATTCAGGAGAATCAGATAGTAGAATTGTATTCCAGATAGTGTAATCCGTTTCTTATTTACACTTTCGGTTCAATCTATTAATCATGGAATCTTCTCCTGCATTTCGTGCCCTCAAAGAAACAAATCGGGCATATTAACAATTTTGGAGACAAGAGATGTCATTGAGTGAAATTACATTTATGAACTGGCGGGACATAATTATGCCGGAAAAAGTGCAGGTCTCAAGTCAGACCGCAACTTACGGCAAATTTGTCTGGGAACCGCTTGAGCGAGGCTTTGGCATCACGATTGGAAATTCATTACGACGGATTATTCTTTCTTCTCTCTGCGGCTCGGCCATCGTATCTGTAAAATTTGATGGTGTTATGCATGAATTTTCCACCATTCCAGGTGTTTTAGAAGATGTTTCAGAAATTATCCTGAATTTGAAAAACGTCCGTGTTAAAATGAACGATACAACTCCCAGGTCTATCGAAATCAACAAAACCGGTGAAGGAGTTGTGACGGCCCGTGATATTATCAGCGGGGACGGTAAAGTTGAAATTATGAATCCGGATCAGCACATTGCCACATTGTCTGCTGATGCCAAGTTCCGGGTCGAAATGATTGTCAAGGCTGGAAAAGGATATGCTTTGGCTGAATCAAATAAAGATTTGGATGCGCCTGTCGGCACGATTGCTATTGATTCTGTTTTTTCCCCGATAAACCGGGTGAATTACCGTATCAGCAATGCCCGGGTAGGTCAAAGAACCGATTATGACAAGCTCACCATCGAAGTGTGGACGGATGGTTCGATAAGACCTGAAGATACAATTGCTTTTGCCGCTAAAATCTTAAAAGAGCAGATGAATGTTTTCATTAATTTTGATGAGGAAGTTGAACCTGCTTTAATTGATAAGCCAACGGAAGATTTTAAACCCAATCATAATGAAAATTTGTTTCTTGATGTGGATGAGCTGGAGCTTTCTGTCCGAAGCGCTAATTGCCTGCGTAATGCCAATATTACAAAAATTTACCAGTTGGTTAAAAGATCAGAAACGGAAATGCTCAAAACCAAAAATTTTGGCAGAAAATCGTTAAATGAAATAAAGGAATTGCTGGCAGAGTTAGGGCTGGCGCTTGGTATGAATATTGAGGGCTTTCAACCGCCTGATGAAGATGATAATATAGATCAAGGGGAATAACGCTTTATGAGACATCGGAAGAGCGGGGTAAAACTAAACAGGACAAGCAGTCATCGAAGCGCCATGTTTCGCAATATGGTCACATCGCTTTTTAAATTTGGTCGTATCCAAACAACAGATCCCAAAGCAAAAGAACTGAGACGATGGGCGGATCAACTGGTTACTCTTGCAAAACGAGGCGATCTCCATGCCCGAAGACAGGCAATGGCGATCATTCAGGAAAAAAATGTGGTTCATCAATTGTTCGGTTACGCCCCGCAACGCTTTGGTGATAAAGCAGGCGGCTATACCCGCTTGGTTAAAGTCGGCATTCGTAAGGGCGATGCTGCGGTTCTGTGTTTGGTCGAATTAACCGGGCAGCCTGTGGAATTCGTCAAAGAACCGTCAAAAAAGAATCCTGACAAAGCCGGGAAGCCGGAAAAAGCGGTCAAAAAAGCAAAAAAAACTCAGGATTAATAAATTAAGATCTTTCATCACAAAGCTTTCTGCGGTCGGTAGATCCCAGATGGTCAGTATATATTCAAAGCCTTGTCCACCTCTCAGGAGGTTTAAACGGACAGGGCTTTTTTTATTGGGGAAATATTTAGAAAAAGTATCGTTCATTTTATTGGAACGCCGGCGGGAGAGGCATCGCGAATAATGCCGAACACGCGAACCTGAAGTTCGGGGCTGAGGGCACTGGTTGTTTTTAGAATAATCTTGTCAAAATATCGGCCTGTTTCCGCTTTCCGGTTGATCACCAAGAGGGTAAACCATCGTTTACCCGTATCGGTTTTCTTCTCAATTTGAAATTGGATATTTTTACCGTCTTCAGCCGTTGCGGACACAATATCGAACGGATTGAGTTCCGGCGGGGTGATGGTGACTTTTGTCTGAATTTGCTGTCCTGCCTGTCCCAGGAGTCTTGCCGCAATGGGCTTAATATCTGCCGCTGACAGCACTTGACCGGTCAGGGTCAGCGCAATGGCGGCATGGGCCGGATCATTGGTGTAAACGGTTGCGGTTTTTTTGACGAAATTGCCTGCTTCGCCGTTTGTTTTGATTTTCAACGTCACTTCGCCCGTCCCGCCGGGAGGGATTTCTCTTGAATACGAGACCGTCAGGCACCCTCACCCGCTATAGACATTGATGATGTTTAACGGAGCGTTCCCATTGTTGCGGACAGAAAAGCGTTGTTGCACTTCTGCGCCGGCAATAACCGGTGAAAATTCAATGGTGGTTTGCAGAGCCACCGCCATTGGAGCGGCGTTCGATTCTTTTGCGCCGGCTTGGCCCTTAGATAAAATAATCAAAAACAATAGGCATGCGGTAATAAAAAAAGCGGTTTTAAATTTCATGTGTTTTCTCATCGGCTGTACCGGTTTAATTTCCGGTTTTAAGATTGAATGAAGCTTATTTTTCGTTCCCCGGCTGTCCAAAAATCATATTAAACTGTTCACCCGTCAGTATCTCGCGGCAGTATTTCATGTACGCTGCTTGTAATTCTCTTTCTATCCTCAGCATATCATTTTTAATCTGTGCTTTGTCTACTCCCGGTGTGTCGCCGGTTTCGTATGTTTTTTTGATATCCCTAAGCTCCTGTGCATGTTCCTGATAAAAACGGGCGATTCGGGTGATGGTCTTGTCGTCAAACTTTTCCGTTATCATTTCAACGGTTGTTTCAGGATTTTTAATGGGAAATCCAAGTGTGTTACCCGTGGATATGACCGACAGCGGTTCATCATTTTGTGATAATCCGAACAGAGATTCGTATTCTTTTTTACTTAACATCTCCTGATGGGTTTTTAGAAACCATTTCATTAATTCAGCCGATTGGGCTGTGAATTGCTGTTGATGGATGCTGCCTTTGAGGTAAGCGGAATTTATCCTGTCTTTCATATAAAGCATCGATGTGTGGATTTTGGCGATCCGGTCCTCCTTGTCCGGGTCAATTTCAGGAATGACCTCATGAACATGCTCCATCCACTCAATGTGAATACTGTTTGTTCTGAACTTTTTCTGGTTTTTGAGAATATCCTGTGAATCTATTCCCATGTTAACAATCAGTGATTCAGGATAACTAAGAACCGAGGATTTAGCGGCGCTGTAACCGGCATGAATGATCAGCAAATAAAGGAATATAAAAAAAACAAATTTGGCGTGACGGTTCATCCTTCGTCCTTATTGCTCTTCAGTTTTTTCCTGTACGGGTAATTCCTTTTCGGATGTTACAGATGTGCTGGATTCTGTATTCTGGTTTTCATCAGTTGATTGTGTATCCTTAATGTCAGCGGAAGAGGTTTCGGCAGGGTCCTGGTTTTCAAAAATCAATTGATACTGCTCATCCGTCAGGGCGCTCTGGCAATTTTCTTTAAATGCAGCGTCCATTTCATTCGAAATAGTTTCTACTGCATCCGGTTTTATTTCGCCGGCATCCAACTTGGTGATAAGGTCATCTCTCTCCTTGGCCCGTTGCTGGTAAAAAAATTTAATATCTTCCAGTTGGTTTTGATCAACTTTTTCCTTGACCATTTCAATGCTGGTATTTGGGTTTTCGATCTCAAACCCAAGTTCTGTTTGATCGGAATCGCCCAAAACTGCCGGCGGCTTTGTTTGGGTCCCGCCGGTTTCCAGCGCGTCAACAGATCCGAAAATCGTATTGATTTCCCCTTCGGTCAATAGCTCCTTACATTTGGCAATAAATGCCTGCTGACTTTTTTGTAAGGCTTCCCTCGCCTGTTCAAGCATCATCGACCCGTCACCGATTTTTTTACCGATTTGATCTCTTTCGAGTATCATTTTTTTAAAATGAGAATCAACTTCTTCGAGTTTATATCCCTGTATTTGTTTTGTAACCTCTTCCGCCGTTATTTGCTGATTGAGAATAAAACTGTACCTTGGCGTCGCCTCCATCAGCCCATCGATGATATCGTTGGCTGCTTCAGGCTTGGTTTCATAAATGGCTTCATATTCCGATTCGGTCAGCATGGATTGATAGGTTTGCTGGTGCCATTTCATCAAATCGGCCAATGCTTTTATAAACGTATCATGGTCGATTTTACCGGTGAGATAGGCTTCATTCAGCAGTTCTTTTAAATAAAGAAGCGTTGTATGATTTCTAATTATCGCCTCTTTTTTTTCAGGATCGAGGTTTTTCAGCACCTCATTAATGTGGTCCATCCATTCCACATGAATAACGGTGTTTTTAAATGCATCGCGTTCTTTAACCATCTTGTCCATATTGATTCCCAACAGCTCCAGGATATTTTCCGGATAGGAAACATAAGGATTGCCGCCTGATGACGCGGTAACCGCCGGAGCGGCAAGACCGGCTTTATTGGTTGTTGGGGAAACAGTCGTAGCCGGTTGTTTTTTCGAATCCGCCGCCGAAACACTTTTACGAATTTGCCGCAGAGTCGTCTCCTCCATCGGTTTATCTTCAGGATACAAATATATTCCCATGGCAAAAGCACATCCGAATAAGAATCCGATGAATATAATTTTGTTTCGCTTGATCATCATGTTTCCCATCAAAAAAGGAAGTTACGGGTGTTGGTCGTCCTTAATCCGCTTATATTCGGTCCGGCTTTCTTCTCCGGCAGATACGGGCGTCAGGAATAATTGCGACTCGGTCGCACGATAACGAACACTGTCGCTTACACCGGGTTTCTGAGCGGGCGCGCAGTGTTCACCCTGAGTTGAAGTCACCGTGTAAGTGAACACTCCGTCGGCAGTGGCATAGTCGCCAATAATCATACAGCCTGGCGCATCCATTGTCAGTGTGCGCTCTGAAAAAACCAGTTTTACAACTATGCCGGATACCTCTTCTCTACCGATGGCCGTCTGTTGCCATGTCCCGATAAGCCGCGGATCATTTTGTTGCATATCTTTTGTTGTTGAGTCGGAATCGCTGCATCCCTGCATCAATAGCATCAACGCCAATATTATTGTGAGTACCGCTTTAGCAGGATAGCGTTCCATGAATCCTCCGATTATCGTAACAAACAAAAATTTTCGATTCATTATTGCAAGTTGGAAGGTTTTTGTCAATTATCGATTATGTTTAATATTATAAGAAGTTAAGCGCATAACTGCGTTAATGCAAAAAGCCCCCTTGTATAAACGCTCAACATTTACACAAAGGGGCTTTTTTGAATTTTGAGTATTCAGGATGTTACTAATTTAAATCCGTTTATAGCAAAAAAATTACCACCACAGCCAGCATGCGGTCTTGCATGCGGTCCATGATACCGGCTCACCATAGGTTCCGAATACCACGCCTGTCAACCAATAACCGCCGACATTACCCTTGGCGATGGTCTTGCCGGATGTATAAAGTCCGCGGTTGGTTTCCTGATGGCAGACCCCCTGGACAGCATACACAAAGCGGCAACCCCAGTTTGAAGATGTGCATTTTGCATCACTGTAGTCGCCATATCCTCCTGAGTAAGCGACATAGGAACCGCCGGATTCACCTCCGGTCCATGACCAGCAACTGCTGTCGGCGCAATGATATGCATGGTCCGCCTGAATCCCCAGGATATTGAATATCCCATATTTTTTGCCTTGCAGGTAGGATGATCCGAAAGCCGGGCCGGATGCTAACACAACGCAAAGACAGAATACTGCTAAAATAATCGATAATTTTTTCATTTTACTCCCCCATTCAGTTTAATGTTTTTAAATTATGGTTCATTGACAAATAAAAAAAGCCGGGTACCTTTTCAGGTAACCCGGCTGTCTGCTTGAGACCCGTGGCTTTCCGTCTTCGCCTCGCGACGAATTTGGCTTTTTCTGTTAAAATAATTATGTTGCGAGGCGTTTACCAGAGAGCGGAACAGGATGCGGGGAAAAGTAGAAGGCCAGGAGTCCGTGATAAAATCAGCTGGTGTAAACGCTGTTTTGAAATAAAATCATAATTTAGGTATTGAATAGCTGATCCGAAATGGCTTGTCAATCAGGTAAAACCTGGTTTATGGGTTCGATTTTCCTGATTTTTGTGAAAAACGATATCTGGATAGCAATTCATCCGGGTGGTTCGCGGCAGGTTTTCCAGTGTGCAAACGGTTGCGCACCGAAAATTTGCCGGTATGGAAGAGCTATTTCATCCTGCTCAAAAAAACATGGCATATAAATTTGGATGCCAATCTCATCAACAGGTGATATGATTGCTTCAAAATTCGTATTCAATCGTCTATCGGGACAGAATTGAATTTTTCGGACCCATAATATGTTACAAGATACTTTAAAAGGATATCGTCACATCATGTCAAGCAATGCCACTTTTGAAATCGAAGACCGATACATGGCCCCGTTTTTTCCCAAACAAAAAATCTCCATTGAGCGCGGTGAAGGGGTGTTTGTGTGGGATGAAGAAGGACGGCGGTACATTGATTTTACCTCGGGGTGGGGCGTCACCTGCATTGGCCACGCCCAGCCGGTCATTACGGAAGCCTTGGCAAACCAAAGCCGGAAAATCCTCCAGAACCCCAATTCCGGCCTCACCTATTCCCCTGCCCGGGCCGGGCTCCTGCTGCTGATGAAGGAAGTTCTCCCTTCCCATTTAACCCATATTTTCTTCTCCAACAGCGGCGCGGAAGCCAATGACGCGGCCATCAAACTGGCCCGGAAAGTTACGGGCCGGCTGGATGTGATTTCCACCCACCAGAGTTTTCACGGCCGCACCATCAGCACGGCGTCGGCCACCGGTCAGGCCAAACACCGGGAGAAATTCAATCCCCTGATGCCCAATTACCGGTTTGTGACCTATGGTGATCCGGATGATCTGAAACGGGCATTGGATGAAGATGTCGCAGCCTTTATCATCGAACCCATACAGGGGGAGGGCGGGGTGCATGTGCCTTCACGGCAGTATTTAAAAGAGGCGGAGCGCCTGTGCCGGGAGAATGGAACCCTGCTCATTGCCGATGAGGTCCAGACCGGTTTTTGCCGGACAGGTCCCATGTTTGTAACCGGGGAAATGGGGGTGAACGTAGATTTCCTGACCATGGCCAAAGGCATTGCCGGCGGGTTCCCCTTCGGCGGGTTCCCCTTCGGCGGATTCGCCATGTCCGAAAAGGTGGCGAAGCGTCTGGAACACGGCGATCACGGCGGCACTTACTGCGGCAATCCCCTGGGGTGCGCAGTGGCCCACGCGGTCATCAAATACCTGATCGATCATAACATATCTGAAAATGTGGAAAAAATGGGCCGCATCTGCCTTGACCGGATGGGGGAATGGAAGCGGCGCTATCCGGACGCCATCCGGGATGTCCGGGGCAAGGGGCTGCTGCTGCTGGTCGAATTTGTCGATGCCGATACCGCGGCGCGGGTTGCGGATGAATGTCTGGTGAAAGGGCTGTTTGTCCGCCAGACCCAGGGCAGCGGTATCCGGGTATTTCCGGCGTTGAACATTATGGAGGCAGAGCTTGCGGAAGGACTGGCCGTCATGCAGGCTGCCGTAGAAGCTGTTGCGGGATAGGGGGACGGTGGTTTTTTTCGGTATGTAAATTGTATCATTTCAATTTCATTGAATATATCACTGGATCATATCGATGGAAAGTTTTCCGGACAGTTTCCTTAAAGCCTTTATCGCATATTTTGTGATCATTGATCCCATCGGCATGGCCCTGATTTTCAACGGGCTCACAGTCGGGCAAAGCGGGTCCTATTGTCGGAAAATGGCGTTTCGCGCTGTTTTTTTCTCTGTGGCCCTGGTGATTTTTTTTGGTTTCTGGGGGACCGATCTGTTAACCCTGTTCGGCATTCAGATGGATTCGTTTCGGATTGCCGGCGGATTGCTGATTTTTTATGCGGCGTTCGGCATGATCACCCAGCCGGATCATGTTGAAGAGGAAAACGGAAATAAACTGATGGGAGACATCTCTGTGTTCCCTTTATCCATTCCGCTGATTGCCGGGCCCGGCTGTTTGACCCTCACGGTGTTGCTGTTTTCAAGGGTGCAGGAGGCGGATGAAAATTTGTTCCCCCTGCTGGCCGCGATCATGTCCGTTTTTTTGTTGACGCTGGCGGGACTGTTGTTTTCAAAATGGGTTGTCCGGATGGTCGGCGATACGCTCAATAACCTGTTCAAAAGGCTTCTGGGCATTCTGCTCGCGTCCCTGGCGGTTCAGTTTATCGCCGACGGCGTGCGGGGACTGATGCTCTGAATTTTTGAAAATATCGTTTCATTACACTGGTGAAGTGCAGGGATTTCGCCGTGATATTCATTATACAGGAGGAGCGCCATGAATCAGATACCTGTCAAAAACAATGTGTCGTGGGTGGGCAAGATCGACTGGGAACTCAAAAAATTTCACGGGGATGAATATTCCACCCACCGGGGGTCCACGTATAATTCCTATCTCATCAGGGAAGAAAAAACCGCGCTGATCGATACCGTATGGGTGCCGTTTGCCAAGGAGTTTGTGAGCAATCTCAGTCATTTACTTGACATCAACAAGATTGATTATGTGATCGCCAATCATGCGGAAAGCGATCATTCCGGCGCGCTGCCGGAGTTGATGGCCCGTATTCCGGAAACGCCGATTTACTGCACCGCAAATGGGGTGAAGTCACTGAAAGGCCATTATCACCAGAACTGGAATTTTAATATCGTCAAAACCGGCGACCGCCTGAGCTTGGGCGACAAGGAGTTGATCTTTATCGAAGCCCCCATGCTGCACTGGCCGGACACCATGTTTTGCTACCTTACCAGCGACAATATCCTGTTCAGCAACGACGCGTTCGGTCAGCATTATGCGACGGAGTTCATGTTCAACGACCTGGTGGACCCGGCGGAACTCATGGCGGAATGCATTAAGTATTATGCCAATATCCTGACCCCCTTCAGCCGGATGGTGGAAAAGAAAATCAAGGAGGTGCTGGCATTCGGGCTGCCGGTGGACATGATCTGCACGAGCCACGGCGTTATCTGGCGCGACAACCCGGTTCAGATTGTGGAGCAGTATTTAAAATGGGCCGATGATTATAAGGAAAATCAGATCACCATCCTTTATGATACCATGTGGAACGGCACCCGGATCATGGCCGAAAACATCGCCAAAGGCATTGCGGCGGCGGACCCTGCGGTGAACGTCAAGCTCTGTAATATCGCCAAAAAAGACAAGAACGACATCATTACGGAAGTTTTCAAATCCAAAGGCATCGTGGCCGGCTCCCCCACCATCAATAAGGGCATACTGACCGCTGTCGCCGGGATTCTGGAAGAAATTAAGGGCCTGAAGTTTTTCGGGAAAAAAGCCGCCGCCTTTGGATGTTACGGGTGGAGCGGGGAATCCGTTAAAATCATTTCCGAAAGCCTGGAAAAATCAGGGTTTGAGATCGTGGACGCGGGCCTGAAAGTGTTGTGGAATCCGGATGATGAAAATATGGAACGATGCGTGGATTTCGGAAAGAAGCTGGCCGGCCTCATGGCTTAAACGGGTGGGGTAATCCGGGAAAAGGAGGAAATAATTATGATCACGACTGGGCCTATCTTCGCAAAGGCTGAACATCGTGCAAGAACGCGCAGGAGGTTCTTGACGCACATGCGGTGACCATCAGACAAGCGGCGGGCGCCCGTAAAATATTTTTTTAAATCGTTTGAACAAAAGGTTTATTTCTTCGGTACTGGCACCTGTAATTCCAGTTATTCATTTGTTAGAGGCAAAAAGGAGATTAATACATGGCTGTTCCAGATTATCAGAGCTTGATGTTGCCGCTTCTCCGATTCACAGGGAGGAAAAAGGACGAAACATCCACAGGCGAGGCCGTCGAAGTTCTGGCAAAGGAATTGGGTCTGACAGGCGAAGATTTAAAAGAGATGCTTCCAAGCGGTATTCAATTTACTAGTCCCAATCAAGGTTAAAGCCTCCGCCTTTAGGCGGATAGATTTATCATTTCATTTCTCATTCTCCATAAATTAAGGAGAATGAGAAATGGGGTGTCAATATGGGAGTCATACGGTTTTTAATATTGAGCATCAATTTTTATGGGTAATAAAATATCATACTTTGCAAGATGGTACCGTTCAGCATGTTCGTAAATTGGTCCGGCAAACATGCTAAGTGTCTGAAATAATGCTTATCTTGAGCATGGTTTTGAGCTAAAATTTGATGATAATTTTTAAAGCAGGTTCTTAAATGACGGGTCTTTGACCCGTATCCGTGCTTTCAGCACCTGACTTTAACCCACCTGCTTTAGCTGGTGGTTGTTTAGTTTTGTCAATAGAGTCGGTTGGGCCGCCACTTACATGAAGAAAGCGGGTTTAATCGAAGCCACGAGAAGAGGTTACTATCAAATCACCTCTCGTGGACAAGAACTCCTCAAAAAACAGCCTAAAACTATCAATGTAAAACTTCTCAAGCAATATCCTGAATTTTTAGAGTTTCAACAACTCAAAGGAACACGAAGTGGTGAAAAGGAGAGTTCTTTACGCGGCTCACCTGACAATTCAAAAGCTACTCCGTCTGAAGCATTGGAATCCGCATATGAAAATTTGCGTGATGAGCTGGCAGATGAACTTCTTGCCAGGCTTAAAAAATCTTCGCCTTCCTTTTTCGAGCGCATCGTTGTCGAACTGCTCGTAAAAATGGGTTACGGAGGCTCGCGCGCCGACGCAGGAAAAGCGATCGGAAGAAGCGGAGATGGCGGTATTGATGGAATAATAAAGGAAGACAAACTCGGACTCGATGTCGTCTATATACAAGCGAAGCGATGGGAAAATAATCCTGTAGGAAGGCCGGATGTAATGCAGTTTGCGGGTGCGCTTCAGGCGCAAAAAGCAACCAAGGGCATATTCATTACGACTTCCAGATTTACCGAAGACGCTCGAAGTTATGTGTCTCAAATTGGAAGCAAAATCGTATTGATTGATGGCGATCAACTTACAAATCTGATGATAGAGAATGATGTTGGGGTATCTCTGGTATCGATGTATCCAGTGAAAAAGATCGATACCGATTATTTTGACGAAAGCATCTAACCACCATCCAGGGAGAACAAAATGATTGTGACCAGTGTGACGGTGTATGTACAGAAAGCGCATGTCGAGGCGTTCAAGGCGGCTTGTCTGGAAAACCATCAGAATTCCGTTAAGGAGCCGGGCAATCTGCGGTTTGACGTGTTGCAGTGCATGGACGACCCTTGCCGGTTTCTGCTGTATGAGGCCTATGAAACCGAGGCAGCGGCCCTGGCTCACAAGGACACGGCCCATTATTTAAAATGGCGGCAGGCAGTGGAACCCTGGATGGCGAAACCCAGGGAAGGCGTGAGACATCATGTGATCGCGCCGACAGACAGGGGAAAATGGTAATATGATTCCGTTTAATCTTGGAAAACTGCCCCGGATTTACTTCGGTCCCGGCAAACTGGCGGAACTGCCCCGGCTGATCGCCGAAAGCGCCCGAAGTATTCTCATCATCACCGGCGCATCCTCGTTTTACGGTTCAGAGAAATGGAGACACCTCACGGATGATTTAACCGGTCGATCTGTCAATTATTTTCATGTTCCGGTAAGCGGCGAACCATCCCCGGACATGGTGGATGGCATCACCGATCAATATCGGGACAAAAAGCCGGACATGGTGGTGGCCGTCGGCGGCGGCAGTGTGATGGACACGGGTAAGGCGGTTGCCGCCATGCTGCCCAAAACCGAGTCCGTAAAGCGTTATCTCGAAGGATTTCCGGGGGCGGGCGTCCATGATGGCGTCAAGACACCGTTTATCGCCATTCCCACCACCGCCGGAACCGGCAGCGAGGCGGCGAAGAATGCGGTGCTCAGTCAGGTGGGGCCGGATGGGTTTAAGCGATCCATCCGCCATGATAATTTCGTTCCGGATATCAGTATTGTGGACCCGGAGCTGATGGTTTCCTGCCCGCCACCGGTGTCGGCTGCCTGCGGTATGGATGCGTTTGTCCAGCTTCTGGAATCCTTTGTCTCCACAAGCGCCAATGCATTGACCGATGCCCTGGCCGCAAGCGGCCTGGAACAGATCCGGGATTGCCTCACGGCTGCGTATCTGGACGGCAATAACCTTAACGCCAGAACCGGCATGGCATATGCGGCCCTCATATCCGGCATCACCCTGTCCCATGCGGGCCTTGGCGTGGTGCATGGGTTCGCTTCCGTTCTGGGCGGTTTTTTCGACATCCCCCACGGGGTGATCTGCGGAACCTTGATCGGGGCCGCCACCCGGACCAATATCCGGTATCTGAGGGAGCAGGGCGGGAGCAATATTTTTCTTGAAAAATACGCCAGAGCCGGTGCGATCCTGGCCCGCCGGGAATATGGGCCGGAAAACCGGGACGAGCATTTGGATTTTCTGGTCCGGCAGATGGATAAATGGACGGAAACCTTCCGCCTGCCGCGTCTGGGTGCGTTCGGTGTCGGTTTTCATGACCTTCACAGGATAATTCAACATACTGAAAACAAAAATAATCCGGTGAAGTTGGACAAAATCGGCATCAAGGAAATCCTGCTCGCCAGCATATAATTTTCGCTGCTGACGTGCCGGTAAATTGATGGGCTTTGGGCCGTTCAAACCCCATTAGGCCAGTTGAATCCGCAAAAAATACTCCCCGTCGCCAATCCCGTGCAAACCGTCTGTTTCAACTTGACCTGAAATTTGATGTCTGTAATAGTTTTGGGCCATGCACCAATTGGAGAATTCTTTCCGTAAATAAAATAATCCGTCCTTATAGCTAAACCCGCTAATGCTCAGAAAATTTTTAAGGAGTCCGTTATGACTGAGAAGAAACTGCTCTGGGAAAAAGAATATCGCGTGCACGGCATTCCCCGCACATTGAAACCCTATCTGGACGCGCCCGTATATGACATACTGGCGATAGCCGCGAAAAAATTCAAAAAAAACGGGTTGATACAGAATAATTTCAAAATATCCTATCCGGAACTCAAAGACCATGTGGACCGTCTGGCCACGGCCCTGTCCAGATTCGGTTTGCAGAAAGGCGACCGGGTGGCGACGATTCTGCCCACTTCCATCCAGTTTTTTGTGGCGGATTATGCCATTTCCAGGGCCGGGCTGGTCCAGATTCCCAGCTCCTCCCTGGAGCCGCCGGACAATCTGGAACATAAATTCAAGGAAAGCGGCCCCAAAGTCCTCATCTGTCTGGACGAATATCTGGATGTGGCCCGCACCATCCTCAAAAAAGTGGCGATTCCCCATGTCATCGTGACCCGGCTGGATGATTATGCCAATACAAAGCCGGAAGCATATGAAGGCACCGGCATTCCCGGCGCGCACTGGATGATGGCGCTCATCGAACAGCATCTTCCGGATCCGCCGGAAATCGTTTTTGATGTGGAAAGTGATCTGGAGACCCTGCTGTTCACGGGCGGCACCACCGGCCTCCCCAAAGGGTGCATGCTGACCCACCGCAATATTTACGCCAATGCGATTCAGAATTTTTACGCCATGGGCCAGTCCGGGTTTTTGATCCGGGGCGCGATTTCGGCCCTCATCGGCGTCCCTTTTTTTCATTCCTACGGGCATATCGTCATGCATTCCATGACATTTTTCGGTTTTAACCAGATACTGATTAATGATCCCAGGGACACGGCGGGCATGGTGGAAATGATCAGAGAATACAGGCCCTTGATGCAGATCGGGGTGCCCACTCAGTTCATGAAGCTTTGCGAATCGGAGCTGGACGGCTTGGGCATGCTGTGTCTTTCCGGATCAGCGCCCCTGCCGGTCAGCGCTCAGGAGACGTTTGAGAAAAAAGCCGGCGGCGGCATCATGGAAGGATACGGGCTGTCGGAAATGTCCCCCGTCACCCACTTTAACGCCTCGTTTATGATCCGGCTCATGGGAGGCCGAACGCCGGTGATGATATCCAATTTTATGCTGCGGCTGCCCGGACAAAAACCGTTGCTGAACTGGCTGCTCCGGCTGGCGGGCACACGAAATGTCGGCTATGCCCTGACCCGTGTGTTTCTGATGCTGACCCGCCATACGGCCCCGAAAGCCTCCGACAAAACCCAAAAAGTGTCGGTGGAAAAGCGCGGCGCCATCGGCATCCCCTTTCCGGATACGGAAATCAAAATTATTGATGTGGAAACCGGCGCGGAACTGACCCCGGAGGATCTCGCGGCAGGAAAGGTAGGGGAGATGCTGCTGAGAGGCCCCCAGCGCATGCTGGGCTACTGGCCCAATCCCGGCGACGGCATCGACAAGGACGGTTATATTCACACCTCGGATGTGGTGCGTGTGGATGAAAACGGCTATTTTTATATTGTGGACCGCACCAAAGACATGATTATCGTGTCCGGCTACAAGGTCTATTCCAGGGAAGTGGATGATCTCCTGTATAAACACCCGGCGGTGGACATGGCCGCCACCGTGGGCATTCCGGATGCCGCCAGGGAAGGGAGCGAGCGGGTGGTGGTGTATGTCCAGGCGAAACCCGAATTTAAGAAAACCCTTACGGAAGCGGAGATACTTGACTATCTGAAAGAAAGGGTCGCCAAATACGCGGTGCCGAAAAAAGTCTATATTGTTGACGAAATTCCCCTGACCGAAGTACAGAAAATCAATAAAAAGGAACTGAGAAAACAGGCCATCGTTGCGACCGCTGCCTAAAAGAAGAAACAAGGAATTTGGACACCATGAGTACAAGAACACCGCTGTTTTTGATTGTATTAATGTGTTTGACTGCGGCCGTTTATGCCGGGGACGGAACGCCCGCGCCCAAAGGCAAGACCTCGCAAATCAATGCCGGAACCCCGGCGCCCGAACGGTTTGTGGTCCGGGGGCATGAGGTTCTGGACCTGTCAAAAGGCGGAAAGCCGGTTTTTTTCAAAGGCATCGGGTATTCGCCCTATCTGCCAAACGAAACCCCCATCTATGGAGCGCCTCCCGGAGACGACGGCCGGTATAAAGAGCATATCAAGCTCATCGACGGCCTTGGGATAAATTATATCCATGTGTTTCCCCACAACATGCCCGCCGGGTTTTTTGAGGCTCTCGACAAAACCGATCTGGTTTACGGCCAGGATGTCTGGGTATGGGCCTATGAAGAGGATTTTCTGGATGAGACTTTCTTAAAAAACACCCTGGCCCATATCCGGGAAGTCATTGACCGCACCTATGCGAATGGCCGTCCGGACCGGCTGGTGCTGTTTTCCATCGGCGATGAGCTCCAGGCCGTCTCCGTGAAGCGCACCGACGCCCGCCATCCGGAGGTGAGGGATTTTAAAGGCAACCACATCACGGTGACCAACCGCACCCCCACGGAAGTGGCCCTGGCCCGGCTCATCGACGGGGCCATGACTTACGAACTGGCCCGCTACGGCCGCCGTCACCTCTATTGTCACACCAGTTGGACCCATATCGGCCCGGTGCCCGGCCGCCCGGACCTGGAAGTGCCGGAGAAAAACCTTATCATGCCTGACATGGGGGACCTCATCTGCCTAAATATTTACACCTACGCCAACGGCGTGCGCACCTCCCCGCCCGGTTCCGTCACCGGCACCACTTATCAGGGATATCTGGAAGCGCTTGCAAAGATGGTGGAAAAACCCGTCATCATCACCCAGGTGGGGCTGTCCACCTCCCCCATTGCGCCCAAGCCGAATGTGCCGGGGTTCGGCGGGCACAAGGTGGAAGATGTGCCTAAAACATTCCGCTCCGTGTGGCAGGATGTTCGGAGCGCGAGCGGCAAGGAGAAATTCGCGGGTCTCGTGTTTTTCGAACTCCAGGACGAATGGTGGAAAAGCGGGGAAGACCCCACGGATTCCACCCGTCACGAACCCCAGGACCCGGAGGAATGGTTCGGTATTTACGAAGTGGGGAAAGACAAGGTCCTGGTTCCGAAAGGAAAAATTCCCGAGACCGTGCGGGATTTGTTTGCCGAGCCCTGAGCGCTTGTGAAAGAGCGGGTATCCCGCCATCACCCTCAAAACCGGCTATCATAACCCTCTTTTTGCCCCTGAAAAGTGCGGCCCATGCCTTGCGGCTGTTTTTTGGATGTTTTTTATGAAAAATTAATGAGATAATTTGGTCCGACAAGATCACATGAAACAGGAAAGCGACGAACGTCTTTACAAAAATTGTATAGCAATTTTAGACCTTAATAATTGATTTCCGTATCGTACCAATTGCCTGATGCATTCACCACTCCCGATAAGGCCCGTTTGTTTTTTTCTGATAGTCCGGGGCACTTAGGTGATGTAAAACGGTAAGCAATAAAATTGGAGCAAATATTGTGGATTGGATTCCAGCCATATCAACAACATCACTTTTGGCATTTGCATTATTTTTGTTTCGTAATCTTATCAAAACTCGACTGACCAACTCTGTAAGCCACGCGTACAACGAAAAGATAGAAAAATTAAGAACAGAGTTGCGCCAGAAAGAAGAAACGCTCAAGGCAGACTTACGGGCAAAAGAAAATCAGATAGAAGCATTACGCAGTGGAGCTTTATCATCTGTAGCAAATCGTCAAGCAATAATTTTTGAGCGTCAGATAAAAGCAATTGAAACACTTTGGGATTCTATTTTATCTCTTGGACCTGCAAAGGCAGTGTCTGCTTGGATGGCTTTCATAAAGTTTGAAACTGCAGCAAAATCTGCCGCCCAAAATCCAAAAACAAGAGAGATGTTTTCAATGCTTGGCAATGTGGATCTGAATAATATACAAACAAGCCAAGCAGAAAAGACCCGTCCATTCATTTCTCCAATTGCGTGGGCGTATTATTCTGCATATCAAGCTATTGTTTTGCATGCTGTTATGAGACTGCAAATTTTAAAGAATGGCATAGATGATGTGGATGTCATTGATACAGAGAAAGTTACCAACTTGGTTAAAGTGGCACTTCCACATCAAGTTGAATTTATAGAAAAATATGATCCAAGTGCCTTTCATTTTTTGCTTGAAGAACTTGAAGGAAAAATTCTATTTGCTTTTGAACGGATGTTAAAAGGTGAGGATGCGGACAAAGACATCCTGCAAAAAGCATCTGCCATCATAAAAGAGTCTGAAATTCTTATGGAATCTAATAGATCTGCAAATGCTGTATAGCCGAACTGCTCTTTCAACGGACGCAAAAATCCGCGCCTGCTGAAGAGCGCCGTTATCCATCATCACTCATCATTTCTCCCTCCCTTCCACATGCTTCTTCACCGTCCGCCGATCCAACCCGGTCCGGCGGGCCACTTCTCCGTAATTGCCGAAAGTGTCGTATAGCTGCCGGCAGTATGCTTTCACCAGGTTGTTGACGTTAATGGCGCCGAGTTCCATTTGCCGGTAGAGGTCCGGGAGTGCCGTCTCCTGCCGGGTCTCCGCGGTTGAGGCGTATCTTTTTTTCAGGAGAGTCCGTCGCACGCATTGACCCAGTTCCCGGACATTGCCCGGCCAGGCGTAATTTTGACCGGGTTGTTCCAGGATGGCCAGACGAATCGTTTTACTTAGGTCCGGCGATGCTTTCCCGATGATTTTATTGAGGGTGAATGCCAGCAGGTCATCGAGCTCCCCCGGATCTTCCGCAATCCGCTGCCGGAGTGGCGGAACAATGATAATATCCGAACAAAGCCGGTAAAAGAAATCCTCCCGCATCACGGAGGCGTTTCGCAGCTTATCCAAAGAGCGGTTGGTGGCGGCAATGATCCGGCCCTGGAAACGCTTTTCATTGTGGCTGCCCACCGGGCAGAACAGTCTCTCCTCAAGCACTTTCAGCAGTTTGATCTGCACCGGCTTGGAGACTTCTCCGATTTCATCTAAAAAAATGGCCCCGTGCGGGCTGCACCGGTCGAAAATGCCGTTGTGGTCTTCCACGGCCCCTGTAAACGCCCCCTTTTTATGGCCGAAGAGTTCCGATTCGATGAGGTTTTCCGGGAACTGGGACAGGTTCAGGGCCACAAAGGTTTTGGTAAAACTGTCCGCAAAGCATCCTTTTTTCTCATCAAAGGGAATATAGCCGCTCCTGCCGATGGCCATGGCTGCGGCCCCTTTGCCGGTGCCGGTTTCGCCTAAAATCAGGGTGGAAAAGTCCTCCATCCGGTTCCAGAGATACTGGTTGTAAAGGTCCATGTCGTAAGTGAACACATTATTCCACAGGTCTTCCCGCAGTTTCCGCATGCACCGGCTTCGTCCTACCAGCCCCCGGTCGATGAAGTAAAAAGCCCGCCGAAGCTGATAACACAAAGAGAAGAAATGAAGCGCCGTGTCATTGTCAAATCCCCGTTTGCGAAAAAGGGAGATGGCTTCTTTGGCAAACGGAACGTTCAGAGAGCGGTCGTCGCTTGCGATCTGGTCCAGTATCAACTGGTCAAACTTGTCGATATAACTATGAAAAATATCGAACAAAAAGGCCGCAGTGAGCACCCGCCGGTCCGTCTCGGTATAGGCGTTTAAATGCGCACGGCCCTCTGTTTCCAGAACAAGGATTTTCCGCCGGACCTCATGAATGGCCTGCTGGAGGACTTCGCCCCTGGAAACGCCGGGAAACAGGCCGGTAATCCGCAAGTCGGCCGCTTCCCTTTCATCGGAAAACGGATTGGCAAGCACTGCCTGAAATACAGTTTCGAAGAAATTTTTTTCATCCGGGGTTAAGGTGTTTGGGGTTCCCATATGGCCTCATATTCGGCAAATAATGTATGCATAATAGACATTCAATGTATGGATAATTCGGTAACACAAGTCGCCTGTTTTGCCAATAAAATATTAAAAATACAATAATACGGATAGTTATAATAAATTGCAGATGTTGGCATATTTATTGGAATACCGGATTGCAGCGCCCTGAAACAACATGACGGGGCCGGTCATCAATAAATATGCCGGTAAAAACGATACGCGTCATCTGCCGGCATGGATTTGTACACCAACCATAATCGCAGATAAAGGAGAACCGTTTATGAAAATGACCCATTTGTTTAAAAAAGCAGTCAGGCGGATGTCGACGGTGTTTGTCACGGCTGCATTGCTGATGTTTTCGATGTTTTTACCACAACAGCCGGAGGCTGCGGGACTTCTTGTTTCCGACGGCGGATTCGGAGGCGTGCTTGAGATCGTGGAGCATGACGTGAAAGTGACCATCAACAACGGGATTGCCGTCACGGATGTGACCCAGGTATTTTTAAATAAGGAGAACCGGCAGGTGGAGGCGCTCTATACCTTTCCGGTGCCCAAGGGGGCGTCCGTCGCCAATTTCAGCATGTGGATCAACGGCAAGGAAATGATCGGGGAGGTGGTGGAAAAGAAACGGGCCCGGGAAATTTATGAAAGCTACAAACAGACCCGGAAAGACCCCGGCCTTCTGGAACAGGTGGACTACAAGACGTTTGAAATGCGGATTTTCCCCATCAATGCCGGGGCGCAGCAGCGGGTCCAGATCACCTATTACCAGGAACTGAATATCGACAACGACCAGGGCGTTTATGTGTATCCCCTTGCCACAGTGACGCGCAAAGACATGGATGCCGGGATCAGCGGCAAATTCGCCATCAATCTGGAAGTCAAATCCGCCATTCCCATTAAGAACCTCACCAGTCCGAGCCATGGGGATGCGTTTGTGGTGTCAACCCAATCCGATACCTATCGCGTGGCCAGTCTGGAATCCACCGGCGGCAGCTTGGCGTCGGATGTGGTGGTCAATTATGAACTTTCAAGGCCCAAAAGCGGGATCGATATGATCGCATCCAGCCAGCCGGGGGATGACGGATATTTCTGCATGACCATCACCGCCGGGGAAGAGCTGGCGGAAAAGGAAACCGGAATGGACTATGTGTTTGTGCTGGACGTGTCCGGCAGCATGGCAATCGACGGCAAACTGATTGTATCGAAAAATGCGCTGGATGCATTTATTGAAGCGATCAATGACAAAGACCGGTTTGAAGTCATTGCGTTTAATGTGAGTCCGAACATTCTGTTCGGGGAGCTGCGGCCGGGGGTCGATGCCAATAGAAAACAAGCAGCGGATTTTATGGCCACCCAGAAGGCCCGGGGCGGCACAGAGCTGGTGCCGGCCATGACCACGGCCTATAAATACGGCGAACCGGACCGGGTCTTGAATGTCGTGATACTGAGTGACGGCATGTCTGAGCAGAAAGAACGTCAGACCCTGCTCCAGATGATCCAGTCCCGGCCGGAAAATGCCCGTGTGTTTTGCATCGGCATCGGCAACGAAGTCAACCGGCCGCTGCTGGAACAGATGGCGGATGATTCCGGAGGTCTTGCGGCATTTATTTCAGGTGGCGATGATTTCAAACGCGCGGCCATGAGTTTTAAACGCAAGCTCATGCGCCCGGTGGCAAGCGACCTGAAAATCGATTTCGGCGGTCTCCGGGTGTTTGATCTGGAGCCTGCGGTTCTGCCGAACCTGTATCACGGATCTCCTGTCAGGCTTTACGGACGTTACAGCGGCTCCGGGGAAACCGGCATCACGCTGACCGGCAATATACAGGGGGTTGAAATGAAACAAAGGGTTGTGATGCCTTTTCCGGAAAAGGATCCGGACAATCCGGAAATCGAGCGCATGTGGGCCTGGAAACGGGTGGATCAGCTCTTGAAAAAAGCGGACAGAAACGGTGACAGGGAGCAGGTCGCGGATGAGATCATTCGGCTGGGAGAAGGTTATTCCATTGTCACGCCATATACGTCTTTCCTGGTTCTTGAAAATGATGCGGAATATCAACGCTGGCAGATTGAGCGGCGAAATACGGTGAGAATTGAAAAAGACCGGCAGGCCAAAGCCCGGCGGCAGGAGCAACTGGAACTGATCAAGCAGAAAGCCGTGGCGGATATCGGGCCCCAGGCGGTATCCAAAGAGGCGGAATCCGACCGAAACAGTGCTTCCGGGCAGAAACCGGCAGACCCATCGCCTTTAACAAACCCGCAGAGCACGGAACCGGCTGATTCCCAGGCGGGGAAAAACCGCCAGAGCACGGATTTCAATTTCGGCGGCGGTCCGGTGGGACCGTTGTTTGTGGGTATCGCGCTGTGGCTGAGACGAAGAAAAATGATGAATGATGAGTGATGAATGATGAAGGATGAGCAGATAGTGGATCAGGGAGCCGGGTCTTTTTGCGGCTCCCCGACAGGCGCCCGCTTTTCACAACTTACCTGAAAGATTTATAAAATGAATGCAATTCCAGGCTTACTTTCAACAGGTATCAGTCTTCCGGTGATGCTTGTCCGGATACGGAACTTTCTTGCAAAATCGACGGTGTTCGGGCTTCTCCCGGACATGGCATTTCTAATCGGCATGATCGTGCTGTGCAATATCCATCTTCTGACCGGCCGGACCTGCCAGCCTCTCATATTTCAATATGATGCGGTCATGGCTGGGGGTTTATACCGGTTGATCACCCATCCGTTTGTGCACCTTTCCGGGTATCATTTTCTGCTGGATGCCGGGGCTTTTCTGCTGCTGTATACCGGGCTTTATGAAAAAAGACCGTTATGCCGGATGTTTGTTCTCTTTGTTTGCGGCCTTTGCGGGCTGGCCGCGCCGCTGGTTTTTGCACCGGAAATATATTCGCGGGGCCTTTGCGGCCTGTCCGGAATCGCCCACGGCCTGATGGCGTATTCGGCCCTTGAAATGATCCGGGATCAGAAGAATTTTAAAATTGGAGTTGCCTGTCTGCTGTTGGTGACTTTAAAATCCGTATTTGAGGCCGTCACCGGGGATGTGGTATTTTCTTTTCTCCATTTCGGGTTGTGCGGCGTCCCTATTGCCATTTGCCATACCGGTGGTGTTATGGGTGGAATTGTTTCATTTTTTATTTTAAACTTCACGGACTGTAAAAATGCTGAGAACTTAAAGAAAAAGGAAAATGTGCGATGCAGAAAAATGTAAGGGAGGCGGCTGCAACAGGCAAAAGCCAGTTCGGGCTGATGACCGTGAAACGGTTTGCGCCTTTTTTCTGGACCCAGTTTTTGGGGGCGTTTAATGACAATGTGTTCAAAAACGGGCTGATGATCATGCTGGCCTATGGCACAGGGGCCGCGGTTGTCGGTAAATCGGACATTATGATTAATATGGCGGCGGGTCTGTTCATCCTTCCGTTTTTCATATTCTCGGCCACTGCCGGCCAGATCGCGGATAAATATGAAAAATCAATGGTGATCCGGTTTATTAAAATTCTGGAAATCGTCATCATGGCGTTTGCCGCCATTGCGTTTTATTATAAAAGTTCTTTTTCCCTGGTATTTCTGCTGTTTCTCATGGGAACCCATTCGGCTTTTTTCGGGCCCATCAAGTACAGTATTATTCCCGATCATTTGAGGCCGGATGAAATTGTGGGCGGAAACGCCATGGTGGAAATGGGAACCTTTGTCGCCATATTGCTGGGGCTGGTGACGGGCAACGTTTTAAATCCGATCAAACTGTCCCCTGTTTGGATCGGCGCGGCTGTTTGCCTGGTGGCGACCGCCGGCTGGCTGGCGAGCCGCCGGATTCCGGCGGCTTCCGCGCCGTCACCGGACCTTAAAATCAACTGGAACCCCCTGACCCAGACCTGGGAAACAATACGGTATGCGCGGAAAGTCCATTCCGTGTTCCTTTCCATCCTTGCCATCTCCTGGTTCTGGTTTCTGGGAATGGCGTATCTCACCCAGTTGCCGAATTACACCCGTGATGTTTTAAAAAGTAGCCAGGATGTCTATACCCTGCTGCTGACCGTTTTTTCCGCCGGTATCGGGCTGGGATCGCTTCTTTGTGAAAAAATGTCCGGACGCAAAGTGGAGCTGGGGCTGGTGCCCCTGGGCTCCATCGGGATCAGCCTGTTCGGGTTTGATTTGTTTTTTGC
Source organism: Desulfosalsimonadaceae bacterium (assembly GCA_049297455.1). Taxonomy (GTDB): domain Bacteria; phylum Desulfobacterota; class Desulfobacteria; order Desulfobacterales; family Desulfosalsimonadaceae; genus SURF-3. Next base: position 27,005 of record JBAQUK010000211.1, on the reverse strand, counting down.
ATATGCGCCGACCCATGTGGCTGATCTGATGGGAATCACTGAATTTCTTCACTCCCCCGGCAGTCTCCGGGTGCTGAGGGACTTGCTGATGATCGGGATTTTCGGCGGGTTTTATATTGTTCCCCTATTTGCGTTTATCCAGACGCGGACCGACCCGGCATACCGCGCCCGGGTCATTGCCGCCAATAATATCTTAAACGCCCTCCTGATGGTGATCTCAACCATTGCCGGAGTGGTTTTTCTGGGGTTGATGAACCTCTCCATCCCGGAATTTTTCCTGGTGCTGGCCATCATGAATGTGGTGGCGGCGGTGTATATCTATACGGTGGTGCCGGAATTCGTCATGCGGTTTCTCATCTGGATCATCACCCATACCATGTACCGGGTCCGGCATGTGAATCTGGAGCGCATACCTGACGAAGGGGCGGCCGTGCTCGTTTGCAACCATGTCAGTTATATGGACGGCCTGATCCTTGGCGGCGCCTGCCGTCGTCCCATACGGTTTGTGATGTTTGAACCCATTTTCCGGATTCCGGTCCTGAAATTCATCTTCAAGACCGGCAAAGCCATCCCCATCGCCTCCCGGAAAGAAAATGAAGCGGTTTACCTAAATGCGTTTGAGCAGATTTCAAAAGCATTGGAAGAGGGGGAAGTGGTGTGTGTCTTTCCCGAAGGCAAGCTGACACGGGACGGGGAAATTGATGAATTCAAGTCCGGTATTGAAAAAATAATCGCCCGGAATCCCGTGCCCGTGATCCCTCTTGCATTGCGCGGGTTATGGGGAAGTTTTTTCAGCCATAAAGGCGGGGCCGCGCTGAAGCGGCTGCCGCAACGATTCTGGTCAAAAGTCGAGATCCATGCCGGCGAACCCGTGGCCCCGGAGAATGTGAAGGCGGATGATCTGAGAAGCCGGGTGGCGGCGCTTCGGGGAGATGATAAATAGGTTTTAATTTCAGGTGGATAGACTGAAGGCTAAGGTAAATAGGGGCGGGCGGAATGGGCAGGTTTAAAAGGATGATTGATTCGGATATGAAAATACTGTGCATGTCATTGGCGTTTATCTTTTGTGGGACGTCCTCTATTTTAGCAGAGGAAAAAGTCCCGTCCAAAGACGGCCCGGAATTCGTGATTCTGCTTCACGGCATGGCCCGCACTGAACGGTCCATGCGGCCCTTGGACTCCCGCCTCACTGAAAACGGTTTTACGGTGATCAATACCGGCTACCCGTCCACCACGGAAACTGTTGAAGCCATTGCGGACAAGCACCTCGGGGGCATGGTGGACCAGTGCCGCCAAAAAAATGCTTCAAAAATCCATATCGTCACCCATTCCCTGGGCGGCATCGTCACCCGCCAGTATCTCCAGAACCACGCGCTGCCGATGGGTAGCCGCGTCGTTATGATCGCTCCGCCGAACAAGGGCAGTGAGCTGGCGGATCAATTGCGTTCCTTCCGCGTCTATCAATGGCTCAACGGTCCGGCAGGGCAGGTGCTGGGGACCGGTCCGGACAGCCTGCCCAACACGCTGAAGCCGGTAAAAGGGGAAATCGGGGTGATCGCCGGCAACGCCACCTTAAACCCGTTGTTTTCCTGGCTAATTCCCGGAGATGACGACGGCAAGGTCTCCATCAGGAATGCAAAGCTTCATGAAATGACGGATTTTATTATTATTTTCAGTAGTCATGCCTTTATCATGCGTCATGCCGCCGTCATGGAACAGGTATTGTATTTTTTAAAAAATGGAAAATTTAATCATGCAACCGGTAAATTATGACGCTTACAAAAATGTCATGCCTTGAATATTGCCGGACAAAAATGGCACCGCCGGATTTGAATGTATTTTTCCCCTGTATTTAAGCGGTTCACTCCCTATCCATTTCTTTTTTTATCTTCTTTTTTAACTGGCTTTTCAGCTCCCCCAATCACAGAACCATGCGCTTGAAATGATCAGCAAACCCATTTCTTGTTCCGTCATTTAGATGAGACCGGAATGACGGGTTCCTCCTTTTTTCCCGCCGTCCAGACTTCCCGGGTCTGTTTGTCTGAAACAACATTCTGCACCCGTTTTTAATTACAAAAATGTAACTCATTAAAAGTATATATGTTTTAGTAAAAAATATAATTTATTAATTATTTCAAGTTGATAAATATGGAATCCATGTTTTGGCACGATAATTGGAATATCTGTTTATCAAACAAGCGGCCACGCACCCCTTCATGATACAGGCCTGGGGGGTGCGGGCGAAACAGTGTCAATGTTGTGGTTCAATAACCTTTATTTTTCTTTTATAACTGGAGGAAACATGATGAACAGATTAATCGGAATCCTTTTGCTGGCCAGCGTGTTGCTGTGGATGGGAATGCCGGCTCTCGCGGAGGAGGCGGCGGCGCCCGCTCCTGCGGCTGAACAAGCACCCGGCCCGGACCCGTCGGGCGCGGCCACCATCGCCAAAGATCCCGGCATTGCAATCACCTATGTATGGGTGCTCGTATGCGGTTTTCTTGTGATGTTCATGCAGGCCGGGTTCGCCATGGTGGAAGCCGGGTTCTGCCGGGCTAAAAACGCGGCCAACCTCATGGCCAAAAATTTACTGGATTTTGTGATCGGCTCTTTGGCCTTTTTTGTCATCGGCTATACCATCATGAAGGGAAGCGATGTGGGCGGACTCTTCGGTGTCGGGCCGCTCATGCTTATGGGCGATTCGTATGATGTGGGAAAGTACCTGGATTTTTTCTGGCAGTCGGTGTTTTGCGCCACGGCCGCCACGATCGTGTCCGGAGCCATTGCCGAGCGATTGAAATTTTCGGCCTATCTCTGGTATAGTTTAATCATCAGTTTGGTCGTTTACCCGATCTTTGGGCATTGGGTATGGGGCGGCGGCTGGCTGTCCAAACTTCCTTTCGGCATGGGGTTCTTAGATTTCGCAGGGTCCGGCGTGGTGCACACAGTAGGCGGCATGTTCGGTCTGGCAGGCGCCATTGTGCTGGGGCCCCGGTTCGGCAAGTTTTCTAAAGACGGCAAACCCAACGCCATTCCCGGTCACAATATCACGCTGGCGGCTCTGGGCACCTTTATCCTGTGGTTCGGCTGGTTCGGATTTAACCCCGGTTCCACCTTTAACGCCAACCATCTGAGAATCGCAGTGATCGCAGTCAATACCAATCTGGCGGCAGCCGCCGGCGGACTGGTCGCCTTGCTCATGATCTATTTCAAAACCAAAAAATGGGACGTGGGCATGGCTTTTAACGGTGTGCTGGCAGGGCTGGTGGCGGTGACCGCCGGGTGCGCCTGGGTTGAAGCATGGGCCGCGATGGTTATCGGCCTGGTGGCAGGGGCGCTGGTGGTGATCAGCGTGTACGGAATTGAAAGCCTGGGCATTGATGACCCGGTGGGTGCGGTATCCGTCCACGGTGTCAACGGTATCTGGGGGCTTATCAGCGTGGGGCTTTTCGCCGATGGCACTTACGGGAATTATTCCCTGGATGCGCCTTTCGTCACCGGTTTGTTTTATGGCGGCGGGTCCGGTCAGCTGATCGCCCAGATTATCGGCGCAGCGGTTGCTGCTGCCTGGGCATTCGGCGCCGGATTTATCGTGTTCAAATTGTTGGATGCAGTGATGGGTATCAGGGTCACGCCCGAGGAAGAAGTAAGGGGCCTGGATGTATTCGAACACGGCGGCTCGGCTTATCCTGAATTTTTCATGCAAAACAAATAAAAAATATAACAGGGAGGTGAACCATGCAGAAAATAACAGCCGTCATACGGCCCGAAAAATTCGAAGATGTGCGTCAGGCGCTGGAGACAAAAGGATATCCCGGAATCAGCGTCACCCGGATCGAAGGCCACGGCAGGCAGAAAGGCCTGACCCAGCAGTTCCGGGGCGGGCAATATACCATTAATATGATACCCAAGTTCAAAATTGATATTGTCGTTAAAGACAGTGAAGCGGAAAGTCTGGTTAAAACCATCGCGGCGGCGGCCAAAACCGGCGAAACCGGGGACGGCAAGATCTTCGTGTCGCCGATAACCCGAGTCTACCGCATCAGGACCGGGGAAGAAAACGAAGCCGCCATTTAATGAAGTGCGCATCATGTAGGCCGATCACTGTCGACTTGAGGACAGTGATCGGCGATGTGGTGATGCCGGCAAGCCGTGAGTTACAAAAATGTTGTTCCCTAAATATTGCCGGACAAAAATGGCGCCATCGGATTGGTAGTGTGTTTTTCTCCTGTATTTAAGCGTTTCGTGCCCTATCCAGTTCTTCTTTTATCCTCTTTCCCGCTTCTGTTGTCTGGAATGACATTCCGGGCCTGCCTGATATTACAAAAATGTAAATAAAGCAAAATATAACAATTTTGAAAAAATATCCAATTTATCAATCATTTCATATTGATAAGTATAAGATTCACATTTTGGCACGATAATTGGAATATCTGTTTATCAAAATGTTAAGGGATGGACGGTTACCCCGTCCGTCATCAACCCAATTTGTTAGCTAAGGAGAAAAGAAAAATGACACGAGAAAAGATGACAAAATGGCTGTATGCATCGGGTTTCTTATTATGGCCCGCGGCGCCGGCCCTGGCCGCAGACGCCATTGATACGGGAAACACTTCCTGGATGATTGTCGCCACGGCCCTGGTGATGATGATGACCCCCGCGGGGCTCGCCTTGTTTTATTCCGGCATGTCCCGGTATAAAAATGTGCTCAATACCTTTGCCATGACGTTTCTTTCCTATTGTCTGGGAAGCATTATCTGGGTGGTTTACGGGTACACCCTGGCTTTCGGCCCGGACATGGGCGGAATGATCGGCAATTTGTCCCACGTATTTTTAACCGGAATAGATGTCAAGAGCGTGTCCGGCACGATTCCCACCTATGTGTTTGTGCTGTTTCAGATGACGTTTGCGGGCATCACCGTTGCCCTGATTCTGGGATCGATTGTGGACCGGATGAAATTTTCTTCGTGGATCGTGTTCGCTGTGCTCTGGATTACCGTTATCTACTGCCCGGTGGCCCACTGGGTCTGGGGCGGGGGGTGGATGGCCAAAATGGGGGCCCTGGATTTCGCGGGCGGCAATGTGGTGCATATCAATGCGGGTGTGGCCGGTCTCGTGCTCTCCCTGATGCTGGGCAAACGCAAGGGCTACGGCAAGGAAGCCATGTTCCCGTCGAGCGTCATGATGACCGCCCTGGGAGCCGCGCTGTTGTGGTTCGGCTGGTTCGGGTTTAACGCAGGCAGCCAGCTCGCGGCGGATGGGGTTGCGGGTTCCGCATTTCTCGTCACCAATACATCGGCGGCCATGGCCGCCCTGGCATGGATGGGGGCGGAATGGTTTTTCACCCGGCGTCCCACGATGCTGGGTATCGCATCGGGCGTTGTGGCGGGGCTGGTAGCCATTACGCCGGCCGCGGGTTTTGTGAATCTTCCGGCGTCCCTGCTTATCGGACTGGTGGCGGGCGTTCTGGGATATTTCAGCGTTTCCCGGCTGAAACTCAAAATCGGATATGACGATTCTCTGGATGCCTTCGGCGTACACGGCCTGTGCGGCATCTGGGGCGCTCTGGCCACAGGTCTGTTCGCATCTCCACTTGTCAACAGCCTCGGAACGGGCCTGGTTTACGGCAACCCGAAACAGGTGGTGATCCAGATGGTTTCCATTGTGGCCACCATCGCTTATTCGGCGGCGGGAACGGCCGTGGTCGTGCTGGTCACCAAAGCGCTTACCGGCGGGCTGCGGGTGGATCCTGAACAGGAAGTCGAAGGTTTGGACAGCGCACTTCATGGGGAACGCGCATTTGAAATTTAACTTAACGCTGAAGAGGCATGTTCGGTTCCATGCGTCTTATAATAAGGAGAAAATGATATGAAAAAGATAGAGGCCATTATTAAACCGTTCAAACTCGATGACGTCAAGCAGGCGTTGAGCGATATCGGGCTCCAGGGCATGACCATCACGGAAGTCAAGGGATACGGCCGTCAAAAGGGCCATACGGAAATCTACCGGGGTGCTGAATATCTGGTGGATTTCATCCCGAAAATCAAAATCGAAATCGTCGTGCCGGCGGAACGGCTGGATCAGGTCCTGGAGGCCATTAAGAAATCCGCCTATACCGGCAAAATCGGGGACGGCAAAATTTTTGTCATGTCCCTGGAGCAGGTCATCCGGGTCCGCACCGGGGAAAGCGGTGTTGCGGCCATCTGATTTTAATCCACTTTCATCCATGGTCAGATGGAGGTCTTCGGGCCTTCCTCTGGCCTCCAGATAGCATTTTTTTTAGTTCTCCCGCAGTGACGCCGGGGCGCAGAGGGTGCATAGGTCTATGTCATTCCTCTCCGCGCCTCTGCGTCTCTGCGCGGAATATTTTTCCCGCCGGATTCCTTTAAGCCTGCACCAGCGGGTCAACGCTTATTTCTTTTTTCGCCCCCAGTTTCGGGAATGCGCTGATGAGCGAAATGATGAGGGCGGCCACATACGGCAGGGATTGGATTAACAGGACCAGTATCCAGACGGTGAGGTCCGGCGACGGGGTGGACTTGGAAAACGCCACGCTGCCTGCAATCAGCCACAGCATGGTCATGATCAGGGTTTCTTCCCGGGCCGAGGCGATGGCTTGAAAAAACACATGGCTGTCGGCCATTTTCGGGGTCCGGAAAAAAGGGATGCTCTCGGTGAAAAGGCCGGCGATGACCGCCTTTGCGATGGTATGGGACAACGCCAGCCCTGCGATGGCCGCCGCAATGGTGCGGCCGGTGGAGACCACAATATGGGCCCCGCGGTACAGGTAAATGATCTTGGCCAGTTTAAAGCAAAACAACGCCAGGGGAAAGACGGAAAAAACAATAATGGGCGCATTGAATGATTCCGGGGCCATGACCATGCCGATGGACCAGCCTACCGCGGCCATGTTGAAAACCAGATTCAGGGAATCGGCAATCCAGGGGAGCCATCCGGCCCAGAAATGATATTGCTGGCCGGTGGTCAGCCGGGTTTTGATGGAACCCGTCAACTGGCCCGCATGCCGCCGCATGATCTGGACCGCGCCGTAAGCCCACCGGAATCGTTGTTTTTTATAATCAATAAACGTGTCCGGCATCAAACCGCGGCCATAGGACTTGGGAATGTAAACCGCCTCGTATCCTTTTTCAAATATCCGGAGACCCAGCTCGGCGTCTTCCGTGATGCACCACTCGCTCCATCCGCCCGCTTCCTGGAGCGCGGCCCGCCGGATCAGCGTCATGGTTCCGTGCTGGATAATGGCGTTCCGTTCGTTCCGGGTCACCATGCCGATAAAAAAGAAGCCCCGGTATTCCGCATGGCAAATGGATTTAAAGGCATTGTCATCTTCATCCCGATAATCCTGGGGCGCCTGGACAATGGCCACGGATGGCGTATTGAACTGGGGCACCAGGTCTTTCAGCCAGAGCGGGCTGACCAGGTAATCGCTGTCAATCACGGCGATGATGGCTGCATTTTTATCGGTTTGACGCAAGGCGTAGTTCAGGGCCCCGGCTTTAAATCCCGACAGCGGGTTCGCATGAAAAAACCGGAATTGCGGCCCGAGCGCCCGGCAATGGGCTTCCACCGGCTGCCAGACAGCCGGGTCCTTGGTATTGTTATCCATCACAATGACTTCATAGGCCGGATAATCCAGCTTCGTAATGGCGTCGAGCGTCTCGATAATCATGTCCGGCGGTTCGTTATAAATGGGCAGGTGAATCGATACCATGGGCAGCTTGTCTTCATCCATATGCACCGGTTTAAAAGCCCTCCGCCGTTCGGACACCCACAGGGTCTCGGCCCATTCATGGGCCTCGGTGAGCAGAACGACGATGACCCCGATCATGCCGGATACGATGAGGATGCCCACCAGTATGGTCTGGACGGTGAGGTACTGGTGGATATAGTCATAGGTCGCCCAGACCGCCACCGTGGCAAGGGAAAACGCCACCACCGCGATAAAGCTCCGCCCCCGCACGTCCAGTGTCGCGCTGGTCATGATGATCATGGTCATGGTGATAATGGCCACCATGATGGAGATGCCGGCTAAGATCCGCCATTCGGGAATTTTAATGATGGGCTGGGTGAAAACGAATTTGGGCTGCCGTTCCAGGTTGTAAACGCCCCAGTACGCGCCGACCCCGCCTTCGTCCTGGCGTTTCCACGGCTGATCAAACGCTTCCATGACATAATAGATATGCCCCTCTTTCTTAGCCTGATCCAGAAACCGGCGGAGAAATCTCGCTTCGTTGGCGGGGGTGGCGACCGCCTGGTTTCGAGTCCGGCCCTGGCTCGGCCATCCCACTTCGCCGATGACAATGGGTTTGTCCGGATATCTTTTCTTCAGCTCATTTAATCGCTCAAAACAGTAACCCACTGCCCTGTCGACCGGAAGCTCTTCCCAGAAAGGCAGCAGATGCACACCTATAAAGTCCACGTTTTTCGCCAGCTCCGGATATTTCAGCCAGATATGCCAGGGCTCGGCGGTACTGACCGGAATTTCCAGTCTTTTCCGGACATAATTGATATATTTGATCAGATCGCCGACCGGCAGTTCGTTGCGGAGGATGGCCTCATTGCCGATAAATGCCCGTACAATATTGTTGTTCTCCAGCGTGTTTTTCAGCAGCCGTTCGACTTCGAGCTGGTTCCGGAACAGGTCATCCCCGATCCATGCGCCGATGGCCACGTTGATGCCGTATTTTTTTGCTAGCTTGGGAATTTCGGCCAGGGTTTTTTCCTGGGAATAGGTTCGGATCGCATGGGTTTTGCCCACCAGCAGCGCCAGATCGCTTTCAATCTGTTCCGGTGTGGGAAACGTTTGCTTCATGGGGTCCTGATTTTTCTGGAAAGGGGAAAAGCAGAATCCCATGATGGTTTCCGGCCACGGCGGTTCGGCTTCCGGACGGTTGAAAAAAGCCCACATGCTGACCGAAAGAATCGAAATCGTGATGATGATGACGATATTTGCTTTGTTCATAACGCTGTTTACTCACATTTTCATTATTAAATAAATAATATCTGTGCGTGATTATGATAAAGCCGTCGGCCTTGTCAATTTATTTGTCGTGAGCGCAATTTTACGGTTTTTTTTGCGATGCCTTAATGATTTGGGCCGCCATTTGACAGATGACACCTAAACCGGCAGCCGCCATGGGCGCGATGACGATCAAAAACGGGATGCCGCTGTTTTCAATCCATTGCCCCGTCAAGCCGTATGACATCACCACCCGGTAAGAGAGAAAGACCGACCAGGAAAAAACAAGCCCGGCAGGACCGGCGGCAAACGGCAGGAAGGCCGCAAGGTAGAGGGCGTACCAGGGATGCAGGGTGGGGGTTAACGCAAGAAAGGCGAAAGCGATAAAGTAACATCCTTTTAATATGTAGAGCGGATCATTTTTCAGGAAAATCCGTATATACACCACGCCGGAAATCGTCATAAAGAGCGAAGCGCATATCAGCCGCGCGGATTTGCCCGAACCCGTCAGAGCCCTGAAATGCCTGAATAAAAATCCGGAAAATTCCCAGCGCTGAAGATAGGTGGTCAGTGTATTCAGGCTGTTGGTAAAATCCGGCAGAAACAGGAGGACCAGAATAAAAGCAGCGATGAGGATGCCTGAAAGCACATGGAGCCGTTTGCGTGGAGGCGTCATCATCCAGAGCCCGGGAAAAAAAATCAGGGGGATCCATTTGGTGAGTATGGAAAAAGCCATCATTATTCCGGCGGCAAGCGGAAGATAAATGGTTCCGGATGATCCGGTCGGCGTGGGGCCGGAAGCCGGTTCTGTGGCGCCGCCGGGCAGAATCAGTAAAGACGCGAAAACCATGAAAAACACAGCCGCTGCGTCAATGTGGCCGGAGGCCCCGATTTCAATGACCGGGAGCGGGTGCCAGGCGTAAAGAACGGCCCGGCCGGCCGGAAGTTTCAGGTGCTTGAGCAGCTTTAAAATAACCGCACAGGTGCCGAGGTCAAACAGGACCAGCACCAGTTTCATGCCGAAAACCCCGCCGGTAAAGCTGCCAAACGCAAACACCAGTTGTGCGGCCGGCGGATAAATGGTGGTCAGGTGCGGGTGATTCACCAGGGAAATCAGATCCCGCATCTGGGGACCGGCGGGGAGGACATTGGCCGGGGCCGCGGCATACGGGTTATGCCCGCTCATAGTCATCATCCCGTCAAACACATACCGGAAGATGTCGTCGGATAGCTCTGGTGCGCGCCATAGAAACAGGAGCCGGAACACCGCCGCAAAGGTCAGAATAACCGTCGGAGACCAGCCGTTTCCGGATTTATCAAGAGCCATCACGCCCCCTGCCAGCAATATAACGATCAGGCCGGTTGCGCCGATGATCTCCGGCGCGGCGATCCCAAGATTTTTTTGTAAGCCCAGAAACAGATAGGCCATCAATATAAAGAAGGGAATGCCTTTCATGATGGCAAATGGGCGGGTATGGGGGGTGTCTGCTATTTTATTGACCATTTTTTTTGGGGAAATACCTTTGTCCCTTCCCTCCTTACCGGGCTATCATCCACTTTATCGGATTATACGCCGTTTTATCGGGCCGTATTAAACAAAAAAGAACACCCCGGCTATTCTCTCCTCCAAAAGGCCAAGCCGATAGTCTTACAAAACACTAAGAGCTGTTTTATGAGACGGGCTTCCTCCAAAAGGTCGGTAAGTGATTTCGTGCGCCGCTGACAGGCCGGTATAACAAGCCGGTCTGTCAGCTTATTCTGATTTTTTTTTAACCTCAACGTTTTGTCGGCAGGTTTTCCCGATGGAAAAAACGGCTATTTTAAATCAGCTCTCCCGTTCTTATCAGAAACTCCTGGAAGCGCTGGACATGCCTGTTTCGCACGCTCTGGCCATTGACGGAACCATCCGGCGGTTTGAATGTACGTATGAGATCGCGTGTGAAACCATTTTCGCATTTTATCAGGAATACCTTTTATCCCCGAAACCATATCATAAATGCCTTCGCGAGGCGTTGGAAAACGGCTGGATAGACGACCATGAATGCTGGTCATCACTCATGCAGTCAAAAAGCCATGCATCTTTTGTATTCAGTGAGCAGCTCGCAAAAGATGTATATGAAACGGTAAAAAAAAATCACCATGTGTTTAATGCCCTCATCGCCAACTGCAAAACCATGGCAAACCATTAAGTGCGACATTATCCGGCCGCCGTTACCTCAAACAGATTTTTCAGCCTGCTTTTTCCTCTTGTCTTTATATCGTCTATCCGGTTAAAAATATATCAGAAACCATACATTTAAGACACTATCCGCCATCAACGATGATTTATACGTATACAAATATAACGCCTAAGGTCGCCCTGAAATGGTATGTGTTCACTTTTTCGGTGAACACTTTTTTTGCGCTTTTTTTCTGGTCATTGTCAAAAAAATATTCTTTCGGGCATCATTTTATTTTTTCCCAGTGTCAGGGATTTTCCATCCTGAACTTCGGCGCCTTCGCCCAGATCATATTAAAAAATGCAACCCCACGGATCCGTCTGCTGACCATCTTTATATTCTCTTCGGCAGGCTCCATCGCCGGTAAAATGCTGCCGCCGTTGATCGTGGGGATCGGGCCTCTCAATCATCATGATTCCATTTTCCTTTTTGTCTTAAATATGATGATTGTGGCGATTATCATCGGGTTTTTATATTATTGGGAAGGCATCACCGTAACCAATTCCAGCATCCAGGAGGAACGGAAAAAACGCCTGGACATTGAAAAAAAAATCGCCCAGACGCAATTAAAGTTGATTCAGACCCAAATCGACCCCCGGTTTTTATTCAACACATTGAACCGGATTCTGGGACTCCTTGATTCGGAACCGGAAACCGCGAAATCCATGCAGCTTTCGCTGATCCGGTACCTGCGCCTGTCCCTTTCCAAATTCAGGAATGAAACCCACACGGTCAGCCAGGAAACCGCCATGATCCGTGCCTACCTGGATCTTCTGATAGCCGGGCAAAATAATAAAATGCACTATAAAATCAGTATATCCGACCCATTAACCAGCATGGCCATCCCCACCATGCTGGTGCATTCCCTGGTGGAAACGGTGGCTTCCCTTGAAAAAGAGCAAGCCGGCGACGCCGGCGACCTTATCACCGTTTCGGGGGAAGAGAACAGCGCCGGATTGCGGTTTGAAGTGATCCGGTCCGGATTCGGGGCAGCGATGAACAATAAATTTTTAAAGAGTTTTGAAAATATCCGGCACCGGCTTTATGAATTATTCGGCGATAACAGCTTGTTTGTATTAAAAAATGATGTGTCTGGAAATCTCAGGGCCGTCATGGAGTTCGGTATGGAAAAAGAGGCGGAAATGCCGGGATGATCGGCATAACGATACCCCGTTCGATTCTTCAGCCTGACGGATTGGGTATTGGAAATTTCAGTGAATAATTCCGGGTTAACAGTTTATGCATTTGAGTTTATTAACTATTGATCAAAAAGCCGTTGTCAGTTGGTATGGTTTTATCATTGCCATCAACCTGGTATTGGGATTGTTTTTCTGGGCTGTCCGAATCAGCGAATTCGGGCTCTCCTATCACCTGATCTCTTCACAGGTGGGCGGTTTTATTACGTTAACAACCGTGCTGAGCGCGCTTTATGTGCTTAATCCAATACAAATCACCTCCCGGTTTATGGTGATCATCATATCGGTCGTCACGGGTTCGGTGATGGCCGCGATGTTTTCCATCAGCAACAGGGAAATGTTTTTTATTAATTTATTGTTCGGCACCCTCATCGGATCCATCATTTACGGGTCCGCATTCTACTGGGAAAGCATGGCCATCACCAAGTCCAACCTTGAAAAAGCGCAGGTCCGGCGCCTGCAGATGGAAAAAAGAATCACCGAAGCCAAGCTTATGGCCCTGCAGGCCCAGATTGAGCCGCATTTTCTGTTCAATACCCTGTCAAATATTTTAAACCTGTTTGATACGGATATGGAGAAGGGGAAATCCATGCAACAGGATCTCATCCTTTACCTGGAGTCATCCCTTTCAAAAATCAGAACGGATTTGTCCACTATCGGTGATGAGATCAACCTGGTCATCGCGTATCTGAATATTTTTAAAGTCCGTCTGGAGGAGCGCCTGCAATATGAGACGGATATTCCCGATCGTTTAAAAAAAATACCGTTTCCGCCGATGCTGATACAGCCTCTGGTGGAAAATGCGATTCAGCACGGGATTGAACCCAAAGTGGAGGGAGGCCGGATATTGATAAGCGCCGAAACCCGGAATCATGCCATTCAGATTACGGTTGCCGATACCGGCCTCGGCATGAGCCTTGAAAAAGGCGCGCGGACGGGCCTTGCCAATATCCGCGAAAGGCTGCATCTGCTGTACGGCAGCAAAGGTCATCTGAGGATAACGGAAAACCACCCGTGCGGGGTGAAAGCCATTATTGAGGTACCCGGAAGTTTCCTAAAGCCGTCATTGTGGATGACGAAACCCAGTTGAGAAGTCATCTCCGGTCTCAGCTCACTCATGCCTGGCCGGAACTTGAGATCTGCGGTGAAGCAAAAGGCGGTCTGGAAGCCATTGAACTGGTTCGGGAGCACCAGCCGGATATCGCGTTTCTGGATATTAAAATGCCCGGTTTGTCCGGTATTGAGGTGGCGAAGAAAATATCCGATAAATGCTGGATCGTATTTGTGACCGCATATGACCAGTACGCCATCGAGGCCTTTGAAAGTGAAGCGGTTGATTATCTGTTGAAACCCGTCACCATTGAACGTCTTGAAAAAACGGTGATGCGCATCAAAAAACGCATTTCAGGTGATCCGGACCAGCATGACAATCTGAAAAATCTTCTCAAACGCTTGGACGCATTAACAAAACAGAACGGCAAACCGGCAACCCTCCAGTGGATCAAATCCCAGCAGGGAAACGATATCACCCTGATTTCCGTGGATGATGTATTGTGTTTCATCGCCCAGGACAAATACACGGCGGTCATCACGGCCGACTGCGAATCCCTGATTCAGACCCCCATCAAAGACCTCGCCGGAGAACTCGATCAGAACCTGTTCTGGCAGATCAACCGCGGCATCATTGTCAACGTCCGCTGTATAGAGAAAGTCAGCCGGTCCGTGACCGGCCGGTTTCAGCTCCGGTTAAAAGGGCATCTGGAGGTGCTCACGGTGAGCCGGACCTTCTCCCATTTGTTCCGGCAGAACTAAGCGGCAGTTAATACCCTGCTAAATCAACGGGACAATATTGGCCCGTGACCCTTTAAGCTTGGCCGTGACGAGCAGGGCTGCGGAATGAAGCGGATTCACCTGTGATAATTGAATCGGGTGAATCCCCATCTGTTTGCACAGGCCATGAACTGTTAAGGCCAGATCGTTGCACCCAGGGCTCATGGTCACGTTGCGGCGGCCCAGACGTTCCTGAAGAAAAACGCCGTAATCCTGGATGGCGCAGCTCCCGGCGATATGGGCCCGCCCGGTGATGGCTTCGACCGCCTTTTTCTCAATCCCTTTGCCCATCAGTATTGTGAAACCGCCCTTACCAAGATGGTCTCGGTAGATCATCTCAGTCACGCTCTCGGTATTGCGGCGGCAACCCTCCTTGCAGCATCGCTCACTCCCCCTGAGAAAGGTAAGATCCGGCGGGTAATCGTCCAGCAGTTCGCAGGTGAGGTTTTTTTTACGCGCCTCGAACAGGGGTTTGTTGATGATATCGATGCGGGCCGGATCAGCAATGCCGATTCCGGTGGCGCGGCAGAGATCCAGATGTCTGACCGCCGCCACATCAAAGCCCATGAGGGAAGCCGCCGTCACATCCGTGGCCAGGGGGTCCGGACCACCGATCAGGAGGTCCATGGGAACCACGCACTTGTCTGCGTTATACGTGGTGGGGTAGTGGCCGTGGGTGGTGGCGATGAGCCCGTCGACCAGAACGAAATCCGGCCGCAGCACCCGGTAAATGTCCGCGAACTTCTGGTGGATGCGGTAATTGTGGTCCGCGATGCGGCTCCGCTGGTGCACGAGGCCGAACTGGTTCTTGATGGACAGGGTCACCTGGGACATGGAATGGGTTTTGAGTTTGGGCAGGGAGAGATAGAAGTTTTCCTCGCCATGTTCAATGAGGCGTTCGAACACAAAGTGGGAGAGTTCGACAAATTCCTCAATGCCTTCCAGGAAAATCGGAACCGCGGGCGTTTCGTCCAGATAGACCGGAACAGCTCCGGTTTCCTTGCAAATCCGGAGATAGCCGGTGGCCTGAAACACCAGGCGCGTGAAATTGGCCTGGGTGCAGTTCTCCATCACATAGATCGTGTTCGCCCCGCACTGGCGAAAATATCGGATGGTTTCGCGCAGCACTTCCGGGTCGGTGTAGACGTTGGGTTCGGGCCCCACGCCATTGACCTTGATATAGACGTCCCGGCTGGACCGCAGGAGTTTTTGGCCTCCGCCGAAATGTTCAAAAACCTCACTCACGGCTGTGGCGATGCCGCGCTTCGTGTCCGACAGAATGACCTCGGTTCTGACTTTACTCATGTCCACCTCCTTGCCAATGTGGACCCGGATATCCCGTTTCATCAGGGTCAGGTCGGGTCGAATGATGATTTGCTCAAGTGCTGCCAGATCGGAGGCGCTGCGTCTCTGGGCGGAGAGGTACGCCATCTCCGGCACTATGATCCGGCGCACTTCCAACACATTAAAGAGCGCTTCATTTCCGTTATCCAGGCTCGCGGCGGCCCGGATGAGGTCGACGTTGCCGCTCAACAGGAAATACCTGACATAAACCCCGTAATCCATTTTTGAGCCCATGTCAAATTTTTCAGCAAAAGAGCAGGAATAACCGGGATTTATAGGTATTTCATTTCATCAACGCGATTGTTTGATAGTCGGAACATTGCTTTCACCCCATGCCTGAGACTCAACACGACAACTTGTCCGGGCAAGGACATTTTGTCGTGGTTATTTAATTGCTTTAATTTTAAGTGTTTTTAAGAAAATCAGCATTCCTTCAGTGGGAATGGCGACAAAATGTCAGGTTCGGCGGCATTTCCTCCCATACCGCTCAAAACCATTTTGAAACAAAAATATATTTAATTTCAATAAGATAAAAAATATTCCAATGCTTTTTAAGAATTTGGCAGGCATGTTGCTATGTATCATGGTGAAGGCGTTTTTTTAAGGATAACTTTTTAAAATAAATAGAAATTCATCCTTTTCAAGGAAAGGGTTGC
This sequence comes from Desulfosalsimonadaceae bacterium, assembly GCA_049297455.1. Classification (GTDB taxonomy): domain Bacteria; phylum Desulfobacterota; class Desulfobacteria; order Desulfobacterales; family Desulfosalsimonadaceae; genus SURF-3. The sequence goes on along the minus strand of JBAQUK010000211.1, from coordinate 10,780 downwards.
AAATGAAAAACACAATTATCAAAAAAAATCATCCCGGCACCGCAATATTAATGATTTCTGAAGAGAAGGGAATCGGCGAATCCTTAATATCCAACCTGGCCCATGGTCTATCCATGGCGGGTAGCATAGCGGGATACTTGTTTGTGCTGTTAATCGTTTTTACGACAGGGTGTTCGACTGTTTTTGTGCCGCTTCCGGACACAAAGGTCTCCATTGAAAGAGGGGATGGCGACTGTAAAGATAAGGCCATTGCTTATCAGGCGGCACTGCAGGATCAGGGAATTGAGTCTTGCATTACCTGCGGCGTTTTAAGCCTTTCTTCCCAACCGCTTTTGCATTGCTGGAATGAAGTGCTCAGCCCCGAGGACGGCAAGTGGAAACTTGTTGATGTGGATGCGTTGGAGGATCAGCAGGACGGGTGGGATGTGGAACAATCGCCTGAATACCTGCCGTATATCAAGTATAGCGGGAAAGTGACGGTTGAGGATATCCGCCAGGAGAAAGGATATAGCTGGAAGTCTGAAAAGAATTTGTCTTACCTGGTGGAAAATTGCCAGTTCAACTGGATGCCGGTAATTAGTGAACTGGATTATCTGCTTTAAAACAAGCCCGTTGTTAACCCGACCTTATGGCTTTTTCACGCAAAAGGCGATTTTCGGCAGTGAAATATTGATATAGCGCCTGAAACGCTTTGGGGTTGTTCTAAAAAGGCATAACAAACCATCGAACGGGCGGAGTACTGCCGCCGCCCAAAAGTCCAAAAGTCAAATCGCAAAATTAATTCCGATAAACCCGATTTTTATTTAACCATAATGCCTTTTCACGGAAACCACCGGGTCTCGGCAGATAAAAACGCTTGACAAATTATTTGATATAGTCAAATTTTGATAGCATAAATAAAAGGGGGGCGAAAATGGATGACCGATTGCTGTTTTTATTGTCAAAAGCACATTCTAAATTGACCCAGTATTTAAAATCCCAATTTAAAGCCCAGGATATTGATATTTCACCCGGCCAGATGGGCATTCTGTTTCTGCTGGGACAGCGTGACCTCCGGCCCATGAGCGAACTCAGCAATATCCTTGAAATTGACAATTCGGCGATCACAAGAGTGGTTGACCGGCTGGAGAAATCCGGCCTTGTCATTCGAGGGCCCAATCCGGATGACCGTCGTCAATACCTGATCGGAATCACGGATAAAGGGAAGCAGCAGGCATCCAAGGCCAAAGAAATCGCAAAGTTGGCCAATGATAAAATTAAAGAGGGGTTTAGCGACCTTGAAATCTCGGTATTTCAGCGGGTGATGGCAAGCTTTGGCCCTAAGTTCGGTTAACGGCCCGGAGATTCATTATCATCCGGGCCATTTTTTTGGCTGAATTGCTTGATATTATCAAATATTGTTTATAACAAGTAAAAAAAGGAGATACAGAATGAACAGGTTGCTCAATATTTACAATCAATGCCGGAAACTGCCGTTCGGGAATCATCTTTTTTCAAGGCTTGTCTGCTTTAAAGCCCCGTACTTTACCACGATTCGGCCTCTCTTTAAAGAATTGCGCCCCGGCTATTGTGAAATTACGATGAAAAACAGGCGGGCTGTGCAAAATCATATCCATTCAGTTCATGCCATTGCCATGTGCAATATCAGTTAACTGGCTGCCGGCACCATGCTGGAAGTCACATTGCCCCGAAATATGAGATGGATCCCGAAAGGCATGCAGGTGGAATATCTGAAAATCGCGAGGACCGACTTAAAGGCGACCTGTGAGATATCAACCGGTGAGTTGAATTCCCCTCAGGTGCTTCCGATGACGGTTCATGTCACGGATACCAAGAATGTTGAAGTTTTCAGAGCGGTGATTTCCATGCACATATCCAAAAAGTGATCCCGCAGTTTTTTTTATTCTTCATACGCCGGGTCAAACATGGCCATGAATTTTAAAAATCCCACAGTGCTGCCTTTAATGTCAAATTCCGTGGCGATGGTGGTGACGGGGTTTCTCAGTTTTCCCAGCATTTCCTTGAAGATTTTCGAATCAACGGTTGCGGTGATGCCGGGGTTCTCCGCCATCCGGGGTTGAATTTCCGAAACTCCGCGCCGGATTTGGATAAAATAGGTTTCATGGCTGTCCGGAAAAACAAACTGCACGGTTTCTTCCACATCCGCGCTTTTCTCCGGGTCCAGGTTCACCGCCAGCGCATCAAAAAAACGGGACATGGGAAGGGAATGCACCATCTCCATCGTGGGTTTTCCCTGCTGATGAATTTTCAGGCCCTGCCCGAGTTCCGCCGCACAGGTCAGGTAATAATGCCGGGCGTTGGGGTTGGCCTGCCGTTCTCCCAGGGCAGTCAGCGATTTCACGCGAAGGTCGGCGGCGGCCTTATTTTTCGGGTTCAGGCGCATCAGGTGGTCCGTGAGTTCCAGGGCCCACTGGAAATTCCCGTCTTGAAACGCTTTTTCCGCTTTTACCAAAAGCTTGTCGTCACCCCCGGCCAGGTTTGACATTTCCCTGGCGTGTTCCAGGGGCGGCAGCGGGAACAGCCGGGACGGGTTGCCGTCAAACCACCCTAGGTTTCCGTCAAAAATGGATTTTACCGACCACGCCACGGTGCCGTAAAATTCCTGCAAATACGGGGATTTCGCCAGATGCGGGGGCAAATGGATAATCTCCGCCAGTTCATCCGGTGTGAGCCCCATGTTCATGCCGCGAATGGTCTGGTCATGCACAAACGCAATGCCGTCCCGGTAATCCGTGAGTGTCCGGTAGATGTTGTCCGCGCCGGTGACCGGGCCGGTATGGCAGGGCACCAGGTATTCCGGTCGAAGTTCGCGCATCATGTCCAGGCTTTTCACCCAGTCGGCGGGATCACGGAACGAAGTTCCCCGGATGGTATACAGATTGGGAAACGTCTTGTAGATATTGTCGCCGGGCAGCAGCACTTTTTTGTCCGGCAGCCAGACAAAAATCTGATCATCGGTTTCGCCGGGCGCGTGCCGCAACTGGAACCGGACGCCCGCGATTTCATCCGTGAGTGCTTCTGCGAAGGTAATGGTGGGGCGCACAACGCCGATAATGCTGTCCGCATTTAAGTTCAGGCGTGCGCCGATCCCGGCGTTCACGAGTCCCGCATCATCCAGGAAAGTGCCGAACATCCGCATGCTGCGGCGGGTGAGAATCGGGCGCAGGGTGCTGACCACCCGGTCGATATATCCGCTGGTGGATTCGTGGGCATAGACCGGGATGGCGGGATTGTCCGCAAATACGGACGCGCCGAACACGTGGTCCGCATGGTTGTGGGTGTAAATGACGGCCTTCACCGGTTTTTTCGTGATCGCTTCAAACGCCTTGCGGACTTCCGTTGCCGCGGCCACGCACTCCATGGTGTCCACAATAATCACCCCGTCATCGCCCACAATCATCACGGAGTTGGCCAAGCCAAAACCAATGGCCACATAAACCCCGTCGGTGACTTTTTCCACCCGCCGGATGAATTCCCGGCTGTGGTCTTTGAGGGCGGAAACGGTTTGGATGTTTTTAAATCCGGCTTTTTCGGAATGATCATCGCAGCTGGCCAGGCAGAGAATGGCGAGCACAGCCATCAGCATGCGAGGGAGAATGATTTTCATCATTGCGCTTCCGATACCAGCGAAATCGTCTTGTCGCCATCCATGGTAAGGATTTGCGGATTATCCGATCCGGAAAGATCGCCGCCCCATCCGATAAACACATAACCCGGCCGGGTCACGGCGGTGACCGTCACTGCCGTTCCCGGCTTGTATTCGGCGCTTACCATGCTGCCTTCATAGGTCAGCGCCGCAGGCGGCCAGAAATTCACCACCGTTCCCCGGTCCGTCAGGGCGGTCAGGGTGAAACGTTCGCCCGGCGTTTCCGTAAATTCGGCGGTTACCTGATAGTCCGTTGACATGGTCAGTATTTGTGGGGAATCGGTTCCCGACAGGCCCCCGCCCCAACCCGTAAACGTCCAGTCGGCTTCGAGGATGGCGGTCAGCGTCACCGGGGTTCCCGCATAATAGACGCCGCCGGGCGGGTCCAGCCGGACGCCGCCCATTCCGGTATGATCCGCCTGAAGGGTATGCCGGTTGGAAGGCAGGGGGGCAAACACCGCCGTGACGTTTTTGTACCCGTCAATCACGATGGTTTCCGGACTCATCGTGCCGGTGACATCCTGCTCCCAGTGGTCAAAAGTCCAGCCGGGAGCGGGTATCGCGGTCAGGGCCACCACCAGGTTTTTCGTCAAATATCCGTGCGGGTCAGCATGATACGTCCCTCCCGGCGGATTGGCGGTCACGGTTCCGGAGCCCGATTCCGTGATCCGCAGCACCACCGGCACCGGGAAAGAGGAGGGCGCCGCTTCTTCCGGAACGGCGATGACCGTTCGGTCGCGGTTCATGGTGACAATGGCGGGGTTTTCATATGTGCCGGCGTCTCCCAGCCAGTTTTTGAATTTCCACCCGGTTTCCGGAACAAGGGTCAGGGTGACGGTTTGTCCCTCATCATAGAAATCCTGCCGGGGGTCAATGGTCACGGAACAATGCTGGCCTGCCTTGACCGTCAGTTTATACTGGGGTGTCCCTTTAATCGTTGCACGTAAATGCCGGCGGGCCTCATCCATAGGCCATAAAGCGACATCGCCGCAGGCAAACAGATTGCGGCTGTTCAGCGCAGACAAGACGGCATCAGCCTGGCTTTCAAAAATCTCCGGGCCGGTTGTTACATCAATGCTTCTCCCCTGCATCTCCTCCCGGATGGCTTGGGAAATGGATATGCCGTTTGCGGGATCACAATCCGCATCCAGAGACAGAAGCAGGCGGGCGATGTTGGTGACAACCGGGTCGGTTTCATCCGCGGCCCCCGGAACCAGATCCACCGGCGTGACGATGGCCTTTCCCAAAGCCTGGCCCAGGCTCACGCCGCCTACCGAAAATTCCACGGTTTCGCCGGATTGGTATGAAAATTCGCCCCCGTCGCCGGTCAGTCCATGCAAAGACGGTGTATTATAAGTCAGACCGGCTGCCGGACTGTCCATGAACCGTCCCACCCGGGCCGTGCCGCCCGCCAGATCCAGTATCACCAGTCCTTTTGAACACCCGATAAACGCGGTGTCGTCTAATATTTCCATGTCCCTGAACCGGATTTCCGGAACGCCGATGGCGTCAACAACCCCGTAATCAATGGTTTTAATCTGTTCCGGATGGTCGGGATCATGAATGTCAAAGATTACCAGCTCCCCGCTGATCAGCGCCACAAATGCCGCCTGGTTCTGAATAACCAGGGCTTTGGGGTAGACCGAGACCCCCCGGTCCGCTTTTCCGGTAAACGGCAGGGTTCCCGACGGGTCCACGGGATCAGCCGGCGCACCGCTGATATCCGCGATGGCCAGGGCAAGGGGATAATCATTTGCCCCGGTCTGGTTGATGAAACAGGCTGTTTGGTCCGCCACCGCAAGTCTCAGAGAGTCAACGGCGCTCAGTCCGATGGTTTCGGATTGGATATGGTTCAGATCCCCGGTATCCATCAGGCTGATATTGGCATAATGGTTTGCGTAAACCACGTCACCGTCGGCCCCCACGATTTGATCCGCATTCTCCTCCATGAGATACGCATGGACTTCCTCCGGACGTGCGGCATCCATGGCATAAAAATAGGTGTACGGCGCGCCGTGACTTGTCCATGACATGAGCACGGCAAACACCCTGCCGTTGTGATAGGCAAGGGAGGAAAAATAAGAAACAGGATCAGGGGAATCGATGATTTTTTGCAATTCAATGTCCTGCCGGTGTCTGATCGAATCGGGATCGGTCGCGTCAAAAATACGGAGAATGTTCTTCTCCAGGACATAGAGCATCCCGCCGCCAAGAGCGATATCCGCTTCCGGGTCCACGGGGATAGCGTCCATCTCCCTGGGGACGTTGATGTCCGAAATATTCACGATATGCAGCAAGGCATCCGCCGTGACAAAATACGCCATGCCGTCGGCGGTTTCCAGCCGCCGGACATCCGAGGCCGTCGGAATCATCACCCCGTTTTCCAGGGTAACCACGGGAAGTGAATCGGATGAAGAGCCGCTGCCGCACCCTGTGAACAACAGCGACAGAAAACAAAAAATCATACCGCAGAGAACTGCCAGAGAATGGGGTTTCATGGTTTCTCCTTTTTTGGAAGATTGTTAAATATTGTATAAAATTTTGATATTATTAATATATTTTTGTATGAATCAGTTTTGACCCGTGAAACCGGCCAAATGGCCAAGTGGGTACATGATATCAGAATTCAGGCGGGATTTCACCACTTCCTTTGAGGTTTTCCCTTTTCGTGGATCTTGTATCTGAACGCAGCCGGCGGCCATCCGAATGGCCTCACCATATCACAATTTGTATTCAAAAAATATCATTTATACTTAAAAATAATTTAATATATATTTATATAATTACTTATTTTTTAAATAAAAATATGAAATAATGGATTATAAATATGTATTCTTATGAATACGTTTTTAATCAGAAGCAAACATAAAATACTTGTTTTATAAAATGCGGTTTTGATACTATCAGTGCAACGCCACAAACGATTGTAATTTTTTTTTGATTTGAACCCAGACCGTTTGATTTGTCCCGTCCTACCCGAAACCAAAGGAGATCCGTCATGAAAACCTGTAAGATCAAAGCCTTTCGTCCGCTCCTCATTGCCGTGTTTCTGGCCGCCGTGCTGGCCATTGCCGGATGCAATGAGGGCGGGACCAGCAAAACCAGCATCCATGTGTCGAGCTTTGAGTCGGATGAGGCCCTGACATCCTATTTGAAAGAGCAGTACGCCACCAGTGCAACCCCGTCCCAGGTCCGTAATTATATGATGGAAGCCGATGCGACCGCGCCCGTGGGCGGGGACGACAAGGGCTTTTCCGGAACCAACATCCAGGAAGCGGGTGTGGATGAATCCGACGTGGTGAAAACGGACGGCGACTATCTCTATGTGGCAAGCGACAGCGATGTGCGGATTATTGCCGCAAAGCCGGCGGAATCCATGAATGTGGTGAGTTATGTAAAAGCCGGGGGCTCGATTGATTCCATTTATCTTTATGGCGGCAAGCTCGTGGCGATCTACCGGCCGTCGAGTGGTGTGGATGAGCCCATTGTTTACCGGGAAGATGAAAAGATCAGTGTGGGCATGCCGTACTGGATTCCGTATCAGGAAAAAACCGGAATCCTGATTGTGGACGTGAGCAACCCGGCGGCTCCCGCAACCATCAAGGACATCCAGGTGGACGGCTATCTGGTCACTTCCCGGATCACCGGCGGCAACCTTCATGTGGTGGCGCAGTTTTTGCCGGATCTGCCGCCCCTTGAAATCTGGTATGACGGTTCGGAAGTCGGCAAAGAGGCGGTGACCGAGGCCAACAATCAAACCCTGGCGCCCCTGACCCTGGATGATTTTGTCCCGTCTTATACGGTCTGTGACGCGGGCGGCGCGGTGGTTGAAGAAGGCCGGGCCGTGGCGACACAAAATTTCATCCGGCCCGGAGATGAAAACGGCGGCACCATGATCTCCATCATCACCATTGATATGGAAAACCCGGCCGCAGATTTCACCAGCACGGGATTTATCGCCGATGCGCATAATGTCTATGCGTCAACCGACGCCCTGTATCTGGTTTCCACCATCTATAATTATACGGATGTTGAAAAACCGGTGGATAATCTTGTGGACGACGGGAACGGGTTTGCGGCCGAATGGAGGAACCCGACCTTTGAAACCCAGATTTACAAGTTCGATCTTGGGGATGCGGTCACGTTTTCTGCCCAGGGCCGGGTGGACGGCGAAATTTTAAATCAGTTCTCTTTGGGGGAATATGACGGCGTGCTTCGGATAGCGACCACCACGGGCAATACCTGGGAAGGGACTTCCAAAAACCATGTGTTCTGCCTGAAAAACAACGGCGACAAGCTCGAAGTCATCGGCAGCATCCGGGATCTGGCCCCCGGCGAACGCCTCTATTCCGCCCGGTTTATGGGCGAGCGGGGGTATCTCGTGACCTTTGTCCAGGTGGACCCGCTGTTTACCCTGGATCTGTCCGATCCGGCCCATCCGTCGGTCGCGGGGGAACTGAAGGTTCCGGGATATTCCACCTATCTACATCCCTTAAACGAAAATTATCTGCTCTCCGTCGGTCAGGACACCACTGTCGAAGGCGATATCGTCAAAAACGGCGGGTTGCAGCTTTCCATCTATGATATCCATGATTTTTCGAATCCCAAACTGCTGCATACCGCAAAAATCGGGGACAGCGGCACCTATTCCGAAGCCATGTACAACCACAAGGCGGTCACCTTTTGGCCTGAGCAGAACCTGCTGGCCCTGCCGGTGAATGAATATACGACGGTATCTTCGGACAACGGGGATGCGTGGGAAAATTCCTTTAACGGGATGGTGGTCTACCGGCTCACGGAAGATTATGATTTTGAGCTGCTTGGCCGGATGAACCTGTATTCTTATGATGCGTCGGACACCGCTTACTATTATCCGTCCTGGTACCGGGGCATGTTTATCGATGATTATTTCTACGGCATAACATCGAACGTGGTCAAGGCCGCGCCGGTGGATGATATTAAAGAACCTTTTGCCGCCCTGGATTTGATGGAATAGGGCGTTTTGGGCCATGATCATGGTTCCGGCCACCTTGTTGTTCATTCTCTATTGGCATAGAGTGGCTCGTATGGAGTGCGGCGGCTTGCTGCCGCGCAACCGCGAGGGCAAGCCCTCGCACTCCAAAAAAATATGGCCGAAATGATGATCAAGGCCGCGTTTTGTAAAAAAATTCCCCTTGCTCCGAACCTCCGCCGGGGCGAGGGGAATTTAAATTTTCCCGCCTGAATTCTGCCTTTCCAAAGTCTCTAACGCTGACATTTTACAATATAATCAATATAAATAACGGGCTTGATCATCGTTTCGGCCAAAATTCCAGTCCGAGCCGCAAGCGTAAGCGACCGGAACCGCTCCCTAACAGTTGCGGCTCTGAGTGGCCGAAAGAATGATCAAGCCCGAAATAACCATCCGTCAAAATTTTCCGAAAAAGACAAGTCAGCTCCCGCCTAACCCACGGTGATTTTGTTCTGTTGTGAAAACCAATAGAATACGGGTGGTTGGATTCAATTCTGATCTGTCCTTGAAACATCGAACATCGAACATCGAACATCAAACATTGAACGTCGAATGTGGAACGCCTGCGGCGATCATTTTTACTGTTAAACCTGTAAACATCACGTCGGGACGGGTATGGCAAACTCCAAGAGTTAAAAACCATGGAGCGATAGCGACATCCTTATTCGAAGTTCGATGTTGGACGTTCTTTGTTCGATGTTCAGGGGCTTTTTTCTAAAATGACCATTGAGCATCCAGTATTCCATTGCGAGAACAAATTTACCGTGCCGCCTAACCGTTCAAACAGCTTGCCCCCTTTCTCCGCGGAAACCATTGTGCCGGGCCGCATCGCAATGGGAAATAAAACCCCGCCTTCGACTGTAATTCCAATCCCAAATCAAAGATGATATCAAGGCGGCGAGGATTGAGGCGACGAAGGCGTACAGTTAGTACGTTGAGGAGCCGAAGACGAGCCAACGAAGATAGCGCTTTGATTTGGAATTGGAATAATACCGAAGGGGTAGCCGGAACATGGAATCCGCTTCCTTCCTGATAGCCGTTATTTTGACAAGATATACGGAAAGAAGAAAATAAATGATTGTAAATTGTAAGCAAAGAGATTTATATATATTTCAGGGTAGTTAAATCTGCATAAGGGGAATTGGCGGCCCTATATTTCAAGGCCTGCGGCAAAAAGATCACTGCCTGGTGCTTTGAAAGTTTCGCAAGTTGGGGAGTTACCCGGAAACCGTTCAATTACTCGTTGGTCAACAGAACAAGGAGGATGCGACATGAGACAGCGACTTGCAGTGACTCTCTTGGGCTTTGCTCTCGTCGTCGAGATTGCGTGTACTGCATCAGGCCAGTCACCAGTAATTCATTCGGTCACAGTCGGAGGTACGTCAGTCGTCATTCCCAGTCCCGCCTATGATCTCGTTGAAGCAGGCGACAGCAATCGGCAAGGACTTGAGATGTATGTAGGAGAGGCTAACCGTCTTCTTTGTGCCTTCCTTTTAACGAATGACATCCCGCGTTTTGCCAACCATCCAAATCTGAGGCTTTCAAAATACGCCCTCGCCTTTGTCGGCCGCAGGAGTGAATACATGGACTGTGGACCGCTCGATTTCCAGAACCAGGTAGATGCTTACAAGCAATCTTTCAAGCAGTCCTTGCAGGACGACGCATCCATAGCCGCAATGATGAAGGATGTCGACAAAAGCCTCGATCCGATCAGCAAGATGTTGGACACTAAGGTTCTTTTGGACAAGCCTGTCCCGCTTGGCGTATACTTCTCCAAGGAAGATGCGTTTGGATATGGCATGGCAACACAGGTGACGCGCAACGAACAAAGCTGGAAGATGGCCGGAGGATTTGCGCTGCTCCGCGTAAGGCAGCGACAGATCGTGATATCTCTATACACCACATACGAAGGAGAACAGACCCTAAAGTGGTTGCGTGTCGCAACAGAAAGGTGGGCAGATGAAATCATCAAAACTAACGAATAAGGATAGATCGTGAGAGCGAAGCGAACCACGATCTTATCCGGTGGTTGAACAAGCCCGGTGTCGGTTGAATTGGTGTCTGTATATAAGAAAATATCTTTTTTTGAACAGGTGGCGGGA
>JBAQUK010000210.1:0-19389 GCA_049297455.1 Desulfosalsimonadaceae bacterium | reverse complement strand
GGAACCCGTGAACCAGTCCACCTGCCTGGCATCGTCTCCATTGATAATCACCAGGGTTTTTGAAAAATTCACATACGAGAGCGGATTAAAAACATAGCCCCTGGAATACAGGATACCGCCCTTCCCGTCCGGGATGTCCATTTCCAATGAATAGCTGATATCCACAAGCCGGTTCCGGTTTTCCAGGGCTGCCGGCAGGGAAATGGTTTCCGGTTTGTAGCCCTTGATGGCTTTTTCGGTTTTTTCAGGGCTGAAGACTTGATTCCAGTCCACCGCAGCCGCTCTGTCTTTGAGTTCCTGTATGGCGTCCTTCTCGGCAATGGGGTATTCCCGGCCGAAAACCCCAAGGTTATGGATGGCTGCGTTTGCCTGCGCGCTTAAAAATATCGCCAGCAAGCTTATTAAAATTACTGATGGTTTACTGAACATTGTCATACGCATTTTCGATTCTCTTCTGCATGGTGTTGGCTATTTGGCTCTGGGTGTTTGTCTGAATGTCGCCGTACCATTCGGACAGATCGATTTTGGAGAAATCCAGCATCTGAAATTCTTCCGGCGTGAACCCCCGACAGTTCGGGTGTTTTGGGGAGCCCCAGTTCCCCCTGGGTGCAAAGGCCCGCAACGTGGGCCTGCCCTGTTCCTGAAGGATGCGGCCCAGCTTGGAGTTGAAACAGCAGGAAGTCTTCTTTCGCTGGATGCAGAGCCCGAAGATTTCCAATGAACAATAACTTCCCACATAATGGCACAAACCCTTCTGGTTTAATGCGATCAGCTCTTTTTCTTCCCCTTTGCAGTTGAATATTCGGCTGGCGACAATAGAACCGACCGGCGGCAAAAAAGGATTTATGGGTTCGCCGGCCACATCAAACCAGACATCACTGCCGCCGCAGCAGTCAAAATAACCGGTCTCAATCCCGTCCGGCCGACAGCGTTTGTCTTTTCCTGAAAAGATATAAATCTGACCGAGGCAGTTGCCGTTTTTATCAATGGTGCCATCATCCAGCTTGTCCGTCGCGCCCTGAGTGGTGTCGCTTGAAGTGACCGACGTAGCTTCATGAAATTCATGGCAGGTATATCGGGAACATTCTGAAATACCGCTATGGGTCAGGCAGGGATAACCGGAACCCAAAGGACAGGTTTCACCAATGCAGGAGGTTTTTTGGAAAGGACATAAAAATCCGGTTTCTGCTTCAATACAGGTGGTCATTTCATTGGTGGTGACCAGCCCGTCATGATTTAAGTCTGCCGCGCATACCTGGTCACCTTCGTTAAACGGGTATTGCGCATCATTTTCTATTGTATAAGAAAGCGGCAGATCGGTGACAGATGTCCGGCCATATACCAGCCAGGCGTTTAATGGGACACCTTTGCCCATCAGAAAAGGATCATTCAAGTTTTGCCGCTCCCATTTACAGAAAGATGCTGACGTAATCAGTTCATCGGATACGCAGAAGGGCGAGGTTGAAGACGTGCCTTTCAGATGCGGGTCTATTTGCAAGTCCGGCCGGTCCGCATAAGAATAATCATAAACGGCCTGATTAAAGATGGTTAAGGACACATACACCTGACTGGCGGGTGCGCTGGGATTGGACCGGTCCACCATGCAGGAAATTCGGTTTTGAATTTCCGAAGCGGAGGCAGTGCCGAAATTCCGCATCGCACCGTCACAAATGGTAGTGAACGCCGCGCCGTCATACCGGTATGTAACTCGATTGGAATCCGAAATCGGTACGTTTCCCCCTGGTGGTATGAGTTTCAGGATGTGATGGGCATACTGAAGCGGATCGTCGCTTCTGAAGATTGCTATCTCCGCTGTTGCGCCGTCCTGAAAATTAATCCAGGATTCGGCATAAACAGATGCCTCATGATGTGTCAACATGGCTGCCGCTAATAAAAGGAAGATGGGTTTAATTTTTCTCATGACATTCACTCGTTTTGGAGCAGATCTCTCCATTATTTTTAAGGTTCACAGAATGGCCTTGAAGTTTATTGAAGCGGGTCAATTCGCCTGCGGTTGCTGTTCTTGTCCCTGCATCGGCCTTTGCAACCAAATTAACAATCCGGTCTTTTATCTGACTGTCCCAGCCATTGAAGCTTTCCAGGTTTCCGTCTTTCTTTATCAAGATCAAGGGCACCAGAAGCTCCCCGCTTGTTAATCTTCTGGCTTCATGTTCGTTGTCCCACACGATTTTTTCAGCAAGACGATCGGAGGTGGCAGATCCGCACTGGAAAAGTGCGCTTGATACCCATTGAACACTTTTTTCTCTGTCTGCCTGGGAAATACAAACTGGCCGAAGGATCAGAGCGGCTCCGGTGTCCTTGCAGACACCGGAAAGTTCCGAAATGGCTTCCTCGCAATGTGAACAGGAAGGGGATGCAAATATTTCAATGCTGGTTTCAGGTTTTGCCGGGTTCTGCATCAGGGTGGATTTCAGTTGAATAAGGGGAAAAAAGAGCACAAAATGCGCTCCAAAAAATGACGCAAACCCAATCATCAAAGCGGTTTTAATCCTGAAAGCGCCTGAGACGATGACACAGGCAATCAATAAACTGAAAAAAATAAGACAACTTGTACAAAAGGCCCGAATAAAGACAATTTGAAGAAAGGTAAAATAGCCTTCCGCCCCCACGAGAGCCCACAACAAAATGGCAAAAAGAAACTGTTTCTTTTTGAGATACAGCCACAAAGCCAGCATCAGGAGACCTGCCGCGTAAAATCCCACCGGAACGCCAAATACCGTGGAAAAAGACGATGCATGCACTTGGGTACACGCGGCAGTGGCGCATATAACTTCATTTTTTTCAAACAGGTCCGCAAAACCGGTCACAGCCGCCAGAAGAGCGGTGATAGATATCAAACCAATAGAGATGATTTTTTTCATTTTGGGTTGAAGCCTCTTTAAAAAATTGTTTGCTCTACCTATTAATATAGAATGTTGATCATTTTTTCTGACCCACCAGGGGCCGGACTTCGATTATCTCTTTGATAATATTATTTTTATTTTTTCTCTCCTCCAGGTCCGCAAGACTTGTCTGAAACGCCCTCGCCTCTACGGGCATATAAACACCCACCAGCTTTTTTCTGCCGCTTGCGTCAATAAGGCCAAACCTTGCTCCTGAAAACCCTTTTCCGATAAATGAAGGGATATATCCTTTGTCTGCCAGCAGGGTTTTAACGGTAAATTCCAGGCTTCGTTTTTTCTCGGTGGTGTCTGCGTTCACAAGCACTTCAAGATGGTTATGGCGTTTCGCCAGAAGAAGGACGGTTTCTGACACCAGGTTGAGCATGAGATAGACCAGACCGTTATTCATGGAAAACGCTTTGAAATACGTATTGTTTTCCACCCGGTTAATTTCCGGTTCGATCAGGGTCAGAAATTCATCCAGATCCAGCCAGGAGAGATCAATGGTTTCGGGAGCAGTTCCCTTGTCTTTTAAAGTATGGTTAATTTCCTGTGGTTTGGCCTCCAAGACGGCCTGCTCCTGAAGCACCTGAATAAGTGGGGTGGCAGACTCTCCGCGCAATGATAACTGCTCTGCCTCCCTCTCCCTTGCGGCCTGGTCAGCTTTCCGCAAATCATGGGTAAACCCTTCCCGGATCTGAAAATGATGGGATTTTACAGCAGACAGGATATCTTCGTGCTGGGGGGAGGTTTCCGTAAAGATGGCGTTTTTCAAAACCAGATAAGAAATATAAGGGTGGTCGCCTTTCCGGTAATTTTCCCCTTCCATCAGATCCGGTATTTTGCCGATATCATGGCCAAGTGCCGCCACCAGGATTTTACCCATAATCATCTCCGGATCTCTGGTTTTTGAACGCGCCACATCCGCGATCATCTGTTCCGCAACATTTAACGAATGGTCCAGAAGCGTAATCCTGGAAAGCAGGTCATAAACATTTTGAAGAGCCTGATATTCATGGTCCTGCTGTATCTGAACCACTGAGGGACAGTCGCCGTGAGCATCAAGAATCGCCAGCAGTGTGGAAATGGATTTTAAATACCCGCTCGTGCCAAGTATTTTTTCAAAGGGCGCGACATGCTTTTGATAAAATGCATCAATTCGTGAATGCCGCCATGAAACCCGATCCATTAAAGGTTCACATTGAGCTGGTTCTGTTTTGATAATTGGAGACACTTGTTCTGCTTCAAAGGAATCCAATATTTTTGCAAATACCTGACGTTCCTTTCGCCACTGCTTTTGAGACAGCCAAAGCCAAATGACAACGATCCCAGAAGAAATCAGAGCGAGATAAATGAATATTTTAAAATATCCGGGCATTAGAGTACCTCCACCCGTGGAAACGTGATTTTCAGATAGGGCTCTTTGACCAGGCCGGCCTTCCCTTTAAACGCACCTGCGAAAGTAAACAGATAAAAATCCCTGAGCTGTAAATTCAGGACGCTTTCCGGCCTTACAAGGGCCTCTTCCACTTCCCGGACCGTGATGCCGCCACCCAGTGAAAGGATGGGAGAAAATCGTTTGACCATGCCGGAATACTCGGCAATGTAATTGGCGGTATTGGGATCATTGACCCGCATGAAAATTTTACTGTTGGTGTTATCCAGGATTTTTCTGGCGCTGGCCGGCCCGAGTTCCGCCTCAATGTCCGCGATGGACTGGGTAAATGCGTGCATCCAGACCCCTGCCCCGCCAGCTTTGTTGAACAAATCTTCAACGCCCATATACAGAAGGTTGGAAGCTTCATCCATATAAACACAAAGAGGCGGGTTGATGGTCCTTCCTGAGAGATATATCCTGCCTACAAAACTCTGGATCATGGAAAGCAATACCCTGGCCACGATATGGGCGGTCTTCCGGGTCAGCAGGCTCCCGGTCTGGACAATCAGAATCACCCGTTTGCCCTCTTCCAGACGTTTGATGAAATTATTGGATTTGGCCTTGCCGATTATGGAACCTACGCTTCCCGTGGATAAAGAGGTCAATACCGTGCGGAGAGATGATGAAACTTTTGAAAAATAATCCTGGGGAGACGCTAAAATCTGACGAAGACTGGCCAGTATTTCTTCAGCTTCCGGATCATTCTCATAGTCCTTGAGCTGGGCTTCCAGGTTTTTGAGGTCCGTATAGGAGGCCCGCTCTTTGACCGAGTTAAAATTCAGGTTCGGCCGTTCGTTTTTAATCCGGGCAAAAAACAGCAGGGATAAAATAATGACAAAGGTGGTTTCATAAGCGATATTGATGAAAAACTCTTCTTTTGCCTTGATGCCGGAAACCACATGGGAAACCAGTTCCTCGGGCATGTAATAATACGCCAGTGGGTCCATTCTGGCGGAGCATTCCGGAAAAATAGGGGTTACGAGGCACAATTCATCCTGCCGGTTCTCCTCATAAGCAATCTGGACGATCTTTGAAAAAATTTCGATATCGCCCTTGGGATCGAAAAAAGCCAGGGAATAGCCTTTGCGGATGTCCTGCTCCATCATCAGTTCAATCAGGCGGGTTTTACCGATTCGGGTGGAGCCGAAACCGAACAAATGCCCTTTCCGGTCAGCGTCTTTCAGGAAGATTTTTTTCACTTTATCCGGGGTCTGAAGACAAGCGCCATAGCCCAGAAATGTTCTGTTTCTGTTCTGGAACATATTATACCCCCATCAGCGCCTGGTTACGGGACGCCTTGATTTTTCGGACCAGGGCAACTCCCCAGATGAACAGAAACGGCATGATCACTGCGAGCCCGAACACTGCCAGAAGCTCATACGCCCGTTTAATCAAGAGGGGTTTTACAGCCAGAAGGATGTAATAAATTCGTATAGCCGCATGGTATTTTTTTAGACTCATCCACTGGGCAACATGCCATGCGGAATCCGGATGGATGCAGTTTGATACCCAGATCATCAAAAAACAAAGAAGCAACCCCTTTATAATCAAGGAAAACACCCGGCCCATCAAAAAAGCGTCAATAGCTTTTTTTGTAATTTTCCCGATATAGTTCCGACTCAGGTATGAGCACAGGCCCCCGGAAATAATCACCGGCAACAGATTGATCACCCAGAGAAAAATACTGCTGTTGATCATGGGAAAATACAGGGCAATCTCCTGCCGCATAATGTCATCGGAACTCAAAATCAAAATAAACGACATGATCAGGGCAAATACCAAAGCCTCCAGAAAACCGGCCCCAAACCCCACATTAAAAAAATTGAGCTGGCCCCGGATGGTGAGAAAATCATCCGGGATTTCCTGGCCTGACGCTTCAATGACGTAAAACTGCTGAATCTGGGAAATGGCGTCCAGTATATGGGGGAATATGCGGCTGCTTGCTCCCTGGGACTGCCCTATCGGAATGATCATTCCGGTGGAGGTGTCCCCTGAGCTACCGACGGCTTGTTTATTCATGTTGCACCTCGACAATGGCTGCTGTTCCGTACAAGATTATGGATATGATGGATTTCCCGGCAGATATGTTGGTGGTTTCAATATGAAAACCGAGAATAGCGTTTGCCCCGCATTCCTCTGCCTGTGCCATCATTTCCTTCACGCCGTTGTTGATGAATCTGGCAAAAACTTTCTGATAACATGAGGAATTGCCACCGAACACATCGGTAAAACCGGCAAACCAGTCCTTGATCATGTTTCCGGCACCCACAATGGGCACCACTACCGGGCCGATGTATCTGACAATACGATATCCATCCAGCATCGGTGTTGTTGTAATCAGCATGTTTTCCATGAAATCTTTTCCAATAGTTGATGTTGTCAGTGAAATTTGAAAAATCCATAATTCTGCTTGAACCAGGGCCAGTAAGCCATCAGCCATGACTGTATCCAGGGCAGAAGCAGGGCCGCCGCCACGGAAACCAGACCAATGATGAAATTTCTTTCAATAATCGCGTACACGCTTCCGGATACAAACACAGCCATGCTCAATACCTTGTTCCATGACACCCCCCATAAAAAATTATAGAAGTCCTCATGAAAAATGATTCCGAAAAGGGATAGGCCTAACCAGAACATGATGTAGAGCAGAGGTTTAATTTTCATGGCTGATTTTCCAGGGCGGATTGCACCTTGCGGATGTATTTCTGGGCCAGCGCAAGTTTTTTTTCGCCGGCATCAGAAAGTCCTTTTCCTGTGTGATAACAGGCCACCCCTTCCCAGGAATACCCGTAACGGTCCATGCACTGCCGGAGTATCCATGATCCCACCATGACGTTGTAACAAGGGTCGGAAACGTGCCGCCATCTGGGGCCGAGATGTTTTTTCCAGCATGAATTGATCTGCATCAGGCCGAGGTCATAACTGCCGTTCCGGTTCTTATTTTTGGCTGAAGGGTCAAGCCCGGATTCCACCCTGGCGATGGTATGGAGCAGCTCCGGGCTGATCTGATACATCTCTCCGGCTTTTTTAAAACAAAACCCGTATGATACTGCGCTGGCAAGCAGCAGGATGAGCAGTGCCGACAATGCCTTACTTCGCATCCGACACCTTCAGGGGCATACCGGGCAGAGCCATTTCAAGGGCGGGCATGTCAGCCCCGTCAATGCGTTGACCGTTTTCCAGGAAAAATACCGGGACCCCTTCAAGGCCAAGGGCTGCCGAAAGTTTCTCCGATGCGTCAATGAGATCAATGCCTTCCCGGCACTGGTACTGATCGGTTCTGCTTTCATCCCGCCAGGGCTGGCTGATATAATCATCAAGACTCAGTTTGCGGCATACCGCTTCAACGGCTTTCTGACGGCCCACCGGCGGATGGACGCTGGCAAGAATGATTTTAAATTCAACCGCGTTTTTTTCCGCAAATGCCTTCAACTGGGATTCTGCCTGATGACAGAACGGGCATACCGGGTCGGTGATCATGTAAACCGTGTGCTTGATTTCTTTTTTGGGTTTAAATGTCAGCGCGGTGCATTTTTCGATTTCGGGTTTCAAACGAAGAAAGTTTTTGGCCTTTAAACCGTCAATCCGGGTCTGGGTGATCTGCTTTTTGTCCTGAAACATTTCTCCGGCGATAATGAAATTTTTTCCGGCATAGACCGGGACATACTGGCCGTTGATCTCAAGGATCACCTCACAAACGCCGTTGACTTCCTGTTTTGAGAGAATGCTTGCCAGTGGAAGGGGCACATGGGTTTGCATGGCGGCAAGGGTGATATTCTTGCAGACATGGCTGGATTGATCAGCTTGGGAAATGATGGGCAAAAACAGCATGACGGTTGCAATCGCTGTAGCCAGAAGACGTTTTTTCATTGGTTTTTCTCCTTATCGAATTGTTTTTAAAAATTAAAAATCGCCTGTTAAGTGTTCACGAGAGATAGGTTTTTTGGATTTAATTTGTTTTGGCGCTTCTACCAGTTGTTTTTTACGATTGTTCAGCTGCTCAAACAGCTTGTTACCCGCCTCTGAATTCCGATACATTGCCACGGCGGACTCGACGATCATGGATTTGTAACCCTTGGGCAGGGCTTCAATCATATCAATCACTTCCTGCGTACAGAAACGGACGGTGATTCTTTTACCGGAATAGTCACTCATGACTGGCCTCCAGGTATTTTTGAAATCCAATGGCGTTGCTGAATTCCGGGTTTTTCGGCACATGGAGAAAACCCGGCGGATAGATGTCGGAAAAGGCTTGTTTCACATAATAGGCCCCTCCCCCGGCCAGAATCAGGCAATGGGCTTTTTTTACAAATCCTTCCCACCGGGACCGGATTTCCTGCAACAGCCAGGCAGCATATTCCTCCGAGGCCTTTCGGATGGCCCATGAAATGTCTTTGCTTGCGCCATAAAGGGCGATTGTTTTTTTCTGAAGGACATCTTTCAAGGCCTGCTCAGGTAGTTCAAAATGAAACTCCCGCTGAAGATAATTTCCCACCTGCTCCCCGATTCTGGAAATGCCTCCCCGATCGATCATGCCGGACCATTCCCGGCTGGGACGACCATTCACCACCCCGAGAATATCCACAGTGTTGAAACCGATATCCACCACCAGAATGTTTAAATTTCGACGTTCGGTTATCGGCGAACCTGCTTCATCCAGCATGTAATCGAAATAAATCCCCTGGCCCTGGGCACGGATATCGATGGTCTCAAAACCGAGTTCCACATCAGAAACCCGGCTTTTTTTCATGATGTCCAGAAGGTCCGAACGCCTGGAATGAAAATGGGCCAGCGGCATCCCAAGGCACAGATGTTTTTCAGATGCGGAGAGGGTTTCCGGGTCAATCGCTCCGGCCTTTGTCTCTATAGTTTGCGCCATGGCGGCAAAAGCCAGCAGCGGTGAAAAAGTCGTTAAAAAATCAATATCCCGTGTGGAAAACACATCCCGGCATTGCAGGGCCGAATCTCCGACAAAATAATTTTTCCCGTTAAACCTGTATGTTTTTTCCTCCGAGCCGAGGTCGCCGATGATTCCATCTCTGGCATAAGCGATAGCCGTGGGGAATTTGGTCAAAACTGTTTTCCCGTTGGATCTATTGCCGGGATGAATATCCAAAGCCAGTTTCACGTCTCCAAACCCAATGTCCAAACCAAGCAAAATTATTTTTTTATCTGCATTCATCCTTCCTTCCTCCTTTCAGGTGCCTGAAGGCGTTATGGTGAAAAGGTTTTTATGCCACCGCGTCATCAATCTGCGTCACAGTGGCGCGTTAAGTCGCCACGCTGACATAATTCTGCGCCATGATGACGCTTTAAGGCGTCACGGTGATGCTTTTAGTCGCTACGGTGGCGTCAATCTGTGTCTTAGAATCGCCTTAAGTCGTCACGGTGTCATCTATTTGTGCCACAGTGGCGACATTCTGCGTCTTGGAGGCGCTTTAAGTCGCCACGCTGACATCATTCTGCGCCATGGTGACGCTTTAAGGCGTCATGGTGGCGTCCATCTGCGTCAACGAGGCGCCTTGATGACAAATATTTCTGCAAAATTCCTCTGAACTCATGTCGATGCTTCATTTTTCCATTTTTCTCCTTTTCTCGGTCCCCATGTGAAAGAAATTTTAAGAAAACCACTGTAAACACTGCATTATTTTCTTCCTCTGACACTTAAAAAAAATAAAAAGCCCTCTATGAATACATATAGAGCGAGCTTTGATTTTTTTTGAAATTTAGGGCGGAAAATTAAAAAAAAGACAATGTCGGAGGGCAAAATCAAAAACAGCTAATGGTAGGTCTCATATAAGGTATTTTGTTTTTTGTTTCTTTTGGAATAATGGTACCCGATTTTCGGGTGGATCAGTGGTCAGGAGGGAGATTTTGGCAAAACGAAAAATGAACCGGCTGGATAAGTATGCCGAGACGCGGCTCTGGAATTTGAAAATGAAAAACCGGACGATGACGACGGAAGTATTGATCGAGGAAATGGTTTTGCGTTTCAAGTTTGAGGATAAGGTTCCGCAGGAGCAACTGAAAAAAATTATCCTTGCGGCCAGAAGACGGGTCATGCGCCGTCAGGCCGGAATGAAGAAAAATATCCGGGCCTGGTCATCAAAACTTTTTTTGCCGGAGAACATTATCGCGGAATGGATTTGGGGAGGTCTCCTGACGGAAGAAAATATCCAGACGATTTCTGAAATACTTGCACGATACCGTGAGTTGTTAAAAACCGGGGAGGTTTAAAAAAAATCTGTCTGAAAAAAATATTTTTCACTCGGGCAGGAATTAGATGCTTTTGAACAGTCTGACAGCCTTCACATGAAAATGAGTGCTTTCGCGTAACTTTTGCGATGTTTCACGTATTTTTTGCGATTGTTCGCGTAACAGTTGCGATTGTTCGCGTATGGATTTGCGATATTTTACGTATGGATTTGCGATGTTTCGCGTACTGATTTGCGATATTACGCGTAAGAAAATAGAACTTAAGTTTTTGATATTTTTACAAATTTCGTTCAGACTAAGCTTTTTAAGTTTATTAAATATTATTAATAAAAACTAGAGAATCCAATGACGACGTAACTGACTAGATTATTATTATATATACCCCTTCCCTATCCGCCTTCGGCGGCGTCGCCGTCGCCGTCCTCTCACGAAAATTTTAAAAAAATTTCTATAATTCTTTTCAGAGACCACAATTTTTTAACTTTTTTGGGAGGCTGATCATGCAACAGGAACAACTTGAAATTCAGTGGTTTGTGAACATGGTGAAAATAGGGGTGCTGAATCCCCTGAATCCGGATTTGAGTCTGGTGCCGACGGATATCTTGTCGGAATTTTACTGGGACACCCAGCCGGACGGAGAAATTATTCCATCCCAGGCCGCTGTCAAGGTTTCATACTTTCTTTTCATCTCCTGCAAAATCGCTATGGAAAACAATTTGTGTCAAGGCTTGCCCAGGGAACTGACCGCAAAGGCAAGCGAGATTGTTATAGCCATAGACAGGTTTTTAATTCTTGCAGGCCTGGAAAAGCTCAGACGGGAGGGCCTGTTGAACTACCACACCAATGGCGGGTGGCACAATGGAGAGGGTGAGATTCTGATTTCCGGTTTGCAGCCTGATGCCATAGGCCTTGGCATTTCACCGTTTCTCAAAACTTTTTTCAACTTCAACTGAAAGGCGACAACATGATTCACCATCAAAAAATCCAGCAAGACAAGTTAAACAACAATGCGGCGTTGCCCGTCCGGACAAAAGCGGAAGTCAATTTCCTGATCCTGCCCTATTTCAGTCTGGACAAAAATGCCAATGTGAACCGGCGCATCGAATTCAAAGAAATGCAGCAGCGCGGTAATGAAACGTATGAAATCGTCTGGACCGTTATTCCCCATCCGGATTTTGGTTTGCCAAGGGATTTTGAACGGCGCTTACAGCGTGCGGTGGAACACAGCCTGTCATTGGTGCCACGCCCGATTTCAAACCCGGTTCCGCTGCCGTCTTTCAGGGAACTTGCCCGGATGATGGAGGTAAGTTGTTCCGGTCAGTTTGTTGAAAAGGTCAAAAATGGGTTTGCCGCCATGATGATGACCGGCATCATGAGCAAGCGGTCTTATTACAACAAAAGCAAAAAAGCCTGGATGGAGGAAGGATTCCATCTCTATGACAAAATCGTCTTCAAGGGAGAAAAGATATCAGAGAGTTGTTTTGCGGAACACAACCATGCATATTTCACAAACGCTTACCTGGACAATCTTAACGCCCTTTATGTTCGGCCCCTTGATTTTGCTTATCTCAAATCCCTGCGGCCTGTTGCGTCAAGACTTTATGAAATTCTCGGGGTCAAGTTTTACGGGCACAGAGATTTTATACAGTACAAATATTCCACCCTCTGCCGTCTGTTGCCGCTCACACAGCAAAAAACATTGGCCCGGGCTCGGCAACAGCTTGATGCGAGTCATGAGGATCTGAAGCAAACCGGTTTTCTGAGCTGCTACGCATGGAGTCCCATTCAACGGGTCAGCGATGACTGGTATGTCCGATATGAACCCGGAGAGCGGTTCTTCAGGGAAATAGAAACCCCGGATGTCGCATCTCCAGTCTCTTATGGGGAACCTCTGTCCAATCAACGCCTTGAGATCCAGACGACCACTGTTGAATTACATTCTTCTCCTGATGATCCCTACAAATCCGAACCGGATTCACAGGATTCACTGTGGCCGGTATTTTCCGAGGTCGTTAAAAAATACCAGGAATTTGATTTGAGACGTCAGGATTGGGAGTGGTTCCAGCAGCGGGTCCAGACCGATACAGCATGGCATTCCCTGAATCTTGCGGAAGAAATCCAGAACTGGGGGGACTGGCTGGAGATCGAGCATCGGAAAAAAAGCCAGCAGGAAGGAAATAAATTCCCTCAGTCGAATTTCAGGGGAAGTCTGATAAGCTGGCTGAAACACAGTTTAAAAACCGTCATCAAGGAAGAAGATCAATATCTGGGGGCATCAGAACAGGGCCGCAAAGGATGGGACCTGCCAAGCGATTATCCCATTGATATTATGTGAATTGTTTAAAACAAGGGGTTGAAGCATGAATCGGCAACGATCCATTTCGTTTGAAAAAATTCTTACCGGTATCAGAAACCGTCAACAGACAATGGCCTCGTCAAAGCCGGATAAATTCTCGTGCACTGGCTGCGGGCGCATGTTTGAACCGGAATGGGATCGTCTTGATCGCCAATGGGGATTCCCGGAAATATCTGACACCGGTCTATGCCGGCAATGCCTTAAACTTAAAAATATCCGGGAAAACATTGAGACCGTGATGAAAGATGCGGGAATCCCGATAAAACATCTGGGTTGCACTTTTGAAAATTTTCATGTTTCTGCGGAAAACGGTGAACTGGTGGATACATGCAGACAGTATGTGAAAGATCATTATCAGAATTTTTCCTGGCTTTATGTTTACGGAAGCTGCGGCACCGGAAAAACCCATATTTCGGTTTCCATTGCCAGGGAACTCCTGCTGCTGGGAAAGCAGGTGATGTTTACATGCGTTCCCCAGCTTTGCTATAACATCCGGCAAACATTTCAGGTAAATTTAAAAGAAACAGAACAAGATGTCATAAAAACCTATATCACCTGCGATTACCTGATGCTGGATGATCTGGGAATTGAAAAGCCGACGGAATGGGTCAAGAAAACAATAGGCTATATCATTTACGAAAGGGACAACAGGTTAAAACCCACCATCATCACGTCCAATCTTTCCCTGGATGATATCGCAAAACAAATTGGCACGCGAACTGTTTCAAGGCTCGTCGGAAATGGTCCGGTCATCCGTCTTCGGGGTCCGGACTGGCGGCTGGAAAAACGCCGGGAAAACAGCTCAAAGCACTAAGAAAGTTTTAACAAAAAAAACAGGCGATGCGGTCAATTCAACCGTGTCGCCTGTTTTTTTATCTGTGGGTCAGGTTTTTTTCGGATAAGCGAATTAGACCTCTTGCCTGTTTTCCAAGAGAATTCTTGATCGTTCTCGCAGCCATTGCACAAACTGTCTTTTCTGATAACCGGTTTTCCGGCCGGACCGGATGCGGCCAAGCGGCCCCTCCCCTCTGCTATCCAGGTTCGCAATATAACCCGAGGTTATTAAGCCACCAGTGAAAACCTTGATTTCAGTTCTTGCGATAATCTCACTCGGCCAGTTATCGGCCATGTCATCAAAAACGTCTTTTACAAATTCCATGGTCACTTCCTCACATTTTCAAAATTAAACATCAACGGTAAAACGCACATCTGCCAATGATACGGCCTAATGAGATCAGGGTCCGGACATTTAATCTTAGCCATGCCGGTTTTCATTTAACCCCATTAAGCTTCACACAAGTAATTATAGAATTCTTGATGAAAATATCCCTGGCAAAGAGAGCGGATGTGAGGAAAAAAAATTTTCCACGGGCGTCAAAAAAAAGCGTATGCGAAGATGAACTTTAATCTCAAATATGACTAATGTTTATACTTAACTTTCACTTTTCATCACTTAACTTCACTATTCTTATATTTATCATATTATCAATAATATATATCGAATAATAATGGCAAAAATATTGTTAAAGTTTAACGTTTACGTGAACTTATTATAATATAAATATGATATTTTATTATTAAAATTAACGTTTGCGTGAATGACATTTTAGTAATTTTTGTGATTTATTTGAAAATAAAATTATATTATATTGATAATATTATTTAAGTTTATAATTAAAAATTGATTTTTAAAACTATTCATTGATTATTTTACAAAAATCCTTGACACGATGACAGGCCAGGATTAAGCAGATTTTCTCATAACGCAATGCGCTATATTTAACACTCAAGGAAGAACAGTTATCAAGGAGGGCAGGATGTCATCACAAGCTAAAAAAATCCCCATAAAAAAAATTGTCACTGATCCAAGGTATTACCCCCGAGCTATTGTTGACCAGGAAAGAATCTTAGAATTTGTGGAGGCCATGGAATGTGGTGAATATTTTCCGCCGATCAAATTGGTAAGAGATCCAAAAACCGGCTTATATATTCTCCTGGACGGAAAACATCGGCTGGAAGCATACATCATGCGAAATGAAGCCGAGATAATGGCGGATATATTATATCTTCCCGAAGAACACTGGCTGATGGCTTCCGCAAGATTTAACAGCAAGAGTTCGAAGCCGTTAACCGCCAACGAAACCAAAATCATTATTATTCAAACCTGGAACAGCGGGATCAAGGACACTGATGAAATCGCACAGGAGATGGGCTGTACACCACGATATGTGAATATTATTTTAAAACCGGTAAGGGATGAGGAACGCTTAAAAAGAAAAGAAGTGATATCCGAGTTGAATGAGCAGGGGCTGAGTCAACGTGAAATCGCGTCTAAATGTTGTGTTTCAGTTGGTTGCATCAATAAAGTGCTTAGATCGAATGGCGATGACAGCGGCAAGGAAACATTACAACAAAACTCAAATGAGAAATTTTCAGAATTTCCGGGGAAATCTGCTGAGGAGGATCAGGTGTTCACGAAAGGAAGTTACTTCCTTTTGGAAACACCTAACGAAGAAAATAATTTCAGCCTGTTAGACGATTCACCCAAAAATAATGATCAGAATTGTGACGTAAAGTGCTCGAATACCTCACCGGACAGCGAGTCGAAAATTTCTGCCGCTGTCAATCCACAGGAAGTGTTCACGAAAGGAAGTGATTTCCTTTTGGAAACACCTGATGAAGAAATTAATATCAGTCAGTTAAAATCAACACCCCAAAAAGTATCCCCTGATTCGGAAAAAATTTCTCCTGAGAATTCCTCAGCAGTCTCAGCAGCCGCTGCTCTTTCCGGGAATGACAGCCAAAACGACAGAATTCCCCTTACCCAAAAACCATCCCGTTATCCCAGCTATATGGATCAGATTGATCTTTATAACGAACTCACTCCCCAGGGGCAGCATGCGATCCGCGCCATGGAGTTAGCCAAAAAATACAAGGTGGACATTCTGGATATTGCAAAAGAGATCGGCGAACCGGTGATTTGGACCAAAAAGGTGCTGATGTCCGCCATCGCCTTGTCTTTGATGAATGGCGACAAATTAAACATCATCTCCAGAGTGGAAACCGCCATCGGTATTGATTTCTACATCGCCGAGGCAATCCAGGCGATGCTGCCGTTTCAAACGATGTTGTGCCCGGTGGCTCCTGAAATGGAACAATGGATCAAGGACAATCTTTCATCCCAGGACTTGGATATAATTTTAGACCTTATTGAGGCCCCAAAAAACGACATCCCTTATTTCCTGAAAGGACAAAGGCCCCCTGCTCCAAAAAAGAATTGCTTCCAGGAACTCCCGAAAAGCTACAAGGAAAACTTCCAAGCATATAGATCTATGCTCCGGGAGCTGCGGGACCATACCAAAAATAAAATGTTTAAAGGCAATTCAGTCAGAGAACTGATGGCCCAGTTCAACAAAAACATGATTATTGTTAATGAAATCACAGATGACCTGCGTGAGGAAGAATTATTCTAAGAATGCTGAAGGGAGGAAAATGGTTCCATGAATTATGCAACGCAATTTAAAAATCTGGTTAAAAAAACAGCATGGAAGAATATGGCCGCACTGCCGGATTTCAGCCATTGTGACATTGAGGCGGAATGCTGGACCGCAATGGCCATTGCCATTCAGAGTTGGGACGGTTCCAAGGGGAAGCTCAGTTCATGGATTTATACAGCCGTCACAGGCCGCATGAGAGACCTGCGTAAACGCCCTTTCTTCCAGCGGCCGATTTATCTGGGACATTTGGATGTCCCGGATATGGGAGGAGGAGTTATAGAAATGCTTCTGGAAGAAATGGACCAGGCAATCCATCTCATTGATGACCACGACCTGTATGATTTTACGACCATCATTAACCACAAATAACTCGAAGACAGTAGCATAAAAAAAGCATTGAACAGGTACCCGAGGGAGACCTGTTCAATGCGTAGGTTTTTTTCAGATTAATTCAATTCAGAATTTCTATAATTTCGCTGTTTAATTCCCGCCTCACCTCTTCGATTACATCCTGCGCAATCGGGTCTCTGGTTTGAACCCAGGTTTTCTCTCCCCGGATTCTTTTCAGCACACGGATTCCGGCCCAGGGCATTTTTTCTTTCAGCAGGACTGCCGGAAGACTTTTAGACCCACGGGACAAATATACCGTTACACCGGAGGGGGTATGAAGAATTTTTGTCACGTAAAATCGAAACACGGCTCCGGGCCGGTACAGGGAGATTTCTTTCGGCACCCACTCACACCTCAACATGACCCCCTGGACATTATCGCCAAGATGGACCATCATTCTGCGGGAGTTCACATCAATGACATTCCCTTCCACTGCATGGTGCGCCCTTGGTTTCCATTTGTCATACAAATATACCGTTTCCATCAAGCCCAGGTTCCGGATAAACAGCTTGCGGCACCGTTTGATGATATTTTTGGGAAGCATGCCAAATGAAATTTGCGGACTATTCAAACCGACATCAACCTTACTGAAGATGGTTTTGTCAGTTTTGTCTGTTTCAATGCCGGATGAAGCGTAAAAAATCGGGTTCACAATTCTGTCTTCAATGTCCACAAGACATTCCTGTGTTTTAAAATATTCGCAGACCGCCTGCTCAATAGCCAGTTCCAGGGCGAACAGCACCTTGTCGCGAGGCATACTGGTCCGTGATTCCACCATTGCAATCAACTCATCAATATCCGCCTGAATCAGTCTTTCCCCCTTTTTTTTAAGCCAGGTCCGGAAAAAAATCGGTTTCTTTCTATAATAAATATAGAGAGCGCGTATTTTTTCGCTAAACAGCAACCCCTAAAACAAGGAATTCCAATGACCGATCAACAACAAGACGCCGGACCATCCCGGTGGGAAATTCTGGCCAGAGAAAGAAATGCCAGAGTAGTCATTTGTAACACGCCGGACACCTATACCCTTACCGAGCTTACCCGGTCTGCGGACAGGGCCATGCGGGTGCTGAGGGACCGGACCTTTACCACCCTGCCCATTGAACAGGTAAGCCCGCTGTTTCAGGAATACAATGAGGCCATCATGCGGTTCCATGAGGTCATCCAGAAAATCTGCAAAGTGGTGGACATCAGATACAAAGCGCCCCGAACCATTACCCGGATGGCGCAATATCAGGATGGCGGTTCGGATGGTTCGGATATTCCTGAAAAGGCATAATTCACGAAAAGTATAAGCCGTGCCTTTAGGGTGCGGCTTCATTCGGTTTTTCTTACCACGGTATATTTTTACTGTGTGTCGCCCATTTCAAAATTTGAATGGGACAACGGACCCAGCCAGAAACCCCTGGCACGGCCCGATAAAAAACAGGTTGAGCGGAAAACCCGTCAAAGATTTTTTTTTGACACGCCACTATGGGGTTTTCTCGTTTTTGAACGTTTTCAAAAACAGGCTGCCGCTGCTTCCGGTGAAGGAATTATTCAAAAATTAACAGGTGAGGTGCGTCCTTTATCATGAGGGATGGGTTTCACCGATGTGGATATATGGTTCCCGGCTTATTGCGGGTATGCCCTACAAACAGTTTGGACAGGATAGTTACCGGTCTTAACGCTTTTGCGGCGCATTCTGGCATATAGGTTCGGGATTTTTTATGCAAAAAACAAAAAAAGGAGAAACGAAAATGTTGAACAAGACCATGTTGATCGGAAGATTGGGACGCGACCCGGAGACAAAATATTCAAAAGATGGGCTCGCCATCACCACTTTTTCCATCGCCACTACCCTGGCATGGAAAGACAAAAACTCCGGAGAGAAAAAAGAGACAATAGAATGGCACCGGATCGTGACATTCGGCAAGCTGGCGGAATTTTGCAGCCAGTACCTGTCAAAAGGAAAGCAGATATACGTTGAAGGTCGGCTCCATACCCGCTCCTGGGAACAGGATAACATCACCCGTTATATAACGGAAATCCTGGCTTCAAACGTTCAATCCCTGAGCGCGAAGGATTCCGGAAACGGTGCGTCGGACCAACAGGCATCTGGTCATAAGGATTCGGACCATCATGCAGACGACAGCAATCCCCCACCACCCGAGTACTTTCCGATGGATGACGACATACCATTTTGAGCGAATGCTGACTGAAACATAGGAATTTTTTAAAACCCAGTCACATCACAGTCTCAAGAACCCCGAGGGAGTCATAGCGCCATTAACGCGCAAACTCCCTTTTTTCATGCCAAAAAACAAGGAGAAGACATGATGAAAAAAACAAAAATGCTCAAGCTGATGAAAGAGATCAACGGCGTCTGGCGGGTTGTCGATTACGGCATTCCCTCAAAAGCGTCGTCATACGTGGCTATGGGCTACATGATTGCACAACCCACAAGGATAAAGGAGAAATAGTGTTGATTTCCAAAAAAAATGTAACTGATTTTTCTGATTATTTTGACTGTGACAGTTATTTTCCGGATTATTTAAACTGGATTCGCTGCGCTCAATCATTTTACTGGGTTTTTTAAGGCATAGGTGG
>JBAQUK010000209.1:0-64457 GCA_049297455.1 Desulfosalsimonadaceae bacterium | reverse complement strand
CTTTTTATTCGTATTTCCCGATAATGGAGATGCTGCAAATATTCTGGAACGGGAACCCGCCCAGGTTATGCGTGAGTCCCAGTTTGGGATTTTTCAGTTGCCGCTTGTCGGCACGGCCGTGGAGCTGCAGATACATTTCATAGAGCATGCGCAGACCGGATGCGCCGATGGGGTGCCCGAAACATTTCAATCCCCCGTCCACCTGACAGGGAACCCCGCCGTCCAGGTCATAGAACCCGTCCATGATGTCCTTAATCGCCTTGCCCCGTTCGGAGATGTGCAGATCCTCATAAGTTACGAATTCCGTGATGGAAAAACAGTCGTGAACTTCCATCATGCTGATTTCCTTCCGGGGATCGGTGACGCCGGCTTCCTTATAAGCTTTTTTGCTGCAATGGGTGGTGGTCATGAAATGGTCCCCGTCCCATTCGTTAAACGCGGTTTCCTGGCCGCTGCTCAAGGCCAGTTGAAGGGCTTTGACGGAAACAAAATCCTTTTTGCCCAGTTTTTTGGCGATTTCCGGGGTGGTGACGATGGCGCAGGCCGACCCGTCGCTGACGCCGCAGCAGTCGAACAATCCAAGCGGATGGGCGATAATGGGGGAGGCCATGATCTGTTCCTCGGTGACTTTTTTCTGCAAATGGGCTTTGGGGTTCAGAACGCCGTTGGCATGACTTTTAGCCGATATATGGGCGATGGCCCGTTTTAAATCCTGGTCCTTGACCTTGTATTTGGCGCAATAGGCGGACGCAAGCTGGGCAAAGGAGCCGGGCGCGGTCAGGTTCGGCCACCACTGCCAGAGCAGGGAGCCGGAGCTGGAGCCGCCGCCGGGGAGTCCCCCGTAGCCTGTGTCCTTCAATTTTTCCACGCCCAGGGCCAGGCAGATATCATAGGCCCCGGAAGCCACCGCATAACACGCGCCCCGGAAGGCCTCGGTGCCGGTGGCGCAGTAATTCTCCACGCGGGTCACCGGGATCATGGGTAGCCTCAGGGTGGTGGCAAGCGGCATGGCGGTTTTCCCCACATTGACCTCGTCCATGCAGGTGCCGAACCAGGCGGCCTCGATGTCGTTCTGTTCAATGCCCGCGTCTTTCAGGCATTCTTCATATGCTTCCAGCATGAGTTCTTCTGCGCCCACGTCCCATCTTTCCCCGAACTTGGTGCAACCCATGCCGATGATCGCGACTTTGTCTTTTATTCCTGTAGCCATTGGTTTTCCTCCTGTAGCTGTATGGCGATTTTTTGCCGAAAATTTTAAACCGGATATTTTAACGGGCCATTTTAAAAAGTTTTCCGATCAATTGAGATTTCATGACATCGCCGTCGATGGTCAGTTTGCCGGAAGTGAATGCTTTCATGGGATCGAGTTTGCCGGAAATCATGTCAAGAAAATCCGTATCCTTGATATTTAAGGTGCAGGTGGGTTTGTCCGCCTTGCCGGAAGTAACGGCGCATGCCCCGTCCTTGACGGTGATAGACCACTGGCCGCCGGTGGGCCCGGAAATATTGTAGCCGAACACCACATTCACCCCCTGAGCCGCACCCGGCTGGAATGCGGCCGCCATATTGTCGAACACGTTCTGCACCGTCAAACCGTCGGATGGAGTGGCTGATGAGGGGGCTGATGCCGCCGCATCGGCCGCTGGTTTGGTGCCTTTGGCTTTCGGGGTCATGAGATCAAACATGGCCGCATTCAGATCGGAAAATTCCTTGGCGTCCGTCATATCGTTGATTTTTTCCATGTTTTCGCTGATCTGTTCCGGTGTGGGCGGATGGTCTGCATCCCCGAGCTGGACGCCGGGGCCGGTCAGAACCGCTGCCCGGTTGAAATAGCCCATGCCTGCGTTGAAAATCTGGCCTGAATCCGCGCATTCATCAGAGCAAAGGTATAGAACCATGGGCGAGACAAACTCGGGCTTCATTTTTTCAAAAATTTCCGGGGGCATGATGTCTTCCGTGAGCCGGGAACCGGCCAGAGGGGCGACCGTATTGACTTTGATATTGTATTTCTGACCCTCAATCTTCAGGGTGTTCATGAGGCCCACCAGGGCCATTTTCGCGGCCGAGTAATTGGTCTGGCCGAAATTGCCGTAAAGACCGGCGGCGGATGTGGTCATGACAATACGTCCGTATCCGTTTTCCCGCATGACCGCAAACGCGGGCTTGGTGACATTGTATGCGCCGTTTAAGTGTACGTTCATGACGGCGTTCCAGTTTTCCGGGTCCATTTTCAGGAAGCTTTTATCCCGCAGGATGCCTGCGTTATTGATGACGATATCCACCCGGCCGAATGCCTGCATGGCGGTTTTGACGATATTTTCCCCGCCTTCCGGAGTGGCGACGTTGTCGTAATTGGCGACTGCCTTACCCCCGAGTTTTTCGATTTCTTCCACCACCTTTTGCGCGGGTGTGGCTGACCCGGCGCCGGAACCGTCCCTTGCCCCGCCAAGGTCATTTACCACGATACTGGCGCCGCGTTTCGCCAGTTCCAGGGCGTAAACCCTTCCCAGTCCGCCGCCAGCGCCGGTGATGATGGCCACGCGACCGTCAAAATTGATCTTGTTCATTTCCGCAAGCGCGCCCGGCACTGGAACCGCTTTCCAGAAATAGTTCACGAAACCGCGTTCTTCATCATCATTATTACGTTTGCGGAATACCATCTGTACGGGAAGCCCGACTTTTATTTCTTCCATTTTACAGTCCGTGAAATCCGCCATAAAACGCCCACCGCCGTCAAACTGGACCATGCCGTATTTATGGGGCGGGTCAACAGAAACGGCCAGCAGATCGCCGGTGAAGGTTTTAATTTTGGCCGGAATATCTGCAAATTCATAATCATCCTGGGAATGCCGGGCCACGCAATCGGGATTGACGCAGGTCTCGGTTTTGGGAAACTGGGCCGTGCCGCATTCCCGGCATTTCCCGCCCACGAGCCCCAAAAGCATTTTTCGCCGCCGCCAGAGAACCGTGACGGCTGTCTGGGTGGGCGCTTCGGCCCGGATGCCCATTTCCGGGTGAATCAAGCCTCTGAATTTCAGGAACTTCAGATAATTGTCCGTGGTTTCCTTGTTGTCCAGGGTGCGCTTGAACCGGTTGCGGTCCGTCAGTTTGGTGATGGCTTCCGTGACTTCGAATAGAAACGCGTTGCATCCCTGTCCGAATCCCGCCACCAGAATTTTGTCGCCGGGTTTGGCAGTATCCAGGGCCGCTGTGAGCATGAGCAGGGGATGGGCCGTGCCGGTTTCCCCGCAGACCTCATGAAGATTATCCATCACCTGATCTTTGCTTGCCCCGAGTTTTTTGGCGATATTGCTGTGTTCCGCCTTAAAGAAGCAGGGGTATATCAGCTTGCTCACGTCCTTGATGGTGATGTTGAGTTTTTTCAGCAACCCGGTGACAGCTTCGGGGATGATTTTGGAATACCCTTCGTCACGCACCCAGCGTTCCTCCCAGTTGTAGTCGTATTTTTTGAACGCCCCCCGGTAGTGGTCCACAAAATCATAGGACACCGCATAGGAGCCCTTGTATTCGGCGATCACGTCCGTGTCACCGATCATGAGGGAGGCTGCCCCGTCGCCGAACCACATCTCGTAAAAATAGGCGGGTTTGGTTTCGCGTTTGTCGGCGGCGGTCACCAGTATGTTGCGCCGGTCTCCGCCCTTGACGGATTCAAGGGCAGCCAAGAGGGCGTTGGTCGAAGCTTTCTGGGCGGAGGTGAAATCCGATGTGAGGATATCAGAGCGCAGGTTGAGGGCGGTGGATACAATGCCCGCGTTTTGACGGTCGGCAAAGGGCAGGGTGGTGGAGGCCAGATACAGGCCATCTAAAATCTGTTTGTTTTTCCCTTTCAGGCAGTCCCGGGATGCGGCCACGGCCATGGTAATGGCGTCCTCATCCCAGTTGCACATGGAACGTTCGCCCTGGGCCACCATGATGATGGCGGGCGCGAACCATCCCATGCTTTGAAATATGGCCATGCGGTCTAATCGGAGGCGGGGGATATACGCGCCGTATGATGTGATTCCAATCATTTTCTATCTCCTCTATGTGAATTAAACGGGTTCATTTTTGTGTCTGTTTACAGGCGGAACAGCTTTTCAATGAGCTGGGATTTCATGATGTCCCCCTCGATTTTGAGCTTGCCGGACGTATAGGCTTTCATGGCCGGCAGTGTACCGCCGATCATGTCGACAAAATCATTATCCGCCATTTTCAGGATGCAGGTGGGCTTTGCATGGACGCCTTGACTCACGACGCAGGCATTGTCTTTCACAACACAGTTCCATTCGCCGCCGTTAGGGCCTGAAATATGGTATTGAAACACCACATCCACGCCGGCTGCAGCTGCCGCGTTGAACGAACCCGGCATGGCGCTGAAAATATCGGCTACCGACATGGCTTTTTTCGGCGCTTCACTGGTGGTGGAAGCAGGCGGCGCGCTGAAGGCGTTGATGACATCCCCCACCTGTTCGTTTAGTTCAAAATAAAATTTACCGTTTTTCAGGGACGCAATGGTGGTGTGTTTTTCGATAATATCCTCAATGGTCGGTGGCTTTTCCGCGCTGCCGATGGTGGTTCCCGGTCCGGTAACCACGGCCGCCCGGTTGAAGAACCCCATGCCCGCGTTGTAGATATTGCCGGTGACCGCGCATTTGTTTGAGCAGAGATATACCACCAATGGACATACAAATTCCGGTTTCATTTTTTCAAACAGATCCGGGGGCAGGATGTCTTCGGTCAGCCGGGAGGCGGCAAGGGGGGCAACGGTATTGACGTTGATATTGTATTTTTTGCCTTCCAGTTTCAGGGCGTTCATGAGGCCCACGAGTCCCATTTTGGCGGACGAATAATTGGTCTGGCCGAAATTTCCGTAAAGGCCGGCGGCGGATGTGGTCATGACAATGCGGCCATAGCCCCTCTCCCGCATGACCTTGAATGCGGGTTTGGAGACATGATAAGCCCCATTCAGATGAACGTCCAGAACGATCTTCCAGTTTTCCGGATCCATTTTAATGAAGCTTTTGTCCCTCAGGATGCCCGCATTGTTGATGAGGACGTCAACTGTGCCGAAAGCGTCCAGGGCTGCTTTGACGATGCTTTCCCCACCTTCGGAAGTGGACACGCTGTCATAGTTGGCGATGGCTTGGCCGCCAATCGCCTTTATTTCATCTACGACTTTCTGGGCCGGCGTAGCGGACCCGCCGCCTGAACCGTCCCGGGCGCTACCCAAGTCGTTGACCACGATTTTGGCCCCGCGTTTTGCCAGCTCAAGTGCATAAACCCGGCCCAACCCGCCGCCCGCGCCGGTGATGATGGCCACCTGGCCGTCAAAGCGGATTTCGTCTTTGGGAATATCACCGAATTCAAAAACGCCGTTGGTGATGACCTCATCACCCGTTTTGGCGTTTAAGGTTTTCCAGACGGCTGAGCCGTCACCGGTTTTCCATATCTGGATGGTGATGGGATCTCCCGGCATCAGGGTTTTGGAGAACCGGCATTTTAACCGCCGGACTTTTTCAGGGGCCCCCGGGGTCAGGCTCTGCATCAAGGCCCGGCAGGAATATCCGTAGGTGCAAAGTCCGTGCATGATGGGTTTCTCAAATCCGGCCAATTTGGCGAATTCCGCATCCACATGCAGAGGAAACAGGTCACCGGAAAGTCGGTACAGCAAGGGTTGATCCAGGGAAGGGGTTTCATTGACAACAAAATCCGGAGCCCTGTCAGGATAGACAAAGGTTTCCTGAGGCGCGTTTTCACCGCCGAACCCGCCGTCAAACCGGCTGAAAATCGTCAGGGTGCTGGTAAAGAGTTTTTGACCATTGGAATGGCGGGTCTCGCTTTCGCCTACAACGAGCGCCCCTTTTTTAACACCTTTGTCATAAATATGGGCGATTTTGCCTTCGGTGATCAGGGTGCCGTCAACCGGTATGGGCGCATGAAAAATCAGATCCTGTTCGCCGTGAAGAATGCCGGCCAGGTTGATGTTGGCGTTGGCCGCATAATGGGACAGAAAATCAAATATTGAGGCAATGGAAAAACTGGGGATGACTTTTAAGGTTTTCTCATAGCAATAGTCGAGATCATCAAAGCCCGCGCCGACTCCCAACGCATACAACACCACATCTTTCCAGGTGTAGTCCTTGGAGACCGGGCCGATTTTTTTCCCGACAGCATCCAGGTTTAACGCCATTTTTTGTCCTCCTTGTGTGATTGATTTCAAGTTGAAACAGATTATTAAATGATAACGGTGATAATTGAATTTCCCATGATTGACCCAAAGTCGAACATTCAATTGTTATTCATTTTTTGAACGTTGTTTTCTAGTCAATTATTTCCAACAAATGATGGAAAAAAGATTAAGCTGTTTTCAATAGCGTGTCAAAATATTTTTTTGTTTATTTTATATTATTTTTATTAACATACTGAAAATAAATTATTTATTAATAGTTTCCGATTCCAGGAATCTCTGGTTGCACCGCTTATTCAAAAATGGTGTTGACTTTAAACAGTGTAAAAATATATTTTTGTTTCAAACAATTGATGGAAACAATCGTTTGAAACTGTATCCGGTTATTTTTTAAACCTGACAGATTGCGGGGGATATATGAGCGGTAAGGGTGCTTTAAGCGGTTTAACGGTTCTGGATTTGTCCCGGCTTTTGCCGGGACCTTTTTGTTCGATGATTTTGGCGGACCACGGGGCACGGGTCATCGCCGTCGAAGACAGCCGGTACGTAGCGGAAGCCGGCGGGAATGCTACGGTGCTGAGGAATAAAGAACACATGACACTAAACCTCAAATCGGACGCTGGCCGGGAAATATTTTTAAAGATGGCGGAACGGGCGGATGTCGTTCTTGAAGGGTTTCGACCCGGCGTTGTAGCGCGTCTTGGGGTGGATTACGATGCGGTGTCGGCCCGCAATCCGGGGATTATTTACTGTTCGATTTCCGGTTATGGCCAGACCGGTCCCTTCCGGAACGAAGCCGGACATGATGCCAATTATCTGAGTGTCGCCGGAGTCCTGGACCTGATTGGGGAACGGGACCGGCCCCCATCCATTCCCGGCATCCAGATCGCGGATCTGGCCGGGGGCGGCATGAACGCCGTCATCGGCATCCTGCTGGCATTGCATGCAAGGCATCAGACCGGAAAGGGCCAGTATATTGATATTTCCATGACGGACGGATCTTTGAGTCTGTTGTCCCTGGTCCTCAGTCTCAAACAGTTCACCGGGATTCCGATCAAGCGGGCGGATTCGTTTTTATCCCATCGTTACGCCTGTTACAACACCTATGAAACAGCGGACGGCCGGTATCTGTCCATCGGCGCGGTGGAAAACCGGTTCTGGAAAAATTTATGCATTTTTTTTGAAAGATCGGAATATATACCATTACAGTATGATGATGGTCGACGGCAGGAAATTATCAAGTTCATGCGGGACGAGATCAAACAAAAAACCCTTGCCCAGTGGCAGGCGGCGTTTGACGGTAAGGATATCTGCTGGGGGCCGGTCAGAACCCTGGATGAAGCCTTGGATGACCCTCTGTTTGCGGCCAGGGAAATGATCGTTGATTTAACCGATGATCACGGCGGACGAAAACGATTTTTGGGCGTCCCGGTCAAATTGAGCAATACACCCGGTTCCGTCCGCACGCTGCCGCCGTCCTTTGGCGAGAACACCACCCGCCTGCTTACGGAATTCGGCTATACGGACGATCAAATCCAAACCTTCATCAAAGAGGGGATCATTTAACGTTCAGGTAACGTTTGGGCTGTTTCGGATATATTCTCTGATCTATTACACAAATGCTGAGCACCCTGGTTTAAAATA
Organism: Desulfosalsimonadaceae bacterium; assembly: GCA_049297455.1. Classification (GTDB taxonomy): domain Bacteria; phylum Desulfobacterota; class Desulfobacteria; order Desulfobacterales; family Desulfosalsimonadaceae; genus SURF-3. The sequence goes on along the minus strand of JBAQUK010000209.1, from coordinate 56,626 downwards.
AGAGGTTTTTTAAAATATGGCATCATCCCTTGAAAAAGCAAAACAGAATCCGGATTCCATGAAAGCCAGAATCCTCACGGCGGCCCGGAAAATATTCGGCGAATACGGTTTTCACGGCACCACGACCCGCATGATCGCCAAAGCCGTGGATATTGATATCTCCACTCTCTATTATCACTGGGGGGAAAAGGGGGATTTGTATGAGGCGGTGATTATGGATATCACCGACGGCATGCGTCAGCGACTCATCGAAGTGGAGAAAATCATCAAGGGGAAACCTCTCTCAGAAAGAATCCAAATCGCCATTGATGAGATGGCGGATTATCTTTTTGAAAACCCGGAAATATCCAACCTGACCCTTTTCCGGTATTTCACCAAGACACGCCACGGAAGCATCCTGGATTTTAAAGTGCCCGAATACATTTCGGATATCGCGTATTCCATGGGGCTTGCCACGGACCGAAAAAATGTACCGGTGGACGCGAAGATGAAAGTATTATCGATCATGAACGCCATCCACAATTTCGTGTCCGGTGAAAACTTTTTCCGACCCATGATGGGGCTTGAACGGGAGGACTATATCAAGGCCGCCAAAGAGACCCTCAAGGTGATCAATGTGACGGCCTTTACTCAAATTTGACCTTGCCGTTATTCCTACCCGTGATTAATCCGAAATCATCAAAAACAGCGGTTCGATATATTTCGCGTCTTCCGTGTCGATCACCCGGATAATGTGCTGATGCATGCGTTTTTTATGTTCTTTAAATATCCCGCGTTTTTTGTGAAAGGTTTTGGCGAATGCCAGGGATTCCGCAAACACTTCTTCGGCGTTGGCACAGGCTTTTTCAATCACATGATGGGCGGCAAGCTCCACTGCCCCGACTTTTTTCCCGGTCAGTTTCATGACGTTGAATTGATATTCCGGTATGGCTTTCCGGACAAAGGCGATCATTCCCGGCAAAAACGGGATGCCCAGATCGACTTCCGGCAGACAGAAATACCCGCGATCCGCCTTCATAAACCGGAAATCACACGCGCATGACAGGATCGCCCCATTGCCGAAGGCGTGCCCGTTGATGGACGCAATGACCGGCACCGGCAGCAGCAGCAATTTTTTAAACACGTCATTCATGCCGTACATGAACAGCTTGATGTTGTCCATGGCCTGATCCTGAAACTGCCTGCCCAGCCAGTCGATATCCACGCCAAGGGACCAGCTTTTCCCATCGGTTGACGTGATGACGGCAGCGGAAATCCCCGGATCTTCGATTATTTCATCAAGAATCCGGCTCATGGTCTGTGCAAACGCCAGGTTCTGACGGTTCTCGCCGTTGTTTAATCTGATAACCGCAACGCTTTCATCTTTTTCCCATTCAATAATTGCCATTCTCGGATCTCCAAATTTTTATGTGTCAGGATATTTTTTCAGTTACATCGATTTTAAGTTCATCCATCCGATTGGATATTTTTGATTGAATCGCCAGCAGATCCTCTTTAAGAATTTGCAGTTCCAGCATCCGTTCATTAATCTCAACCAGTTTTCTTTTGCCGTAGGCGAAACTTTTTTTGAGTTGTTCGGCTTCATCCATGTTGAAATTCGCCAAACCGATCATTTCAGAAATTTCTTCCAACGAATATCCCAGCCGTTTGCCCCTGAGGATGAGTTTTAGACGGGTGCGGTCCCGTTTGCTGTATACCCGGTGGTTTCCCTTGGTCCGTTCGGGAAGGATCAGTCCTTTTTCTTCGTAAAACCGGATGGCCCGGGTGCTGATGTCCAGTTCATCCGCCAGCTCGGAAATGGTAAACAGGTTGGTGTCTTTGGCTTCCTCTTGATTCATAATGGCCTCATTTTGTAGTGTTGCCGGTAAGATATGCCAATGTTCGGGAAAATTTAAAAAAGGTTGTGTTATATTTCAAATCATGGATCCATCAGAGACAACTTCGCCTAAAACCGCTTTTTTGCCCATTGGTTTTAAAATACGGCATGGAATCAGACGACTTTTCAGGTGATCATCATCATCGATGAGCACCCGTACGTAATTGCCGCTGACGCCGGTTAAAAAACCGGTGGCGTTGTCTCGTTTGTTTTCCACCATCACCACAAGGGTCTTGCCGATTATTTGATGATAAAACAAGGCTTTTTTCTTCATACCCAACGCCAATAATCCATTTTGTCTTTCTTTGATGACAGCGCTATCCACCTGGCCGGGAAACCGGCTGGCCGGGGTTCCCGGCCGCGAAGAAAAAGGGAATGCGTGAAGATAATCGATGGGCAGTTTTTCCAGTAATTGATATGTGTTATCGAATGCCGCGTCCGTCTCCCCGGGAAACCCGACCATCACATCCACACCAATTGCAGCGTCGGGGATGGCAGTGTGAATTTTTTGGATCAATTTGATAAATAATTCAGGATCATAGGGCCGATTCATTTTTTTTAATATGGATGCGTCGCCGCTTTGCAGCGGGATGTGGAAATGATGACAGATCCGCTGGGATGTTGCGGCAAAATGAAGCAAATCATCCGTGAATTCGACCGGTTCAATGGAAGAGAGACGTATCCGCCCGATCCGGCCCGTCTCGTGAATTCGCCTTAACAGATCCAGGAGAGAAACGGGCGGGGAAAAATCCATGCCGTAGCGTCCCAGGTGAATGCCGGTCAGGACAATTTCATTGGTTTTATCCGGCGGCAGGTTGAAAATTTCCTCCATAATCGCATCCGGCGGCAGGCTTCGGCTGGGCCCCCGGGTATAAGGCACGATGCAGTAAGTGCAAAAGTTATCGCATCCATCCTGAATTTTGATAAACGGCCGGGTGCGATTGCCGATGATCGGAGCGCTGATAGAATGTAAACATCGTTCAAGACGGATATCTTGATGGAAAACCACAGGATGACTGGCGGATTTGTGAGGGTGCGCTGTATCATTCAAAATCCGGGCAATCCGGTGTTTGTCCGAATTGGCGATAATATAATCAAGTCCTTTGATTTTTTGAAGTTCCAGGGGTTCGGATTGGGCGTAACACCCGGTAGCGACGATGATCGCCTTGGGATTTTCCCGAATGGCCCGCCGGATGGCCTGTCTGGACTGCATGGAGGCTTTCTGGGTGACGGTGCAGGTATTGATGATGCATACGTCAGCCGCTTCGGTTTCATCGGAAAGGTTCCAGCCGCGGCTTTGCATTTCAGCGCGGATGGATTCGGATTCAAACTGGTTTACCTTGCAGCCGAGCGTCGTAACGCAAACCTTGCATTGATTGGTAGCAAAAGGGCGCTTATTCATGGATCCACCCGCCGGCGATGACCTGATCGTCCATGTAACACACAGCCGCCTGACCGGGCGTAACGGCTGCCTGGGGTTCTTTAAAACGCAGGACCGCCGAACCACCAGCTTTCGTTGACGGAAAAAGCATGGCTTCCACCGGGTGATGACGGTATCGAATTTGGGCGGCAATTTTTAACGGAGAGGATGGAACCGGAATAAACCAGTTGATGCTGTTGATGAAGCATTCCGTTTTGTAAACATCTTCCTTAAAGCCGATAATTAGGCGATTGCGGGCGGTGTCAATTTTGATCACATAGTAGGGTGCTGCTGCAGGGCAGTTGATCCCGCGCCGCTGGCCGATGGTGAACTGATAGAGTCCATTATGGATTCCGATAACCTTGCCCGCTGAATCGATGATCTGGCCCGGTTGTGCGGAAAAATGCGGTTGAGAAGCAATAAATCCGGCGTAATCGTTATTCGGGATAAAACAGACATCCTGGCTTTCTTTGGCGGACACCGGGGTTAATTTGTGGGATGCGGCAAATTCAATGACCTGACGTTTGGTTAAATCGCCCAAGGGAAGCCGGATAAAGGGGAGGTTCTCAGGCTTCAGAAAAGCGAGAAAATAGGACTGATCCTTAATGGCATCCACTCCCTTGTGAATATGCGATATGCCGTTTTTCTGTATGAGTCTCGCATAATGGCCGGTGGCGAGAGCGGGGATTCCCATTATTTGGACCACATCCAATACAATACCAAATTTAATCATTTGGTTGCATATCATGCAGGGGTTGGGCGTTTCGCCGGTTTGATAACTGCGAACAAAATAATCAACGATTTTTTGTTGAAACGCATTCCGGCAATCCATTAGTTTGATCGGGATATCCAGTTGATTGGCGATGCGTTGGACGGGATGATCGTACGGGGGGTCAAAAATACGCGGCGACGCATGATTATGCAATGGATCTAAGGAGTTAGATTGGATAATCGGGGGCAGCGAATGATCTGTATGTGTCTGTTCATAACCTGTCAGAAAGTGAAACCCGATAATGTTGTTGCCATACTGTTTTTTTAACACATAAGCGGCTACCAGAGAATCAATTCCTCCGCTGATGGCAACGGCGATTTCCGGTATCATTCAAAAAAAATTTCAGTTGTCGGTTGTATTTTCATCGCCCGGGTAAGGCATGTGCGAATGCAGAGTTCACAGACGCTGCATTTTTTTTTATCAAACAGCACATGCATATCCGGGCGGCTGATGGAGAGGGCCGCCGTCGGACAAACAGCCGTGCAGGCGCCGCAATGAATGCATTTGTCTTCATCCCGAGTGACTTCCTGGGACGCATTTTTGACGATTACACCCTGGTCTTTCAGATATTGAATGCCGTCCTTGAAATTTTTTTTGAGACCCGTCAATTCAATCACCATGATTCCCTCTTTACGGGGAAGAATGGTTGCCTTATGGATATTGAACGTCAGATCGTAAAGTTTGGTAAGGTTGCAAACAACCGGTTTTTCAATATCCCGGCCTGAAAAATGCAGTATAATAAGTTTTGAGTACAAAACCGACCTCCTGGTGCGTCTCGTGTGATGCTGAGATACAACCTGATGAGTGTTTGATGTCCGGATTCCCTTTTTTGTTACCAGAATTTTTATAAAATTGATTACGGTCTGTCAACTGATTTGAACCTTTGATGCTGTATCGTAAAATAAAGGCCGGTACTTTTTTGTCGCTACCGCTCAAAGAATAAACGCGCGGATGGGCTTGGCTTTTTATTCTTTTGCCGTAACTCATCGCCGGGATAGCAATAAAAAAGCGCGGAGATAAAGATCTCTCCGCGCTTTAGTTTTAAAGACTGTTCAGCCAGCTGTTGTCAGCGGGATTTACTAAAACATGTACCCAAGGGAAAGTTCAAAAATGGGAATAATTTCCTCATCACTCTCTTTTGTTCCTTTCCAGTTGAGTTCAGTTTGATCCCAGTTAATATACCCGGCGCCAAGCCCGAGACGTGCATTTAACTGATCAGTGATATTCAATCGGTATCCCAGCAGCAATCCATAAATCCGGCCGATTTCATCTACGCCATGATTTTCAGTATCATAATACGATCCCACTGCAGCTAAAAACGGTGAGCTGTCCGCCGGATTCAGATAATAGGAAAGGCCGGCTGCAAATCCATTGGTATTTAACAGGATTTGACAGGAGAGATGCTTGTATTGCGCTTCAAGACCACCTCCGAATTCGATGCCGTCATTGCTGGCGCCAATGCCGATTCTCGGTCCGATATAGAGATTTTTTTCTTTTTCGACGGGTTGGGTTTCCTGGGGTTCCTCAATATTTTTTTCTTTCTGAGTCATCGCTTCAGGTTGTATTATTTTTCCCCCCCCCATCGCCGTTTTTTTTTCAGGAATATTTGTGACGCCAAAAAGCGATTTAATATTTTCAGATGGTGCGGTATCTGCAAATTCCTGTTGCGAGCCTTCAAAATCCGTGACGGCATGCTGGGCTTCATTGCCGCCGGTGATATTGACCAAGCCGGTTTCCAGAGAATGAAGATTGCCGATATGACCAATGACGCCATAGACAGCATAATCAACATTCAGCGATTGGCCGATTTTTAAGACGCAATCTTTGCCGCTGCATGCTTCGGTCAGATTGATAACATTTTTTTCCTGAAGCATCCGGGAAACCGTTTGATGATCAATTACTTGAAACAGATCCAGACGGTTTAATAAATCGGCATATTGTTCGGATAAATATTGACTTTCGTTCATCTTGGCGGAGGCAACGTCAGGGTAAAACATTAACACGGCGCAAGTCGGCTTTTCATTGCAAAATCCCGGCAGTGAAGAAGCCAGCAGGAAGCATACGGCGGCTAAAATAAATAGTACTCTTTTACGTTTCATGTTGAATATGTCTCCTTGCCGAAGTGCATTAAACGAGCTGATCGCCAATTGGCCGAATGATTGAGGGTGGCCGTCAACGTTATTGAATTCATTTTTTTGATATTATTTATTATTTTAGGATACCATTGTTGTGATAGAATTCAATAAAAATATTTTTTGCGGGCCTCCGGTCCATAAAAGGAAGGCGAATTATAAGGACTGAAGAAAGGTACCCCAAAGGGCAGGAGCCGCTGAAACGATCAGCAATTGCACCTCACTCTGGGGCAGGGTCGGAAAAAGGAAAGGAGTTATTGTCCGTTTTTTATATTGAGAGATCGGCAAATTCGGATTCAGTTAATTGACGGCATCCTCTTTAATTATCATTGTTGACGGATCTAAGAAGAGAGGGGGATGATTTAGGTCTTCCCGGGCAAGGGAGAGTCGCTTGACCTGAATCATTTCTTTTTCGGGGAGCAATTGTATCACCATATTAAACAACAACTCGCTGTCCTGGTTTCCTCCGAGTTGTTTCAGAATAGTGACCGGATCAGCCGTTTGATGCCTGTGGGTTCGAACTGAAAACCAGATGGTGAAACCGTTACGCGTTGCATATTCTTTTAATCGGATAAGGTCTGATGCAATGGATTCGTCTGATGAAAGTCCGTCAATGATAATCAATTGAGGAGAGAAAATATTCTGGGTTTTCAGCCCGTCGATACGGGAGGTCAATCTTGAGAAATTAAAATTTTCGGTTTCAAATGTCATGATGAAACGACGGGTTAATAAGGTTTCCCATAATTCACGGCTTTGCTTGGCGTCGTATGGTTGCGTCAGATTGAAATACATTTCTTTATACCATAAATTGACTTTTTCAACCGGATCCTTAACGCTGATATGGAGGACATTTTTATCTTTGAGAAGGCTGCTGATGGCAATTTGTACCAAAAAGGCTGTCTTGCCGACGCCGGCGCGTGAAGTAACAGCGCCAAAATTTCCGCTTTTTTCAGTTTCTTCCGTTTCAAACCCAAGGGAATGCAAAGAATCTTTTAAGATCAATTGTTTATTTAACATGTAGGAATCCTCATATCATTTAATGGTCGATATTAAACGCTATTTACCATTTATAAAAGGCAGTAAAGTATATTAGACGGTTTTAGTCTTTTTATCATTCTTTTTTTCGATTTCTTCAAGTACGCTTTTAGGTACTTGTTTATATGTGGAAAACTCCATCGTAAATTGCGCCTTGCCCTGGGTCATGGATCTTAACACGGTGGAATATCCGAACATTTCCGCCAGCGGAACCTGAGCTTCAATAGAAGTCACCTGGCCCACATCATGAGAGCCGATGATCATACCCCGCCGCTGATTTAATGATCCCATGACATTTCCCTGAAATTCATCGGGAGTTTCAATCACCACTTTCATCACCGGTTCATGAAGGACGGGTTGGGCTTTAAAATAGGCTTGCTGAAAAGCGCCTCTGGCCGCAGCCTGAAATGCCATTTCGGAAGAGTCGACGGAATGTGACGCCCCATCATTGATGATAATTTTCATGCCGGTGACAGGATATTTCATCCAGGGCCCCTTATCAAGACATGAGCGAAATCCTTTCTCGCATGCAGAAATGTACTGGGTTGGGATCGATCCGCCGGTTACCTTGTTTTCAAAAACAAATTCATCTTCGGAAAACGGTTCCATGATTCCGGCGATGCGGCCGTATTGTCCGGCGCCGCCGGTTTGCTTCTTGTGGGTATAATCAAAGGGCGTCGATTGTGTAATGGTTTCCCGGTATGCCACGCTGGGTTCTCCGGCGGTAAGCTCAACTTTATATTCCCGCCTCATTCGTTCAATATAAACCTCAAGATGGAGCTCGCCCATTCCGGATATAATGGTTTCTCCGGTTTCCTTGCTGACAAAGGTTTGAAAAGTGGGGTCTTCTTTTGAAAACCGGTTCAGCGCTTTGGCCATATTGTTTTCCGATTTAATGTCTTTTGCCTTGATAGCCAGAGAGATGACGGGTTCCGGTACAAACATGGAGGTCATGGAAACTTTAAATTCAGGAGAAGTAAACGTGTCACCGGAAACACAATCAACACCGAAAAGCGCGCCAATATAGCCGGCTTCGATTTTTTCCACATCTTCCATCTGATCGGCATGCATTAAAACGATTCTGCCGATTTTGACTTTTTTTCCGGTGCGGACATTAATGTAGGTTTCCCCTTTTTGAACAACACCCTGATACACGCGAATATAGGTTAATTGCCCGAATTGGCCGTCTTCCAGCTTGAATGCAAGCGCAACCAGCGGATCATTTTTATTGCCGGTAAGGGTCACCGGTTCTTCATTATTATCGATATCCAGTGCTTCGTTTTTAACATCCAGAGGAGAGGGTAGATATAAATTTGCCGCATCCAGAACCAGTTGAATCCCTTTATTTTTGTAGGCCGATCCCATAACAACAGGCGTCAAGCCGCGTTGCAGCGTCCCTTGGCGAATGGCTGAAATCAACAGTTTTTCAGAAATCTCATTTTCTTCGAGAATAGCGTCCGTCAGTTCTTCTGAAAAAACGGAAGCGGCATCAACGAGTTCTTCCCGTTTTGCTGTTGCCATTTCGATTAAAGTCTCAGGAATTTCTTCTATCCGAATGGATTCGCCAAAATCACCATCAAAATAGACTGCTTTCATTGAAACCAGATCAATGACGCCATCCAGGTCAGCTTCCAGTCCGATAGGGATTTGAAGAGGCACGGCATTGTGGTTCAGTTTTTCTTTCAACTGTTGAACCACGCGGAAAGGGTTCGCGCCGTTTCTGTCGCATTTATTGACAAATGCAATGCACGGCACATTGTAACGCTTCATTTGCTGGTCAACGGTGATTGACTGGGACTGGACTCCGCCGACAGAGCAAAGAACGAGAATGGCGCCGTCAAGCACCCGCAACGCCCGCTCCACCTCTATCGTGAAATCAACATGTCCGGGTGTATCAATAATATTTATTTCAAAATTTTTCCATTGGCAATAGGTCGCTGCTGAAGCGATGGTAATGCCCCGTTCTTTTTCAAGTTCCATGGAATCCATGGTCGCACCGACGCCGTCTTTCCCTTTAACTTCATGGATGCGGTGAATCTTTTTGGTAAAATAAAGAAATCTTTCGGTGAGGGTGGTTTTTCCCGAATCAATATGCGCACTGATCCCGATGTTGCGAACTTTTTGTATTGGCGTTTCCATTGTTAATTATTTCTTTCCGCTTGTTTTGTTCAAGTGATTAAATGAGTTGATAAAATACTTATAAGTAATTAAATCTTATAAAATTAATATTTATTATGTATGAAGTCAATAAAAAAATTATTTTTAAGATAGTGCTGAAAATCAATGGGCAAACTATAGTCCGTGGCGCATGAATTGATACCGTCTCTTTAATTACAATAGGTAATAGCGGTATCAAGTCATGTGCGAAGACCTATAAGATAAGAGGAATTAGAGGCTGGCTTGCATGACGTAATGGTGTGTTCCATTGCTGTTTATTCGGATTTTTTCTTTAAAGGGTCTGGAGAGACCCTTTAAAATAATAATACCACAGCATTGGTAAGAACGGTTTTTTACAGCTTGAATTCGGGATTCCAACTCCAACTCTAACTTTATCCAGTCGCTCTGAGACTGAATTTACCGGCAATCCCGGCACGGGTTGATAATGGCGATGGGCTGTACGCCCTGTGATTCTCTGCTTTGCACAAGTGCCGGAGTCAGATTTCCATTGCGGTAATTATAGCTCCAGTTTACAGTAGCTGCTGAATTCCTTTCAGGCGGAAAGGGATAGTAACAACGGCTTCTTGGCGGAACCAACCAAGGCAGTTCGTTGCTTGGGCAGGATGGATCAAAAGGAATCCTGAGAATACGGATTGTTCTGGGTTGGCGAACAGCCGAAGGGGGAAGACATGAATTTTCTTTGGGTGAGGGAGATGCGCACCGTTTCATTAAATCCGTGTCGCTGGTTCGGGTCCATACCGCCACTTGGGCGCTGTCAATACGAACATAGGTATTGTAAACATAGCCTATATAGCAATTTTCCCCTGGGGTCACACTTTTATGACGCATTTCAGCGACTGTAGTCTCATAATCGGTGACTTTCCAGTAAACAGCCGTCGCTTTTTTTCCCGTATAAGGATCAATGCCTTTAATCACATTAAAAAATAATTCCGGCGGCGATTTTCGATTTGTATAATCTGCATATGAGATATTGTGTCGGCTCAAATAAGCTCTTTGGGGATAGGCCACATCCGTTGTTGATTTATAATCGTAGATAATTTCCAGATCCGAATCTAAAACATAATGATCAACAAGGTAAAAGGGATAGTTATCGTCGGCAGGGGTGTAAGGTGCTGTGCGTGAGATACTGGCAAGAAAATTAGCCTGATCGTCATCAATATATTGATCGTTTGAAAAAGTTTCAGCGTTAATGCCGATATTATTGTGTGACAAATAAAAAATACCGCTTTGAATTTCTGAAAGTTCAGATAGTTGCGCATGAGAAAGGCCGGGAGTGACTGTTATTGCGCTTATAAACAGTAAGCATTCAAAGATCAACAGCGCAGCAAACTTACCGATCGATTGGTTTGACATGATGGCCTCATCGTCTTTTCATGTTGTTATCAATGAATTGAACATAAGTGATTTTGCCCATTCAGTGAGTGTGATTATAATATCATGCGTATAAAAATTGAATCTTATAATTAAATAGCAATTGTTATTTTTGTATATTCAAATTTCATCATTTTGTCAATATGCTTTTAAGTGTAGGTTCAGAATAGATCAAAAATGGCAGTAAAATATTTGACATCAATTGTCGATTTTAAGATAAAATAATGATAATTTTGAATCTTGCGGCAAATAACCATTAAATAAAATTGATCATTAAAATATTTTGCTGCGGATTTTCGGCAGATACGTATAGAACCAATCAACAATGCTCATTTGAAAGGCTGGATTTGGAAATGTGCGGGATTTATGGAGTTGTATCGTCTGCTTTTTCCCGTGAACACATTGGCAAAAAACTGGCATTGATGGGTAATGTCCTGCATCATCGCGGACCCGATGACCAAAAAAATATGGTTTGCGATTTTGCCGGAAAAACCCTTGGGCTGGGTTTTGTACGTCTTTCAATTCTTGATCTTCACACCGGAATGCAACCGATTCAATGTAACATCGATAACACAACGATCCTTTGCAATGGACAAATATACAATTATATCGAACTCAGGGACATGGTGAAACATGAGCCGTTTATTACAAACGGCGATGTGGAAGTCGCACTTCATTTATATCGCTTAAAGGGTCTTGATTTTTTAAACTGTTTGAATGGCATGTATGCCGGTGCGATATTCGACCCTCAGCGTAATCGTTTACTGCTTTTCAGGGATCGATTTGGCATTAAACCGTTATATTATTCATCAGGTCGCCACGATTTTGTATTCGCCTCAGAGATCAAGCCGCTTCTGGCTTTTTGTAATACCCCGAAAAAACTGAACCGTGAACGACTTTCTGCTTTTTTTACCTATCGTTATGTGCCGGGGAATGATACATTGTTTGCCGGAATCAAGCGGGTCCCTCCAGGCGCTTACCTTGATTATAATTTGAACACCGGTGAATTTCTGATCAATCGTTATTGGGATTATCGTCTTGACCGCATTTGTCCCGAACTGACCATTGAAGATGCAGCGGATCAGTTTCATGCATTGTTTTCAGATGCCGTCAAAATACGATTGCGATCCGATGTGGAAGTGGGATCGTTGATCAGCGGCGGAATCGATTCTTCAGCTGTTTCGGCTGAGGCCGCCAGGTTTCAACCTTTGATTCGTCTTTTTACCATTGGTTTTGAGGCCACACGATATGATGAACTGCCGAAGGTAAAGGCATTTTTATCCGCCAAGCCGAAGATGTTTAAATGTGCGCAGCTCAATTCTCAAATTTGTCGAAAAAGTCACCTGAGCCGATTGCCGGATATTGTCCGTTCTATAGAAGAACCGGTGTCGTTGGGAACCCTGCTGCCCACGGATCTGGTATGTGAGATGGCATCAAAGCAGGTCAAAGTGGTTTTAACCGGGGAAGGGGCCGATGAGATTTTCGCCGGTTACCGTAAATTTATGATTGAGGGGGCCGCTTCACAATTTCACCACCTTCCCGCTGACATTCAGCAGAAATTACTTGCGCATTTACCCGAGCTCCATTTTTATATGGGGCAAAGAAACAGTGACCCTGCCGAGCGCTATATTCAAAATGAAGCATTGTTTTCCCCCGATGAAATAGGGCAATTGATAGGCATTCAACCCCCATCATCGTTATTTTCAAATGATGTAAAACCCTTTTTAACCGGGAATGAAGACCCGCTTAATGCCATGATTGCGTATGAAACCCGATTCCGGTTGCCGGATTATGTCGTATTGCGTTTGGACCGATTGTCCATGCGACATTCGCTGGAGGCTCGGACACCCTTGCTGGATTATCGTCTGGCGGAATTCGCCGCCACCCTGCCGGTGAGTTTCAAGACCAATCTGGAATCGGTCCGGGAAAAATTCATTTGCAGTCATTCCTACCTGAAATATCATATTTTAGATCACAAAACCGCGTATCGCCGCAAACAGCCTTTTACCATCCCTTTGGCGGACTGGCTGTCGTCGCCTGAAAAATTGCCGGATTTTTTACGGGAAATTCTGATGGGGGACATGATCCGCCAACAGGGAATCATTGATCCCTTGTTGGCGAAATCTCTTGTGGGAGAAATAACCACCAAGGGGATTGGACCTGAAACACTGGTGTCGGCAGCTGACCGGGTTTTTGCGATCATAATATTTACGTTATGGTATCAGACCTTTTTTTCTTAAATTCAATTAATCCGGATGATATGGCGGCCAAGATGAACCGGCGCACTGAAATAATACAAAGCCTCGTTGAGCAGTATATCGTTCATTTATCCGGATTAACCGGCAATGGTCAAAGAACATATGGCTTCGAATATGAATTTTTACCGCGACATCCATTTTCTCCGGATGACCTGAGCATGGTTGCCGGTTTGTTGCTCGACATCGGTTTTGCGCCGGATGGCTACGAATTTAAGTCAGAAAATGGACTTCGGGTTAATTTTGAACCCGGCGGCCAGATTGAATACAACAGCCCGCCATTGTTTGCAGGAGAAGACAAACGTTTTCATTCCTTGCTTGCGGTGATTGACCGCACAAATTCAACAATTCACAGGCGATTGGGCATAGAATATTTAGGAACAGGTTATTTGCCCGGACGTGCAGATGCGCCGCTGTGTCTTTCGTCTGACCGCTATACCAAACTGCACGAACGGCTGGCGAAAGTGGATACACGGGGCCTTGAGATGATGAAGGGCACTGCATCGATTCATCTGCATGTCGTCATTTCAAGCTTTGATGAGCTCTTGCCCCTATTTAATGTTCTTTGTCAATTGTCCATTTCGGATGAATTTAAAATGTCTCCGCAAAGAAGGGATATCTGGGACCATACGGACAGAGTGCGCTGCGGCATCCCACCTTGCTGTTTTGCGAAGCTTGAAGCCTCTGAAGCATTGATTGAAAGACTGATTCAATATTCGGTGGATACTGAGGTTTTGGGAGAAAATGTATCCTTTGACCGTTCAACGGATCAATCCTTTAAAGCATTCCTGTATCATATGACAACGTTGTTCACGGATGTCCGGTTCAATCTGAAGGGCCCGACGCTGGAATTGCGCACGCTCGATAGTATGCCCACGGATCAGTTCGCTCGAAAATGGAAGCGGTTTGTTGACTTGCTTGAAAAAATTTAGTGCACATTAAAAAAAAAGTTAATTGGAGCAGTCATGAAAAAAATTGATATATATACATTAAGCACTTGTCCTTATTGTGTTCGTGCAAAAAATTTGTTGAAAAATAAAGGGATTTTATATCGTGAAGTTATTATTGATGGCAATCCGGCATTAATCGCCGAATCCGTCCAGCGCAGTGATGGAATGCGGACAGTTCCGCAAATTTTTATTGAAAATTACCATGTCGGCGGTTATGATGAACTATCTGCCTTGGATAAAAGCGGAGAATTGAATTCATTACTGGAGCTGGACGGTCGTTTAGCGGTTGGTCCGTTTAACCATCAGGGGAATCAGCTATGATATACAGGAATAAACGCAGGAACACCCGAACTCATACCTGGCCGGATACCGAAGCAACCATTAAAGTAGCCGAAGCTTATAGTGATGATTCAAGAAGATATATAATGGTCAAAGGGAAAGTCGTGAATCTCGGATCGAATGGCATGTTTTTGGAGACTGATGAGATTGTGCCTATTGATGCAAAAGCGGAGATCATCATTAATTTTGATCCTGAGTCAACCACATCCGCTCTCGTCATCCGGACATCAGGACAAATCGTTCATTCGACCCGAGAAGGGATTGGCATCCGATTTACATCTATTGATTTGGCAAAATTACAGAAATGCATCATCGGCAAGATGAATAAGCTGGAAAGCGTGCCGAATATAGTGTCAGGAAATTGAGTTTCCGTCGGACTTAGTTGGTATGCCGTCTAAGGTACATATAAGGATATAAGGAAATGTAATCAGGTATTGAAAAATAAAGCCGACAGCCAGAGTGAGATAAATGAGCGGGAGCTTTACTGTGTAGAAAAGAACCTGGTCATAATTTTTTCGAATTCTTGAATTCATGAATTGTCAATGTGCCTTGTGTCCGGTAAAGATAAAGGGCAAGGAAAAAATATGCTTTCCTTGCCCTTATTGATTTATGGTGCCGAAGGCCGGATTTGAACCGGCACGGGCGTAACCCACTACCCCCTCAAGATAGCGTGTCTACCAATTCCACCACTTCGGCAAAATATGTTTTTTATTGTGCTGGCCGCTGTTGCGTCGTTGATTTTTGGTCAGTTTTGGTTTCTGTCGCGGGCGGCTTTGTGGTACCATCAGCGGAGTTTTCCGACGGGGTTACTACAGATTCGACCGTTTTCTGATTATTAACGGGTGCCGAAGCAGCAGGCTGTCCTGCCTGTGGCAGAGCCGGATCCAAGGGAATCGGGACTGTATTCACGACAGGTTTTTTACCAGTTACCGGAGTCGGTTCGTTAACCGATAAGGGCTTTTCCGAGGCCGGGGTTGCCGGTGATTCGGGAATTGCGACAGGGGGCTTTTCCGCAACAGGCGCCGGTGTCTGTTGGGTGATCGGCTGAATATCCGAAACCACTGATTTGCCGCCGCTTTTTGAAATATATGCCAGGGCCAAGGAGGTAATCATGAAAATAACGGCAGCCCACGTTGTCATTTTTCCCAGAAATGAGGCCGCACCAGTATTCCCAAAAAGGGTTTGGCTCCCCGCACCTCCGAATACCGCGCCCATACTGGCGCCTTTACCGGTTTGCAGAAGCACGATCAGAATCAAAGCGATGGAAACAATAACATGTATAGTTATGATTAAAGCAGTCATGAGCCTTCTATTTAATATTAAATTAAAAATGAATAATTTTACTGAATATATCCGCTTGTAAACTGGCTCCCCCAACAAGAGCCCCATCGACATCCGGTAACGCCATCAGCTCTTTGATATTGTCCGGTTTAACGCTACCTCCATACAAAATTCGAGTTGCTCTTGCAAGCATATTTCCGAATATTTTTTCAATCAGATTCCGCAAATACAAATGCACTTCCTGAACCTGGACCGGAGTAGCGGTTTTCCCCGTTCCAATCGCCCAAACCGGCTCATAGGCAACCACAAGCGGATGATGTGCGTCAAAAGTTAGCCCTTTTAACCCATTCTCCATCTGTTTGTCAAGTACGGAAAATGTTTTTTTCTCATCCCGTTGTGTTTCGGTTTCTCCAACGCACAGGATGGGAATCAAACCGGCCTGAGTCGCCGCACGAAGTTTTTGATTGACTGTATCATCTGTTTCCCCAAAATATTGCCGGCGTTCAGAGTGCCCGACAATCACGTATTTGCATCCGGCTGATATCAGCATAGGAGCGGAAATCTCGCCCGTAAAGGCCCCTTCACTGGCCCAGTGCAGATTCTGGGCACCGAGACCTATTTGTGAATTTTGAATGATTTCAGCCACAACAGTCAATGATGTAAAGGGCGGGGCGATCATTATATCGATATTTTTTACGTCAGCCACCAGTCGAATCAGTTGACCGGCGGCTTCTTTGGCCTCATTGGCGGTTTTAAACATTTTCCAATTACCGGCAATGAGCGGGGTCCGCAATAACGCGCCATCTTCCATAAAAAAAACTCCCGTGATAATGGTGATAATGGAAAATAATGAGATAGAGACCGGTTGATGTTCTCAGGCTCATTATTTCATGAAATAAAATAATTACAGCTTGTTACCGATCATTTGCGTCAAATCGACCATTCTTTCGGAATAGCCGGCTTCATTGTCATACCATGACAATACTTTTACCATGTTTTCAATGGCATACGTAGTCGGTGCGTCGACTATGGAAGAAAGGGTGCACCCGTTGAAGTCGCTGGAAACCAGAGGCAGTTCACTGTATCCGAGAATGCCGGCAAGGGAACCTTCCGAAGCACGTTTGAGGGCCGCATTGATGTCCGCTGCACTGACGCCGGATTTTCCGATGGTGATCACCAGATCCACCACCGAAACATTGGGGGTGGGGACGCGAATAGAGAGGCCGTTCAGCTTTCCATTTAGTTCAGGAAGCACAAGGCCCACTGCTTTGGCCGCGCCGGTTGTTGTCGGAATCATGGAAAGACAGGCCGACCTTGCCCGGCGAAGATCTTTGTGCGGGGCGTCCAGCAGCCGCTGGTCTCCGGTATAGGAATGAACAGTGGTCATCAAACCGCAGATAATTTTAAATTCGTCGTTAAGCACTTTGGCGACAGGCGCCAGGCAATTCGTGGTGCATGAGGCATTGGATATAATATGGTGGTGAGCTGCGTCATAATCTGAGGAATTGACGCCCATAACGATGGTGACATCGGGATCCTTGGCAGGCGCCGAAATAATGACTTTCTTTGCGCCACCCTGTAAATGTTTGGATGCGCTGCCCTTATCCCGAAAAAGGCCCGTACACTCAGCGGCAATGTCGACACCATATTTTCCCCAGGGCAGATTGGCCGGATCTCTTTCTGAGAACACCGCAATGGATCTGCCGTTGATCTCTATCGCCTTTTCTTTGGGTGTGATCCGGATATCCAATTTTCCATGGGTTGAATCATAGGTCAGCAAATGTGCAATGGATTCCGGATCCATTAAATCATTCACCGCAACAATCTCAATATCGGAACGTTTTAATGCGGAGCGAAATACCAGCCTTCCGATTCTTCCAAGTCCATTAATCGCCAGTTTAATAGTCAATTGATAACTCCCTTAATAAGTTTTCGCATGAGAAAAGCATCTTCTCCTGTATCGAAATAATAATTCGGACGTTGTCCAACAATGTGAAAATCAAGTTTTTTGTAAAGACCAATAGCGGCAGTATTGGATTCCCGGACATCAAGCATCACAGTCTTTATATGCTTAAAACCCGGCGTGTTCAGACAATGGTTCAAAAAATCGGTTGCAATACCCTTATGTCGCTGTTCCGGGTGAACGGCGAATTTGAGAATGTGAAGCTCGTCAATAATAACGCGACAACAGAGATATGCGATAATTTGATTTGTTTTAAACGAATTTTCAAGTTTTAAAATAAAATTATGTGAATCGATAAACGATAGTTCATCTAAAAAACATAATTTACTCCAAGGGTTTAAAAAAGACGCATTCTCGATGGCGCACACGGAATCAATCGATTCTTCGGTCATCGCCTCAATCCTCAGGCTATCCATCATTTATGTGCGCTTATTCCCTTTCAAAATATCGCTGGCCAGAGAAATGCTTTTTTTCCCGTAATCCTCTATGGTCTTGGCCATTTGATGTATTTCCATTGTCTTGTTCCGAAGGTTGATGGCTTTGAGCAGTACGGGCAGATTCACACCGGATATGACTTCTATGCGTCCTTCCTCAAGAAAGGAATAACTTAGGTTGGACGGCGTACCGCCGAACATATCCGTTAATATCAGTATGCCCTTGTTGCTGTTAACCGATTTTATTGCGGTTTCGATTTTTTGCCGTAATTTTTCAACATTTTCCGCCAGATTAATGGATACCGACACCACGGCATCCGGCTTTGAATTAAGAATTATTTCAGATGTCTCAATTAATATTTCACCAAGTTTTCCGTGAGTGACAATGACGATACCAAGCATAAAAATTCCTGATTTAAATTTTAAGATCCATATCACGATGGTTGATATTTACCGGTCGCCCGGTTTTTTGAATATGATCCGAAAGAGCGCCCGCGATGACAACGGACCTGTGTTGTCCACCGGTACAGCCGACGGCAATCGTTAAATAAGATTTTCCTTCCTTTTCATACAACGGAACCAAAAAATCAATAAGATCTACGAATTTCTTCATAAATGTACGGGTTATTGCATTGTTTAAAACAAAAGTTTGCACGTCTTCATCTTTTCCGTCATGGGTTTTCAGCTCAGGAATAAAATACGGGTTAGCCAGAAAGCGGACATCCATGATCAGGTCTGCGTCATGGGGAATGCCATGTTTGAAACCGAACGAGGTAACGTTTATTCGCATGGGAGATGTTTCCGTCTTGTCCTGGGCTCGGCAGATGTTGAAAATGACTGATTTCAAATCATGAATATTGTAATTGGATGTATTAATGATTCGTGTTGCGCTGTCTTTTAGAGGTTCTAAGAGTTTTATTTCATCCCGAATGCCATGCAAAAGTGTTTTATTTCCGGCAAGCGGATGATGCCTGCGGGTTTGGCTGAATCGTTTTAAAAGAACGGTTTCATCCGCCTCTAAAAAAAGGATTTCAAATTGGTGCCCCTTTTGTCGAAGGTCATCAAAAACCGGCTGCCAGGATTCAAGAAAGCTTTTTTCCCGGACATCCATCACAAACACAAGACCTTTGATGCCTGTATCATCCTGAACCGGCAATTCAAGAAACTTCGGCAGCAGCTTCACCGGCATATTGTCGACGCAAAAGAAGCCCGCGTCTTCCAAGGCCGCGACAGCCGTGCTTTTGCCGGATCCTGAAAGCCCGGAAATAATAATAATTTTATATTTTTTCAATTGGTTATGTCTATCGAAAGGTTGATGACGTCATCGAAATTAAAATTCCTCATCAATATCGGCAATGAGTTGAATTACGTCTTCCGATTTTGTGGCGCGTAAAATTTTTTGTTTAAATGGTTCGTTTTTTAAAATTTTGGAAATCCGTGCCAGAAGTTTTAAATGAAGATCTGTTGAATTGTCAGGCGTTAAAAGTAAAAAGAAAAGATATGCGGGCTTACCGTCCATTGTGTCAAAATTGACGCCTTTACGGCTTAAGCCAACACCAAGAATGAGTGTTTTAAGATTTTTTAATTTACCGTGAGGAATGCCGATGCCGTTGCCGATACCGGTGCTTCCGAGATTTTCCCGTTCGATCAATACCCTGACCAGCTCCCGGTGCTCAATCCGGGTGATTTCAGATACCGGAAGGGCCAGCTCCTCCAGCACGCTTTTCTTATCTGTGGACCTGAGTTCCGTAATAATTGTTTTTGGGTCTATAAAATCAAGTAATTTCATTATGGTTAATTACGTTTCGCTATAAAATAATGGGTTGGTTCAAAGTTTCAACCATCGGCTATCCCAACGGCTGAATGAGCCCGAGGTCGCCATCCTTTCTTCGGTAAAGCACATTGAC
This sequence comes from Desulfosalsimonadaceae bacterium, assembly GCA_049297455.1. GTDB lineage: Bacteria > Desulfobacterota > Desulfobacteria > Desulfobacterales > Desulfosalsimonadaceae > SURF-3. The sequence continues at coordinate 36,713 of JBAQUK010000209.1, read as the reverse complement.
CTGGTCGGTTCGCGAATTGGTGAATACAATAAAATTATCAGGTACCAGTTCTATCTGCATGGTGGCTTCTTCAATATCCATGGGTTTAAAATCAATTGTTTGAACTCTGATTTGCGGTTCCGTAGTTTCTTCCAATGACTGACCGGCAGCGGTTGTTTCGATCAATGACTGGGTCTCCTTGAAATCCGACCTTGACCCTGGCCGATGATTCTTTATTTTCTGTTTGTTCTTTTTGATCTGTGCTTCAAGTTTATCCATCGCCATGTCAATGGATGAATACATATCGTTTGTTTTTTCCCGGCAATTGATATTCAGTCTGTCGCCGGTTATTTTGATTTCAGCGATATGCCGTATCTTTTCCACTGAAAGAACCACATTGGCCTCAGCCGGATTGTCGAGCAGTTTATCGAGCTTGTTGAGTTTGTTTTGCACGTAAGATTTCAGGTGATCGGAGGGATCCAGATTTTTAAATGTTACCGATGTCTGCATAAAGGTGTCCTCCTTAAAATTGTTTTCGTTTACTCGAGGGTAAAATCCCCATCATTTCCCTGTATTTGGCCACTGTGCGTCGGGCGATATGAATGTCAGACGTTTCTAAAATTTCAACGATTTTTAAATCGCTGAGTGGTTTTTTTGGCGTTTCTTTTTCAATGATTTTTCGAATTTTTTCCTGAACGCTGGCGGATGCGATCGTGTCGCCATTGGACCTGTTAATGGAGCTGTTGAAAAAAAATTTTAACTCAAAAATCCCCTGGGGGGTATGGGCGTATTTGTTGTTCGTGACCCGGCTGATGGTGGACTCGTGCATTTCAATATCATCGGCGATATCCCGGAGCACCATTGGTTTCAGGTGTGCAATGCCGTGATCGAAGAAATCGCGCTGGAATTTGACGATGCTTACCATGACATTATATATGGTTTTTCGCCGATGATGAATACTTTTTATCAGCCATTCCGCAGAACGGAGCCGATCTTTGAGGTAGGTTTTTGTTTCATCGGCAATTTTCTCACCACGGCGCACCGCTTTTTTATAATAAGCATTGATGTGCAATCTCGGTATGTCATCATCATTTAATAAAATTAAATAGTCATCTCCTTCTTTATGCACATAAACATCCGGCACAATATATATCTGCTGGGTATCATTAAACCGGTCGCCGGGTTTCGGATCCAGGGTCCGGATGAAGCCGACTGCTGCAATCACATGATCGACATCCGTTTTTAATGCTTTGGCAATAGCTTTATAATGTTTTGTTTCCAGATCTTTTAAATGGTAGCGGATAATATCGGTGATCAGAGGATCTTCAATTCCCAGATGCGCGGCCTGGAGCAGCAGGCATTCTTTAAGATCAGACGCACATACCCCCGGCGGGTCAAAGGTTTTCATTAAGGCCAGTATCTGGCTGACTTTTTCAGGCGATCCATTGACGGTCTGGGCAAGTTCTTCCACAGACATATCCAGATAACCGTCTTTGTCGATGTTGCCGATAATCAGACTGCCGATTTCTTCTTCTTCGGGTGTTGGACGCGTCATCAGCAGTTGCCAACGAAGATGGTCCGCCAGCGATATCTTGTTTGTGGTAAATGCTTCGAGATCCGGACTCTCTTTTCTTTCCCCCTCAAAATGGGTTTTCCCGCTGGCGCTGAAATCATCCGAATCGCTGTTCCAATCCAGATAGCTGTCAAATTTTTCGTCCATAGAGACTTCTTTCAACCGGTCGGATTCGCCGGTCTCTATGGCAATGGGTTCATCCGGAGAAATTTCCGGTGCATCCTCTTTATAAAGTTCGGTAGATTCTTCCAGTGTCGGGTTGGTTTCCATCTCCTGTTGAATCATTTCAGCCAGTTCCAGCCTTGAAAGCTGCAGGAGCTTGATGGCCATCTGAAGCTGAGGAGTCATGACCAGCTGTTGTTGAAGCCGAAGTTGTTGTTGAAGTTCAATCGCCATATTTATAATTTAAAATCCGAACCCAGATATATTTGACGGGCGGTCGGGCTTTTCGCGATGACTTCCGGCGACCCGGATTCCACCACCTGTCCGTTGCTCAAGATATAAGCCCTGTCGCAAACCCCCAATGTTTCGCGCACATTATGATCGGATATCACCACGCCGATTTTACGTCTGGCAAGGTGCTTGATGATGTTTTGAATATCAATCACGGCCAGCGGATCGACGCCGGCAAACGGTTCATCCAGCAGGATAAATGACGGATCGGTTGCAAGGGCGCGGGTAATTTCCAGCCGGCGCCGCTCACCGCCGGAGAGCACGACGGCTTTTTGGTTGGATAGACGTTTAATACCGAGTTCGTCCAAAAGCGCATCCGCTTTTTTTTCCTGATCATTTCTGGATAGAGGCAGGGATTCAAGAATGGCCATTAAATTATCTTTAACAGTCAGTTTTTTAAAAATGGATGATTCCTGTGGCAGATATCCGACCCCAATCCGTGCCCTGCGATACATGGGATAATCGGTGATGTCTGCGTCATCGAGAAAAACATTGCCGCTGTCCGGCCGGATCAAGCCCACCGTCATGTAAAAGGTGGTTGTTTTTCCCGCACCGTTGGGGCCCAAAAGTCCAACGATCTCGCCGCTGTTGATGGTCAGGCTGACGGAATCCACCACCCGCCTGCTGCTGAAAATTTTTACAAGATTTTTTAAAGACAGGGTTGTCATTTGAAATTTGTCGTCATGGATTTGTCTTCCGGTTGAAAGACCGCATTAACCCGTTTCGTGTCATTCCCATCCACTGTAATTTGTCCGGTATCTTGATAAATGGTGACTGTATTGCCGGTAATATAATTGTCCCCGCTTTGGATCCGGGTGTTTTCGCCGGTCAAGGTCATGGCCTTTGTGGATGTCCGGTAAACGGCCTGATCACAGGTGGCGGTTTTCCCTTCCATTTCAATGGTCACATTTCCGGATGCGACAATCCGTTCGATGCTGTCTTTGTTGTATTTTTTATCGGATGTGTTTTTTGGGTCCGTATAAAATACATCCAGGCTGTCGGATGAGATCGTCACCTTTCCATGAATCGCTTTTACATTACCAGAAAAAACAACCCGTTGATTGTTCTGGCTGGCCACAAGACGGTCTGCGGTGATATGAATCTTCTCGCCCGCATTCACAGCATTACTGATCGCTTCGTTTTGTGCAAAACAATAACTCGAAGTAATCAATAGAGCCAGGCATACCGCTTGGATTTTAAAAAATAATCCGGAAGGCTTAAAAATATATTTTTTCATGGCATTATTCAAAAACTTCAATAAATGCTCCTTCCACATGATTCTCGCAGGTCAGGACGCCGCTTGTGATATTATACGTCAATGCGCCGGCTTTTAACGTCATTGACTGTCCGATAATTTCCACCGATTCATTGACATGTATCATACGCGAACCATGCTGATAATTCAAGCTTTCGGTTGTCAGGGAATAAGGAGGTATTTCAGCAATAATATTGCCGGTGACGGTCATATCATTTGTTTTGGTGTTCAGTACCCCTTTATGGGCGCGAATGGAAAGGGCACCACCTTTTTTCATTGAAAAAATTACTGAAATATCGGTTAGCTGTGCCATGTTCTGTTGTGCGAATAAGCTGGCCGAAGAGGCTTCGAGCGTCCATTTTTTTTCTCCGTTTTCAGTGGCCTCGTGATGAAAATTTTTAATGGTCAGGGTAGCTTCGGAGGTTTCTGGTGGGGGAGGGGAAGCGGAATTTTTCTGAACCGCCCGATGCCGGATAAAGACAACCCCAATGCTGATAATCAGCAAGAGGATCAGGGTAATGATAAAAATATTGATGCGGTTTGATCTGTTTAAAGTCTTTAGCAAGTTTGTACAATCTTTTCCCACAAATCCATGGCTTCGAGTATCTGTTCACATACTTCCCTGACCGCGCCTTCGCCGCCTTTTCTTAGTGTGACCATGTCCGCGTTTTTTTTGACCAGGTCATGGGCATCCGCCACTGCAATGCTGACGCCGACTTTTCTTAAAAGAGGGATGTCAGGCAAATCATCGCCCACAAACGCCACCTCTTGCGCCAAAAATCCGGACCCGGACAAAATTGTATCCAAAAGATCTCCTTTGGCCTTTACCCCATCGTAAATCATTGTAATGCCAAGATCCGTACAACGGTGCAGCAGGGCCTCCGAAGTTCTGCCGGTCACGATACCGACCCGGATGCCGGCGGATTGCAATAAGCGAATACCCAAACCGTCTTTGACGTTAAAGGATTTGGTTTCAACGTTTCCACTGGCGTAAGTAATCCGGCCGTCTGTTAAAACGCCATCCACGTCCAGAAGCAGCAGCTTGATAAATTTGAGTTTTGATCGGATCATTTTTTACGACTTAATGTAATGCATAAATAAAAATGTACAACTATATGCATTTATGATTAATTATTGTAAGGCATTTTGGAGGGCCTTCAATTGAACCAGCAACGGTTCCAGATCTGTCAGTTTCATGGAATTCGGGCCGTCGGAAAGCGCTTTATCCGGGTCGGTGTGCGTTTCAATAAATATGCCGTTCGCGCCTGCCGCAATGGCCGCTCTGGCCAGTAATGGCGCAAATTCACGCTGGCCGGAAGAAGAAGCGCCGGCGCCCCCGGGAAGCTGAACGCTGTGAGTGGCGTCAAATATCACCGGGCATCCGATATCCTGCATGATTTTGATGCAGCGGAAATCGGACACCAGGTTATTATACCCGAATGAAACCCCTCGATCCGTCAGCATAATATTCGTGTTGCCGGCGGATTGGATTTTTTTTACCACATGCCGCATATCCCAGGGTGCGAGGAATTGCCCTTTTTTCACGTTAATGGGTTTCCCGGTTTTTGCGGCGCTCACCAGCAGGTCGGTCTGGCGGCATAAGAAAGCGGGAATTTGAATCACATCCAAAATTTGTCCGGCCAATTCCATTTCGCTGACCTGATGAACATCTGAAATAATGGGAACCCCGATGTCTTTGCGAATGGCGGATAAGACAGCCAGTCCTTTTATTAAACCCGGGCCCCGGTATGAATCGATGGAGGTCCGGTTGGCTTTATCATAGGATGCTTTAAATATGAATGGAATGCGAAGTCTATCCGTGAGCCGTTTAAGACCGGCGGCGATATCAAATGTGGTTTGATCGTCCTCAATGACGCAGGGACCGGCAATCAGAACAAACGGCGCCGATCCTCCGATGGGAATATCATTAATGCGTACCGTGTTCACTATTATATCTCCTCAACTGGGGATAAAACATATCGTCATTATGGGTTCGGAAGAGCATTTGCCGGCGCTCAGCCTGTCGTCGGCTCTTGTTTATTTTGTTTTTTTGAGTACACGCACCTGTTACCCTGCACCTTCTGAAATGTCAAGAAACGAAAATAAGACCTTGCCAACAGTGGCTATACCTGTTAAATATATTCAATTTATCTATTAGATAGTTTAAGGATTGTGCGGACGAGTGCCGGGAGCGTTGGTATGCGGTTAAAGCAGAAAGAAAAGGGGAAGAAGCTGAAGGTATGGCTGCTTACTATCTTGTGTCTTATGGTGATCATACCTGGCGCCTGGGGTCTTTTTATAAAATTTGAAGGCGAGAAACCCGTTATTGATTTGGAGCGGTTGCCAACTGTTGTTTCCACAACATTTGATGTCATTGGAAAGATTTATGATCGCAAAAGCGGGTTAAAAAAAATTAGGATCACCTTATCCAGAAACGGCAAGGAAACGGTTCTTCTGGATAAAACCTATGATTCACCGGGATGGTTAAAAAAAGGAAATGTGATTGATGACTCCTTCAAAATCCCGGTCAGTGCTTCAAAAAACGAATTTCCGGATGGAAAGGCAAGGCTTATCTTCGTGGTCAGAGATTATTCCTGGCGCGACTGGTGGAACGGGAATAAAACATCAATTGAAAAAGAAATTATATTTGATACCAAATCCCCCCAATTAACCATTTTATCCAGCCAGCACAATGTCAGCCAGGGCGGTTCGGGTCTGGTCATTTACCGATTGTCCGAACCCTGCATCAAAAGCGGGGTAATGGTTGGAGATGATTTTTTCCCCGGCTATGCCGGACATTTTTCAGATAAAAATATTTTTCTGGCATTTTTTGCCGTCCCGATTGATCACACGAATGAGAAAGGCTTTTACGCAACAGCCGTGGATCCTGCCGGGAACACCGCAAGAAGCGGTTTTTACAATTATTTAAAGAAAAAAACATTTTATAAAGATATTCTCAAGATATCCGATAATTTTTTAAATGCCAAGCTTCCGGAATTTCAAAACATTCCCGGATGGGACGCCAAGCAATCCCCTGTGGACCAGTTTATTTTTATCAACAGTGAGTTGCGGGAAAAGAACAATCAGATCATATTGGGAAACGGGAAAAAGACCGACGCCCACTTATACTGGGAAGGACTGTTTGGCAGGCTGCCGAATTCCGCTCCAAAGGCGAATTTCGCCGATCACCGGGAGTATGAGTACAATGGCGCCATTATCAGTAAGGCGTTTCACATGGGCATTGATCTGGCTTCAACCCAGCATGTGGAAATCCCTGCCGCCAACAAGGGGAAAATTGTGTTTGCTGATTATGTCGGCATCTACGGTAATCTCGTTTGCATTGATCATGGATTCGGATTGATGAGCATTTATGGCCACTTAAATGAAATAACGGTCAAGCCCGGTGAGCTGGTTTCCAAAAATGATGTAATCGGTTATTCGGGCACCACCGGCATGGCTGGCGGGGATCACTTGCATTTCGGAATGTTTATAGACCATGTGTTTGTTAATCCGTTAGAGTGGTGGGACCCAACCTGGATTGCCAACAACATCACCGGCAAGATTAAAGCTGTTCAGGCATTGGCGAATAAATGATATTTATTTTTTTGAAGGAATGGAAACTTCCATGGGAACATTCAAGGTAAATAAGACATACAAAGAAATTAATGATAAAATCCGGTCCGGACAAGTGGTTGTTGTGACGGCGGATGAAATGATTGATATTGTCAATGCCAAGGGGCCGGTTGAAGCGGCGAAAACTGTTGACGTGGTTACCACCGGGACATTCGCACCCATGTGCTCTTCAGGGGCATTTATTAATTTCGGACAAACCGTGCCCACCATTAAAGCTTCTCAGGTCTGGCTGAACAATGTGCCGGCCTATGCCGGTCTGGCTGCTGTGGACTGTTATATCGGGGCCACGGAAGCATGTCTGGAAGACCCTTTGAATAAAGTCTGGCCTGGCGAATTCAATTATGGCGGCGGTCATGTGATTCATGATCTCGTTGCCGGCAGAAAGGTTCACCTTCTGGCAAAAGGATACGGCACTTCCTGTTATCCCAACCGGGAAATGGAAAAAGACATCACGCTTGCCGATCTTCCCCAGGCCACCTTGTGCAATCCGCGAAACGGGTATCAGAATTATAACTGTGCGGTGAATTTATCGAATAAAACCATCTATACCTATATGGGCACCTTAAAGCCAAAAGCGGGAAATGCCAATTACTCGACATCCGGCCAGCTCAGCCCCTTATTTAACGACCCTTATTATAAGACCATCGGGCTCGGCACACGGATTTTTCTCGGTGGCGGGGAAGGTTATGTAACCTGGCACGGCACCCAGCACCGTCCGGCGGCGGAAAGAACTGAAAAAGGAATTCCCAAAACCCCCTCAGGCACCCTCTGGGTAATGGGCGACCTTAAACAGATGACCTCGAAATGGATTGTGGGTGTCAGTATCTTGGGTTACGGCATCTCACTTGCTGTCGGCATGGGCGTTCCGATTCCCATTTTGAACGAGGAAATGGCGCAATATACAGCGGTGTCGGATAAGGATATCCCCGTCCAGATTGTGGATTACGGCCATGATTATCCCAACGGCATCAGCAAAAATCACGGGTTTGTCACCTACGATGAACTCAAAAGCGGAATTATCCGGTTTAACGGTAAGGAAGTCCAGACCGTTCCGCTGTCCAGCGTGGCCAAAGCCAGGGAAATCGCTAATATTCTAAAAGACTGGATCCAAAACGGCGAATTTATTTTAGGGGAACCGCAATTCACGTTGCCGATTCACTGATATCATACAGACTGTCATATAAAATTTAATTTGGGTAATTGAGGCATAATCAGTTTGAAAACAACAAAAGCGGCCACCAGCCAGGAGCCGAAAAAGAACACCCCGGTGAAGAGCAAGCTGCGGGAAAACATCGAAGCCATCGTGATCGCGGTCATTCTGGCCCTGTTTATCCGGACATTCATTGTTCAAGCGTTTAAAATTCCTTCAGGGTCCATGCAGCCGACCCTTGCCATCGGCGACCATATTCTGGTGAATAAATTTATATACGGGGTGAAAGTACCCTATATCGGTAAAACCCTGATCCCGGTTAAAGAACCGGGACATGGCGATATCATCGTGTTTAGATACCCTGAAGATCCGGACAAGGATTTTATCAAGCGGCTCATCGGCCTGCCCGGCGATACGGTGGAAATAAAAAACAAGCAGGTATATGTCAATAATACGTCTGTTTCTCCTGATATGGGCGTCCACACGGATTCCCATGTGATTTCCGGAAGGATGAACCCGAGGGATAACTTCGGACCGGTGACCGTGCCGCCGGAATCGTATTTTGTGATGGGCGATAACCGGGACAACAGCTATGACAGCCGATTCTGGGGATTTGTGAATCAAACAGCCATCAAGGGCAAGGCGTTTATTATATACTGGTCATGGAACAGTGAGGCGTTCGGGGTCAGATGGGGAAGAATCGGCTCATTGCTAAAATAGGGCGGCAGCAACATGATGTGGAATAGAAAACATATTCTCGATATGGAATCCCTTTCGGTGGAAGAAATCACCGCCATCTTAGATACCGCAGACGGATTGAAAGAGATTTCAGAGCGATCCATTAAAAAGGTGCCGACCTTGCGAGGCAAAACCGTTGTGCTGTTTTTTCATGAGCCCAGCACACGGACACGGGTATCCTTTGACATTGCGGCCAAAAGGCTGTCAGCGGACGCCATTTCCATATCCGCTTCTTCCAGCAGCCTGGTCAAGGGAGAAACGCTCATCGACACGGCCCGCAATCTCGAGGCCATGAAGCCGGATGTGATTGTGATTCGTCATTCGTCGGCCGGCACTCCGTTTCTTTTGTCCCAAAAAGTTTCAACGCCGATTATTAATGCAGGGGACGGGATGCACGCCCATCCCAGCCAGGCCTTGCTGGATATGATGACGGTCAGGGAAGTCAAGGGCAGCTTAAGCGGGCTGCGTCTGGCCATTGTCGGGGACATTTCCCACAGCCGGGTGGCCCGAGACAATATTACCGGGTTTGCCAAAATGGGCGCGGAAGTCCGGCTGGCGGGTCCCCCGACCATGATGCCGGCGGGTATTGACACTTTGGGGGCCAGTGTCACCTATGATTTTGACGAGGCCATCGACGGGGTGGATGTGATTATGATGCTCAGGATTCAAAAAGAAAGACAGCGGAATTTTTTGTTTCCGACAGAACGTGAATATTCCCGGCGATATGGGCTAACCCTGGAGAGGCTGAAAAAAGCAAAACCGGATGTTATGATCATGCATCCCGGTCCCCTGAACCGGGGGGTGGAAATTTCACCTGATGTTGCGGACAGCGTCGGTTCCGCGATTCTGGATCAGGTGACAAACGGGGTTGCCTTGCGCATGGCCCTTTTATATTTGGTGGCAGGAGGAATGCGCCATGCGGATGATCATTAAAGGAGGGCATATCGTCGATCCGGGCCTTATTGATGGAATGGCCGACATTCTGATTGATAACGGCAGGATAGCGGATATAAGGTTCCATGGAAATGGATCTCCCGCTTCAAACGCGCCGCTGTCTGGAAATTCATATGCCGACCTGAAAGAACCGGCGGACCGGATTATTGATGCCCGTGGCTGGTACGTGGTTCCGGGATTAATCGACATGCATGTTCATCTAAGGGATCCCGGCCAGGAGTACAAGGAGACCATTGAAACCGGTGTCCGGGCCGCCGCTGCCGGCGGGTTCACTGCCGTCTGCTGTATGCCCAACACCCGGCCGGTCAATGATAGCCGCCAGACGACGGAATATATCATCAACACCGCAAAACGGCTGCAATCCGTCAAGGTGTACCCGGTTGCAGCCCTTAGCCGGGAATCAAAAGGGTTGGAGTTGTCGGAATTCGGTGAGCTGTTTGACGCCGGAGCCATCGCCGTGTCTGACGACGGGTTGCCGGTGTCGGACCCCCAGTTGATGCGACGGGCCCTGGAATATGCGAAAGGGGTGGGCATCCGGGTGATATCCCATTGCGAAGAGCCCTCGCTGTCCCACGGGGTGATGAATGAAGGATTGACAGCCACCCGTCTGGGGCTTGCCGGCATACCCAATGCCGCTGAAAGCATTATGGTTATGCGGGATATCAGTCTTTCCGAGCTGACCAAAAGCCCGGTTCATATTGCTCACGTCAGCACACGGGAATCGGTGCGCGCGATCCGGGAGGCCAAAAAACGGGGCGTCCTTGTCACCGCCGAAACGGCGCCGCATTATTTCACTTTGACCGATGAATCGGTGGAAGCATACAATACCAATGCCAAGATGAATCCGCCGCTCCGGTCTGCGGAAGACCGGCAGGCCATCATCGAAGGTCTTGCCGACGGCACCATTGATGCCATCGCCACGGACCATGCCCCCCATTCCGTGCTTGAAAAAGACCTGGAATTTGATGCTGCAGCCAATGGGATCATCGGGCTGGAGACATCCCTCCCGCTCGGCCTCAAGCTGGTGGACGAAGGCGTTTTGTCATTTGAACTGCTCATCCGGAAAATGTCCAAAAACCCTGCCGGAATACTGGGCCTCTCCAATGACATTAGGGCCGGCGCCTTTGCGGATCTGACCCTGATTGATCCGGCCCGTATTCATACCTATCAGGCGGCGAGCGGTTGTTCAAAAAACAGTAATTCACCCTTCAACGGCTGGGAATTCAAGGGAGCGGCGGTGTGCACGATCGTCGGCGGCCGTGTTGTTTTTGAAATGTGAGACTGTCCCGTTATGAGTTCCAATCCCGCGCATATACTTGTTGTCGATGATGAACTCAGCATGAGGGAATTGCTGGAGCTGATGCTGGTCAGGGAAGGATATCGGGTTTCCAGCGCCGCAAACGGCAGACAGGCATTTCAACAGCTTGAAAGTACTTTTTTCGATCTTATTCTTTGCGACATAAAGCTTGGCGACATCAGCGGTCTGGATGTCCTGCGCAAATCCAAGTCCGTCAGCCCCCATACCATCGTCATCATGATTTCAGCCTACGCTACGGCCGAGAATGCGGTTGAGGCCATGAATGACGGCGCCTATGATTACCTGCCCAAACCTTTTGATAACCGGGAACTCAAACAGACCATCGCCAAGGCTTTGGATTTACGGACGCTTTCCGATGAAAAAAAGAGCCTGGATGATGAGCTTAAAAAAAATCTTCATTTTGGCCTGATTGTCGGCAACAGCCCCCAGATGCAGCATATCTACGAGGTGATCAAACAAATCGCGGGAACCCGGACCAATGTGCTCATCACAGGTGAAAGCGGGACCGGCAAAGAACTGATCGCCCAGGCCCTGCATAGGGAAAGCGATCGCAAAGACAAGCCGTTTGTCGTCATTAATTGCGGCAGCATTCCGGAAACCCTGATTGAGAGCGAAATTTTCGGATACCGAAAAGGCGCGTTCACCGGCGCATCTCAGGACAAAAAGGGACTGTTTGAAGCGGCGAACACCGGAACGGTTTTTTTAGACGAAATCGGAGAGCTGAGTCTGCCCATGCAGGTCCGCCTCCTGCGCGTGGTTCAGGAAAGAGCTTTCAAGCCGGTGGGCAGCAATGAAGAAATTTCCGTTGATATCCGTATCATCTCCGCCACCAATAAGAAACTGGATGAAGAGGTGATCGCAGGAAGATTCAGGGAGGATCTGTTTTACCGGATCAATGTGGTGGAAATCAAAGTGCCGCCCCTGCGCGACCGGAAAGGAGATCTGCGCACCCTGGCCCAGCATTTTCTGGATAAATTTTCCCGTTCCTCCGGAAAGGAAATCACCAAAATATCCTCTTATGCGGTGGATCTCTTACAAAAATACAATTTTCCGGGCAATATCCGGGAACTGGAAAATCTGATTGAAAGAAGTGTGGCCCTTTCCAGCACCAATATTATCCTTCCGGACAGCCTTTCCCTGTCCATCCACAAACGACGATGGATTGAAGGCGTTCCCAACCGGCGGTTCGATATTTCGGATGTGGAAAATGGTGTAGCGCTCGATACCATCGTGGAGGAGATTGAAAGGGCCTATATTGAAAAAGCCCTGAAATTCACCCGTGGGAACAAAAACGATGCAGCGGATTTGCTGGGTATCAGTTTGCGCTCGTTACGCTACCGAGCCAGTAAACTGGGTATTGATAAATCCTCCGATTAAATGGGGGTGGTATGGTATGTTTCTGTTAACCCCTGTTTGATTTTATTGCCATCAAAGTTATATTCCATCTATGATTACAGCGGATAATCTCACCAAAAGTTTTGGCGCCAGCGTTCTGTTTGAAAACGCCTGTTTTAAAATTAATCGCCGGGAACGGGTCGGTCTTGTCGGCCGCAACGGGCACGGAAAAACCACTCTATTCCGTATCATTGCAGGGCTGGATGCGCCGGATTCCGGGAAAATATCCGCGCCCAAAAATTATCGCATCGGCTATGTGCGCCAGACGATCGCTTTTACGGAAAAAACGGTATTGGCGGAAGGAAGAAAAGGCCTGCCGAATGAGGATGAATCCCAGTACTGGAAAGTGGATAAGATTCTTGCGGGTCTTGGGTTCTCCGTTGATGATTTACTCCGCGATCCTGCGGAATTGTCCGGCGGTTTTCAGGTGAGACTGAATTTAACCAAGGAACTGCTCGCGGAACCGGATCTGTTATTGCTGGATGAACCCACCAATTACCTGGATATCACCTCAATACGCTGGATTAAACGGTTTTTAATCACCTGGCCCCATGAAGCCTTTGTCATCACCCACGACAGGAGCTTCATGGATGACATCGTCACCCACGTGATGGGTATCCATCGCCGCAGGGTGCGGAAAATCACCGGCAACACAGAAAAATATTACATGCAGATCGCCCTTGAAGAGGAGATCCACGAAAAAACCCGCACCAATGATGAAAAACGGCGGCGCGACATTGAGGAATTCGTCACCCGTTTCCGGGCCAAGGCCCGCTTGGCCGGCATGGTGCAATCCAGGGTCAAAACCTTAAGCAAAATGGTGAAACGGGATAAACTGGAAAAATTAAAAAGTCTTGATTTTTCCTTTCGCAACAAACCTTTTGCCGGAAAAATGCTTGGATCCCTGACGGACCTGACCTACGGATACGAAACAGGCAAGCCCTTAATTCCGTCCGTTAATCTGACCATCGCTCCCAAAGACCGGATTTGTGTGATCGGACGAAACGGCGCCGGAAAAACGACCTTTCTGAAATTGCTCGGCGGGTTGTTAAGCCCGGATGCCGGCACCATCAATTATCATCCGGAAGCATCCATCGGGTATTTTGAACAAACCAATGTTTCCTCCCTGGATAATTCCCGGACCGTTGAAGAGGAAATTCTTTATACCAGCCCGGATATCGACCGGCAGGTCGCCCGCAATATCTGCGGGGCCATGCTGTTTGAGGGGGATTCGGCGTTAAAAAAAATCGGGGTATTGTCCGGGGGTGAAAAAAGCCGGGTGATGCTGGGAAAACTCCTGTGCCAACCCATCAATCTCCTGATTTTGGATGAACCTTCCAACCATTTTGACATGGAATCCTGTGACGCGCTTCTGGCCGCCATTGATGATTTTGACGGCGCAGTGATCATGGTGACCCATAATGAATTGTTTCTTCACGCCATTGCCGAAAGGCTGATCGTTTTTCAGAATAATGAAATTTCCGTTTTTGAAGGGGATTATCAGCGTTTTCTGGATATGGATGGATGGGGTGATAGGGGGGACGATATCGTTGCCCCGGCCAATATACCCGAAGCAGGGGATAAACCGGCCAAGATTAATAAGAAGGAGATCCGACGCCTCCGATCCGCCATTATTTCAGAAAGAGGCAAGTCGTTAAACCCCCTTGAAAAGCGGATTAATGAGATTGAAAACAGCATTGACATCCAGGAAAAGCATTTAAAAGACCTGCATGCGCAAATGCAGACAGCATCTGAAAATAATGACGGCAAATTAATTGCGCAAATGGCACGGGAGATTCATCAGTGCCAGAGCCTGATTGACCGCGATTTTGAAGAATTTGAAACATTAAGCGAAACCCTTGAAACACAGCGCCTGCCATTTGACCAGCGCTTGCAGCAATTGGATGAGATGGAGACGGCTTAAGGGAAAACCGCCACCGGCTCCGGATGCGCCGGATCGTTGGATGATTGATCTTTTTTTAAAGAGAGGCCTTTGAAATGACGGAAACGTATTATTATCTGTGGGAATTTTTCACTAGCATCACCATTCTTGCTCTGATCGCCGTCTATATTATCTATGACCGCAGGCAGATCAAAAAAGAAAGGGAAGAGAAGAAGTCTTCTTAAACAAAAATGATGGGCCTATGCCCTTTCCGGAAAAAAGAAACCGGATCTGAAATTTCGAAGATCGGGGGCACCCCGCATGATGTCAGGTTGACACCTTGGCATAATACGGATATAGTTGCTAAGTTTTTATTCATCCGGCTGCAAATGTTGATAAAAATGCATTCATTTCCATGGACTGCTTGCAGGAAGACCAAAAAAATATGAAATCATCAAAATTAAGTGACCCGCCGGTAATAAAACCCTCAGATGAGCGGCCCCCCCAAAATGCCGTTCAATTGATTTGGGGGATTGCACTTGTTTTGATGGGAATCGGTGTTGTGTTCCGTGTGCCCGTGGTGATGGAGAGAATGACAACCACTGGTGGGCTCACCTCCGGATTGTATTTTCTTCGTTTCTGTTTTTATCTCATCGCCATTATCCTGATGGGCGGGGGAGTCAAAAAAATAATCAGATACCGGTCTTCTGCAACCAATAAAAATCATCACGTCAAAAACGATTAAACCCGGCACGTGCACTGCGGTATTCAGCGAATTCGTCGGAAAAATGGATGATCTGGTGATTACGATGACATCAAAGCATCTTTGGAGGATATAATGGTTTTAAACACCCATATCAAAACCGCCCAATCGAAAACCCCGGATGGTATTTCCGATATTCAGTATTTAAAATCTGAAGTCGAATACCGGACCAAGCTCCAGGAAATATCCAATTCAATTTATGCGGCATCCAATCTGGATGAGATATTAATTGATCTGAAAAACGACATGATTGATCTGGTTAATGCCGAACGGATCACCATTTATTATGTGGACGGCGTGAAAAGGGAGCTGGTATCGAGATTCAAGTCCGGCAATGAGGTGTCTGAAATCCGCGTACCCATTTCCAATGCCAGCATATCCGGTTATGCGGCGGCCCACCAAAAACTTCTGAACATTAAAAATGTTTATGACGAAGCTGAATTGTCCGCTATCGACGCGGAATTGAAATTTGACCGGAGCTGGGACAAAAAAACCGGTTTCCGGACCCAGCAGGTTCTGGTTGTCCCCATTATATTCAAGTCCTTTGTGCTGGGCGTCATTCAGTTGATCAACAGAAAAGAGGGCGGGCCTTTCATTGTCACCGATGAAGCGAACGTGAGCGAGCTGGCCAATATCATGGGCATCGCCCTGTATAAGCAGAAAAAAATGGCGGGCACCCGGAAGAGCAAATTCGATTACCTGCTGCAAAACCATATCCTGACCCAGAAAGAGTTGGGCAAAGCCATCGCCACGTCCCGTGAAAAAAATGTCCCCATCATCAACATTCTCATTGATGAGCTCAAAATTTCCAAAAAGGATGTGGCCGAAGCCCTCAGCCGCTATTATGACTTGCCTTTGATCCAGTACAGCGAAACCCTGCCGATCCCCGGAGAACTCCTTACCGGACTCAAGGTCGGATTCATGAAAAACAATGTCTGGGTGCCGATCCGCACGGAAAAAGACGAGATTGTCATCGCCATCGACAATCCCGAAGACATGCAGCGGGTGGATGAAATCCGCACCCTGTTTTCCCGAAGAAAAATCAAACTGGCCTTTGCTTTAAAGGAAGATATCCTTAAGATTATCGGCCTGTTTACATCCGATCACAAGGAAATGTCGTCCATTGATGATATTCTTTCCAAGCTCCAGACTGAAGATGCCGAAATTGAAGATGAAACAGCAAGTGTTTCGGAAGAAAGCAGCGCGGTGGTGCAGCTTGTCAACAAGATTATTCTGGATGCCTGCGCCCGGGGTGCTTCGGATATTCATCTGGAACCCTACCCGGGCAGACAGAATACACAAGTCCGGATCCGGGTGGACGGGGCCTGTAACCTTTACCAGACAATTCCTTTCAGCTATAAGAATGCCGTGGTTTCCCGTATTAAAATTATGGCGGGACTGGATATATCCGAGCGGCGAAAGCCCCAGGACGGTAAAATCGCCTTTAAAAAATACGGGGGAAAAGACATTGAACTCCGTGTGGCCACGGTTCCGACCCAGGGGGCGCTCGAAGATGTGGTCATGCGTATCCTTGCGGCCGGAGAGCCGCTCCCGCTCAGTAAAATGGGGTTTTCCGAACGCAATTATGAGCGTTTTACCGCCACTATCGTCAAACCCTATGGCCTGATATTTGTTTGCGGCCCCACCGGCTCCGGTAAAACCACCACGCTGCATTCAGCGTTGTCCTTTATTAATAAGGTGGAAACCAAAATCTGGACTGCTGAGGATCCGGTTGAAATCACCCAAAGAGGGCTGCGCCAGGTTCAGGTTCACCCCAAGATCGGTTTTGATTTTGCAACCGCCATGCGGGCGTTTCTGCGGGCGGATCCGGATGTGATTATGGTCGGTGAAATGCGGGATCACGAGACGACGCAAATGGGCATTGAAGCATCCCTTACCGGCCATCTGGTTTTTTCCACCCTCCACACCAACAGTGCGCCGGAAAGCATCACCCGTCTTCTGGATATGGGAATGGACCCGTTTAATTTCGCCGACGCACTCCTTGCCATACTGGCCCAGCGTCTGGTTCGGACCCTTTGTAAGAATTGCAAGAAACCGTATAATCCAAGCCGTGCGGAATATGATGAACTGGTCCGTGAGTATGATCCGGACCTGTTTGAAAAGAATGTCAAAATACCCTATACGAGTGATTTAACCCTTTATAAACCCGAAGGGTGTGATGTATGCAACAATACGGGGTACAGGGGCCGGATGGGTATTCATGAGCTGCTGATAGGAACCGACAAGATTAAGGAAATGATCCAAACCCGGCGCACCATGAGCGAAATCCGGGATCAGGCCATTGAAGAAGGCATGACCACTCTGAAACAGGACGGCATTGAAAAAGTGTTCGCAGGCTTTGCCGACCTGAAGGAAGTGCGGAAAGTCTGCATCAAATAAATTCCGGATTCCCAACACCCGGATATCGGATATACCTCAGACAGAGTAAGCATTACTTACTCTGTCTTTTTTTTAAAATAATTTATAATTTGCTTAATATCAAATATTTATAGTAAAAATACAAAAATATATTGACATGTCGTAAAGAATAAGTAATAGATACTTACATAAAAAATAGACAGCAGGCCATATGGAAAAAAACACAAAATTATTGTCCTCTGAACCGTCATCGGCAAAGCCTTCCATGCCTCCCAGCCGTCTCAAAATCATGCAGGCATTAAAGGTTCTGCTCCGGAACAAGGATTTCAATTCCATTACCACCGCTGAAATATCCCGGATGGCCGGTGTGAATCAAGCCCTGATATACCGGAATTTCATCGATAAAAGAGGATTGCTGCACGCGGTTTTGTCTGAATATCTGCAGGATTTTGTTGCCAACCTCACCCTGGATCTGAAAGGCATTCACGGGGCCATCAATAAAATACGGAAATTTGTTTGGGCATCCATTCATTATTATGATGAGGATCGGGTGTTTTCAAAAATTCAACTGCTCGAAGTCCGTAATTTTCCGGGATATTTTGACAGTGAAACCTATCAGATAGTCAGAAAATATGCCGGTCTTTTGATGGAAATCATCGAGGAGGGCATTGAAAGCGGGGCCATCCGGAATGATATTACACCATCAAGTATCCGCCAGTTGATTCTGGGGAGCATCGAACATTCCTGTCTGCCGGCCATTGTTTTTGATCATGGCATTGATAACGACGCCATGGCCGACAACCTGTGTGAAATTCTGTTTCATGGCATTACCCGAAAAAATTGATTTTAAAATCGTATATGATGTATTCAATTTCAAATTTACAATCGATGCGTTAAAAGAAATAAATAAGGAGAGCAGGATGAAAATACTGAAAATCGATCATATCGGCATTGCCGTAAGCAGCATGGAGAGCGGTAGAAATTTCTGGTCGGATATCCTTGGATTATCTTTTGAAGGGGATGAAACCGTGGCCGAGCAGAAAGTGAAAACCGCGTTTTTCCCGGTGGGGGAAAGCGAGGTGGAACTTCTGGAATCCACATCCCCGGATGGGCCCATCGCCAAATTCATTGAAAAAAAAGGCGAAGGTATTCAGCATATCGCCTTTCGGGTGGAAAATATTGAAGCCGCTCTGGCGGAGCTGAAGGCAAAAGGCGTCCGTCTGATTGATGAAACACCCCGGAAAGGCGCCGGGGGCGCAAAAATTGCGTTTCTGCACCCAAAAGCCACCAGCGGCGTTCTGGTGGAATTGTGCGAACGGGGCTAAAGAAAAATTGAGAATTAAGAATGTCCGACCCTGTTCACTTTGAAACAATTTGCTAATGAAAAAAGGAATTTGAAGATGCCGGAACATCCTGACATCCAGACGTGGAACCAGCTTGCGGCAAAAGAACTGCGGAATGAGACGGTGGAGTCGCTTATCCGGTCCACTCCCGAAGGCATAGACATCAAGCCGCTTTATACGGCGGAAGACATCGAAAACATAGGATTTGTCAACGGCCTTCCGGGTGTTGATCCCTTTGTTCGGGGAGTCCGGGCCACCATGTACACCAACCGCCCCTGGACCATCCGCCAGTACGCCGGTTTCTCCACCGCCAAAGAATCCAATGATTTTTACCGCCGAAATCTGGCCGCCGGACAAAAAGGCCTGTCCGTGGCCTTCGATCTGCCCACTCACCGGGGGTATGATTCCGATCATCCGCGCGTGACGGGAGATGTGGGCAAGGCCGGGGTTCCCGTGGATTCCGTGGAGGACATGAAAATCCTGTTTGACGGCATTCCCTTGGATCAAATGTCGGTGTCCATGACCATGAACGGGGCCGTACTGCCAGTGCTGGCCGGATATATCGTGGCCGGTGAAGAGCAGGGGGTTCCCCAGGCGAAACTCTCGGGTACCATCCAGAATGATATTTTAAAGGAATACCTGACCCGCAATACCTATATTTATCCCCCGGAACCCTCCATGCGCATTGTGTCTGACATTATCGGATACTGTTCCCGGCACATGCCCAAATTCAACACCGTGAGCATCAGCGGGTATCACATGATGGAGGCGGGTGCGGATTCCGTGCTCCAGACCGCCTTCACCATTGCCGACGGTATTGAATATGTCAAAGCCGCATTAAGTGCGGGCCTCGATATTGATGATTTTGCCCCGAGATTATCGTTTTTTTTCGGCATCGGCATGAATTTTTTCATGGAAATCGCCATGCTCCGGGCCGCCCGGTTCCTGTGGGCGGATCTCATGAAGCAGTTTAATCCCAAAAATCCCCAAAGCCTGATGCTGCGCACCCATTGCCAGACATCCGGTTGGAGCCTGACCCAGCAGGATCCCTACAATAATATCATCCGTACCACCCTGGAATGCCTGGCCGCAGTTCTGGGCGGCACCCAGTCCCTTCACACCAATTCATTTGATGAAGCGGTGAGTCTGCCCACGGACCTTTCCGCCCGGGTGGCCCGGAATACCCAGATTGTGGTTCAGGAGGAATCCCAGGTTACCCGGGTTGTGGATCCCCTGGGCGGCTCCTATTATGTGGAATCCCTCACCCTTGAAATCATTCAAAAAGCCCGAAAAATTATTGATGAAGTCAATGGGCTTGGGGGCATGGCCAAGGCCATTGTGTCCGGCATGCCGAAAATGCGGATCGAGGAGTCGGCGGCCCGGCGTCAGGCCCGCATTGATCAGGGCAAAGACGTGATTGTGGGTGTGAATAAATATAAGGTTCCGGATGAAGCGCCCATTGATGTCCGCGAGATATCATCGGAGGTCAGAAACCAGCAGGTGGCGAGGCTTCAAGAGATCAAGAAAAACAGAAACCCGGCAGCGGTGGAAAAAGCCCTTGCCGCTGTAACAAGTTGTGCCGATACTGGCGGCAACCTGCTTGAAGTGTGTATCGACGCGGTCCGGGCCCGGGCTTCGGTGGGGGAGATTTCAGACGCCATGGAAAAAGTATTCGGGCGCTATGTCGCCACAACCCGTTGCATTTCAGGGGTGTATGCATCGGAATTCCAGGACAACGACACCATCCGGATTTTACGGAAACGCACGGAACAATTCGCCGAAAAGCATGGCCGGCGCCCCCGAATCCTGCTCACCAAAATGGGCCAGGATGGTCATGACCGGGGTATTAAGGTGGTAGCCACCGCATTTGCGGATTTCGGATTTGATGTGGATATCAGCCCCATGTTCCAGACCCCGGCTGAGGCGGCCCGCATGGCGGTTGAGAATGATGTGCATGTGGTGGGGGTTTCAAGCCTTGCCGCAGGCCATAAGGTGTTGATACCGGAACTGATCGAAAATCTTAAAAATCAGGGAGCCGGTGATATTCTGGTGGTGGCGGGCGGAGTGATCCCCCCTGCGGATTATCAGTTCCTCAATGACGCCGGTGTCACTTTGGTTTTCGGCCCCGGTTCGGTCATCACCGAATCCGCCGGTCAGGTGCTGAACGCGCTGGAAAAATCCTGATGCAAATGGACCCCGATTATTATGTGACGGGGGTCCGGGCGGGCAACCGGAAAATTCTCGCCAAAACCATCACCCTGATTGAAAGTGCGCTTGATACCCATCAGGCTTTGACGGCGGCTGTCATGGAGGGGCTTCTCCCCCATACCGGCGGTGCCATCCGGCTGGGCATCACCGGCGTGCCGGGGGTGGGCAAAAGTACGTTCATTGAAAGTCTAGGGATGCATCTCATCTCCTTTGGACACCGGGTGGCGGTTCTTGCGGTGGACCCCAGCAGCGTGCGTTCCGGCGGGTCCATCATGGGGGATAAAACCCGCATGGAGAAACTTGCAATGGAGGAGAATGCCTTTATCCGGCCGTCCCCTTCCGGCGGCACGTTGGGCGGCGTTTCCCGGAAAACCAGGGAATCCATGCTGGCCTGTGAAGCGGCCGGATATGATGTGATTATTGTCGAAACCGTAGGTGTGGGCCAGTCGGAAGTATCGGTGGCATCCATGGTGGATTTTTTCCTGCTGCTCATCCTTGCCGGGGCAGGGGATGAGCTTCAAGGCATCAAACGGGGGATCGTGGAACTGGCCGACGCCATTGCCGTCAACAAGGCGGATGGGGACAATATCGACAAGGCCCTGACCGCAAAAAAAGCCTATGAAAACGCCATCCACATGTTCGCCCCGTCCGAATGGGGGTGGACCCCCAAGGTGCTCACGTGCAGCGCCCTGGAAACCACCGGGATTGATGCCATAGGGGCAATGGTTCGAGACTATCGTGACTCCATGACCGCGACCGGCGCGCTCCACCATAAAAGACGGCGGCAGGCCCTTGAGTGGATGGGCCAGTTGCTGGAAGAAGGCCTTAAGGACTGGTTTTACCAGACGCCCGAAATGCGCCGCCTGATGCCGGAATTGACGAATGCGGTGGCAAACGGGACCACCACACCCACCGCAGCAGTTAAAAAAATGCTGGATGCCGTCAATATTCACTGAAACGAGATCTGTTCATATAGAATTTGATAAAGGATTTGATAATGGGTATCGCTGAAAAAATTAACGAACTCAATGAGTTAAAACAAAACATATTGGCCATGGGCGGCGACAGGGCGGTGACGAAGCATAAGGAAAAGGGCCGCCTGACCGCCCGGGAGCGCCTGGACGCTTTGTTCGATCCCGGCACATTCCGGGAAGTGGACATGTTTGTCAAACACCGGTGCGTCAATTTCGGCATGGAATCGGTTGAAATACCCGCAGACGGAGTCATCACCGGTTACGGCCGGGTGGACGGCAGGCCCGTATTCGCCTATGCCCAGGATTTTACCGCCCGGGCCGGGTCCCTTGGAGAGATGCATTCCAAAAAAATATGTAAAATCATGGACATGGCCCATAAATCGGGTGCGCCGGTGGTGGGGATGAACGATTCCGGCGGCGCGCGCATCCAGGAAGGGGTGGACGCCCTGTGCGGATACGGCGAAATTTTCTACCGCAATTCCCTGTGTTCCGGCGTGATTCCCCAGATTTCCGCCATCATGGGGCCCACTGCCGGAGGGGCGGTGTATTCCCCGGCCATGACCGACTGGATTTTCATGGTCAAACACACGAGTCACATGTTTATCACCGGGCCGGAGGTCATCAAATCCGTGACCGGTGAAGAGATCACCTTTGAGGATCTCGGCGGGGCCATGACCCACAATGAAAAAAGCGGGGTGGCGCATTTTGCCTGCGAATCCGACGCGGACGCCATCGTCCGTATCCGGGAGCTCCTGACCTATCTGCCGTCAAACAATATGGAAGATCCGCCGATAATCCCCTGCACGGATGATCCGAAGCGTCCGGCCCCGGAGCTGGATACGCTGATTCCCGATGACCCCAGCCGCTCCTATGACATGAAGGACGTGATCCGGAAAATTGTGGATAATGGCGACTTTTTCGAACCCCATGCACACTTCGCCAAAAACATCATCGTGTGTTTTGCGCGCCTGAACGGCCGACCCATCGGTATTATCGCCAACCAGCCCAAAGTCATGGCAGGGTGCCTCGATATCGACGCATCCGACAAGGCCACCCGGTTTATTCGGTTCTGCGACGCTTTTAATATCCCAATCCTCACCCTGTCGGATGTGCCGGGGTTCATGCCGGGCTCCCACCAGGAATGGGGCGGCATCATCCGGCACGGGGCCAAACTCCTGTGGTGTTATTCGGAAGCCACGGTTCCCAAACTTCTGGTGATCATCCGCAAGGATTACGGCGGCGCGTATATCGCCATGTCCTCCCGGCATTTGGGGGCCGATATCGCCTTTGCGTGGCCGTCCGCTGAAATCGCGGTCATGGGGGCTGACGGGGCCGCCAACATCATCCACCGCAAGGAAATCACGAATGCGGATGACCCCAGGGCCAAGCGCCAGGAAAAAATCGATGAATACCGGAACCTGTTTTCCAATCCCTATTGCGCCGCAAGCAGGGGCTATATTGATGATGTGATCGTGCCCAGCGAAACCCGGATGCGGCTTATCGAAGCCCTGGAGATCATGCAGACCAAGCGCCAGACCCTGCCGCCGAAAAAACACGGCAATATTCCGGCGTAAAAATAGGTGGTTAGGCTGTAGGCTGGCGGAACGGGGTTTTATAAAATTGCCCTTTTCATGAATTCGTCATTCGTAATTTTTAATTCGTAATTAAAAAGAGTTCCCATGACCGATAAAAAAAAGATCGCGGCCATTGCCGCAGTAACCCGGTATATTCAGTCCGAACAGGAACAGGTCATGGCTTGCGCTCCTGAAGCTTCGGCTTTCGTTGAAAGCCATGATTTTCCCGTTTCCGCTTGGCCGCCGCCCGCTTTTAATGTCTGGGGGGCCGGGGGCCGCGCGCAGCAGATGAATATGCGATGCCTGATGCAGATGAAATCATTTCACAGATCAAAACCCATGGCCTGATAACAAGATCATCAATCACCGAGCCTTTTCCCGGTTTATAGCTTTTAACTGTGACGGGCGCACGATTCCAATTGAGGAGATTTCCATGAGTGACCATTTTTCGGTAAAAATGCAGTCCATCAATGATTACAACAACCGCCCCAAAGCGGAAAATCCCCTGAAAATCCAGGATCTGACCTTGCGGGACGGCCATCAGTCCCTGTTCGCCACCCGGGGCCGCACCGAAGACATGATACCTGTTGCTGAAATGATGGATGAGATCGGATTCTGGGGAGTGGAAGTCTGGGGCGGGGCCACTTTTGACACCATGCACCGGTTTTTAAATGAAGATCCCTGGGAACGGCTCCGGACCCTCAAGCGATATTTTAAGAAAACCCCTTTTTCCATGCTGCTGCGCGGCCAGAATGTCGTCGGATACCGGAATTACGCCGATGACGTGGCCAAGGCGTTTGTGGAACAGGCGGCGGAAAACGGCATGGATATTTTCCGCACCTTTGACGCATTAAACGATTTCCGTAATTTTGAAACCGTCGTGGCAGCCATCAAGTCGTGCCAGAAACACTTTCAGGGCTGCATCTGCTATTCCCTGACCGAACCCCGCATGGGCGGAGACGTTTACAATCTTAAATACTATCTCGACAAGGCCCGTGATCTGGAAAAAATGGGGGCCGACAGCATTTGCATCAAGGACATGGCAGGGATTATGGCCCCCTATGATGCCTTTGAACTGATCAAGGCGTTAAAAGATGCCACATCCATTCCCATTCACCTGCACAGCCATTTCACTTCCGGCATGGCGCCCATGACCCATCTCAAAGCCATTGAAGCCGGTGTGGACATTATCGACACCTGCATGACCAGCTATGCCTACCGCACCTCCCACCCGGCAGTGGAACCTCTGGTCATGACGTTGGTCGGCACCAATCGGGACACGGGTTTTGATATCCGGAAACTGGCGAAAATCAATGATGTGCTGGAAAAGGAAGTTCTGCCCAAATACAAACATCTGCTGGATGATTCCAAGGTGTCCATCATTGACATCAATGTGCTCCTGCACCAGACGCCCGGCGGCATGCTGTCGAACCTCGTCAACCAGTTGCGGGAAATGGACGCTCTGGACCGGATCGACGAAGTATACAAAGAACTGCCCAAAGTCAGAAAGGATCTGGGACAGATTCCCCTGGTCACCCCCACAAGCCAGATCGTCGGTATCCAGACCGTCAACAACGTGCTGTTCGATACTGAGGACGAAAAATATAAAATGATTACCGGGCAGGTCAAGGACCTGTGCTACGGCTTGTACGGCAAAACCGCGGTCCCCATCAACCCGGAACTTCAGGCAAAGGCTTTGCATTGTTATGAGCGCGGAGAGGACCCCATTACCTGCCGTCCGGGGGAAGTCCTGGAACCGGAGCTGGAAAAATCCAGAAAAGAATTGCAGGGACTGACCAGCAATATCGAGGATATTATCTTATATACCCTGTACCCGGTCACCGGTAAAAAGTTTCTGATGTATAAATACGGCAAAGAAACACCGCCGGATTCCATGCGGCCACGAACCCTTGATGAGGTTAAAAAAGAACAGGCCCTGATCGCCAAGGCAAAAGCCGGCAAACTCGTTGAAAAGAAAGAAGCGCCGGTCCCTGAAATGGGAAGCCATACCCGGACCTTTAACGTGCTGGTGGATGATGAATATTTTGAAGTCAAGGTGGACGAGCCCGGCGGCCAGCCGATGATCGCCCATTCTGTTTCCCCGGTTGCACCGGCGGTAAGGGCTGTAACACCTCAGCAGGTATCTCCGCCCAGCCGTGTGATGGCGGCCCCGGCTGCACCTGTTGCGCAACCGGCTGCTGCACCGCCATCCAAACCTTCGATTCCTAAGCCTGCTGCAAAAACAGACGATGTCTGTGAGCCAACCGGAACCCAGCTTCTGGCGCCCATGCCCGGCATGATCGTAAGCTACAATTATAATGTCGGTGACAGGGTGGAAAAAGGTCAGCCGGTGCTGATTCTTGAGGCCATGAAAATGGAAAATGCGCTGCCGGCCCCTGTCAGTGGCGTCATTCGCGCCATCAATTTTAAATCCGGCGATTCCGTGCCCAAAAACGCCGTGCTGTGTGTGATCGGGTAGGGTGTATTCCCGGAAACCTATTGAAAAAGAGGGGGAAGAACGACCTGTGAAAAACGAATATACCGCCGTAATAAAAAAAGAAGATAACTGGTGGATAGGTTGGATCGAGGAAATCCCAGGGGTTAATTGCCAGGAAAAAACCTATAAGGAATTGATTGAAACCTTGGAAGTCACATTGAAAGAGGCGTTGGAAATGAATCGCATGGATGCGATTACATCCGCCGGAAGTGATTATCAAGAAGAAAAAATCGCGGTATGAAGAGGAATAAACTTCTACTGTATCTGCAAAGTCAAGGGTGTGAATTGCTGCGAGAAGGCGGGAAGCATTCGTGGTGGCAAAATGTCGCGCTAAACAAGAGGTCCGCTATTCCAAGGCATTCTGAGATAAAAGATATCCTGGCGCTCAAAATATGCAAAGACCTCGGGGTAAAACCGATAAAATAGCCGCTACCTCCGTGTCCCAAATTTTATACGGACCCATATTAACAATTTTAGATGAAAGGATAAAAATATGCCCAGACTCAATTTGTATTTTTTTGTTTATTTAATTTTATCTGCATCAATCCTATACGCTGGTCAAGATTACAGTCAATTGCCTCAACATAAATTTGAGGCAGCAAGTGGAGCAAAATCCCAAATTAGAGCCATTGTTAAGGTTTACCCAAAAACTGAAGTAGAGTGGAGGCAACTCGCTTTAAATCTTGCAGCAAAAAATCCAGCTTTTGGATCTTACTTGGTAAACTTTTTCGATAATGAATCCTGTCTTAATGGTTGGGATGGAACGGGGTTATTGCGTGACAAGGATTTGCCTCATTGGCTTGGAAGAGCAACCGTTGAAACAGACACAAATGGCACTTTATATACTCGAACATTTAAAGTCGCTCCCAATGAAAAAACAGGTGAACCCCGCACTGATATTTTAAAGTAATTTTTATTGAAAGCCTAATAATTAATATAAGTTGTGGTTCACTGTTGTGATTCCGCTTCTCTTCATCACGCCCGTGACAGTTAATGTTCGAATTCTGTGGATAGGTTCCCGGCAAGAATTTAACCTATATGGGAGGCCATTATGAATATGCTGGCAAGAACTGACATTCTGAATTTGAGCGTGTCTGAGCGTATCCAACTTGTGGAAGACATATGGGACAGCATCGCGCAGGTAACGGACTCGATAGAATTGTCTGAGGCGCAACGAGTTGAATTGGATAAGCGTTTGGACGCCTATCGTCGAGACCCCAGCCAAGGATCGCCATGGGATGTTGTCCGAGGACGAATCGGCCAATAGGGTTTAAATAAATCCGCATCATTATTAGTGGTATGGAAAGGAAATGTCATGGAAATAGTCAATATCCAGTTATCACAATTAACGGTTGCGCAAAAATTACATCTTATGGAGGC
The DNA here is from genome assembly GCA_049297455.1 of Desulfosalsimonadaceae bacterium. Classification (GTDB taxonomy): domain Bacteria; phylum Desulfobacterota; class Desulfobacteria; order Desulfobacterales; family Desulfosalsimonadaceae; genus SURF-3. The sequence goes on along the minus strand of JBAQUK010000209.1, from coordinate 9,265 downwards.
TATTTGGGATGATCTGTCAAGAGATGAAGATGCAGTTATATCCCCGCCTTGGCATGAAGAAATCCTTAAAGACAGAGAATCCGCTTTGGCGGCTGGTAAAGCAACTGTTTCTAACTGGCAAGAGGCCAAAGTTAGAATAAGAAGGAATGTTTCATGCGAGTAACAATCCTTGATGCTGCTGAAAAGGATATTGAAGAAGGATATCATTATTTATGAAAGAAAATCCTCCGGTCTTGGAGTATATTTTCTTGATTCACTGTATTCTGATATAGACTCGCTCGCATATTTTGGAGGCATTCACCGGAGTATTTTCGGTATTCATCGGCTCCTCTCTAAAAAATTTCCTTTCGCAGTATATTACCGTATCGATAATGACGAAGTTCTCGTAACAGCGGTACTGGATTGCCGCAGGAAACCAAGTTGGATAAAAAGGAAACTGATGGCCGGTTGACAACAAAATCCATCTGTTACAAGCAGATGATGGCATCGTTAGAATCAGGCAGAAAAATCATCTCGCGCAGAGACGCAGAGACGCAGAGACGCAGAGACGCAGAGAATATTAGACAATCGGAGAAATTTGTATGAAAATTCATGAGTTTCAGGCCAAGCAGATGTTTCGTCGTTATGACATCCCGACTCCTGCCGGAGATGTGGCGTTTGATGCGGCCAAGGCAAGAGAAATTGCCATAGAAATCGGGCAGTTTCCGGTGGTAGTGAAAGCCCAGATCCATGCCGGGGGCCGGGGCAAGGGCGGGGGCGTGAAACTGGCCCATTCTCTGGATGAGGTTTCCGCCCACGCCGCATCCATCATCGGCATGAATCTCGTGACCCACCAAACCGGCCCGGAAGGCAGACAGGTGCGCAAGGTTCTGGTGGAAGCCGGATCAAACATTGAAAAGGAACTGTATTTAAGTCTGGTTCCGGACAGAAACACGGCCTGCATCCTCATTATCGCAAGCCGGGCAGGGGGCATGGATATCGAGGAAGTGGCTGCCAATACCCCGGAACAAATCATCAAAGTGCTTGTCAATCCGCTCATCGGCATCCAGCCTTTTCATTGCCGCAAGCTGGCGTTCGGGCTGGATCTTCCCGCATCCGTGGTCAAAGAATTCTCCCGAATGGTGACCCGCTTGTATCAATTGTTTGTGGAAAATGATTGTTCGCTGGTGGAGATCAACCCCCTGGTGATCACCCATGACAACCGGATTCTGGCCCTGGACGCCAAAATGGATTTTGATGACAACGCCCTGTTCCGTCATAAGGATATCGCGGCATTCAGAGACTTGGATGAGGAAGATCCCCTGGACGTGGAAGCGTCCAAATATAATCTGAATTACATCAAGCTGGACGGCAATGTGGGCAATATGGTGAATGGCGCGGGGCTCGCCATGGCGGTCATGGACACCATCAAGCTGGCCGGGGCCGAACCCGCCAATTTTCTGGATGTGGGCGGCGGGGCCACGGCGGAAATGGTGGAAAACGGGTTTAAAATCATCCTGAGCGACCCCAATGTACAGGGCATATTGATCAATATTTTCGGCGGCATCCTTAGGTGTGACGTGTTTGCCAAAGGGGTCGTGGAAGCGGCCCGGAAAACACAAATCAAGGTGCCTGTGGTGGTCCGCATGGAAGGTACCAATGTGGAAGAGGGCCGGAAAATTCTGACCGAATCCGGCCTCAAGCTGTTCACCGCAATGGACATGAAATCCGCCGGGGATATGGTGGCCCGGATAGTGGCTGCTTAGAGCCTGTTTGATAAGTCCGTCAGCGGGCCTGATCCAGACTTTTCAAACAGGCCCTAAGGCAGGTTGACAAGCTGATGGCTGATCGTTCTTAATAATAACTATTTTCGCGTGAGGCAATAATGGGCACACTGACCCAACCAAAATATTCCATAGCACAATATCTGGATTTGGAACGTAAGGCGGAACACAAAAGCGAATACGTCAATGGCTGTATTTTCGCCATGGCCGGGGCGAGCCGGGTACACAACCAAATCACATTCAATATCGCAGGGTTGCTTCACGCCCAGATCAAAGACCGGCCTTGTGCAGCTTATATAAACGATATGCGCGTCAAAGTCAGTGCAACCGGATTATATACTTATCCGGATGTGGCTGCTGTTTGTGGCGAGCCGGTGTTTGAAGATGCTATAGCGGACACCTTGCTGAATCCCATGGTGATTATCGAGGTACTCTCCCAATCTACCGAAGCCTATGATCGGGGGGAAAAGTTCGCTCACTATCGAAGACTTTCTTCTCTTGCAGATTATGTACTGATATCTCAGGACAAAGCATGTGTTGAGCATTTTGTCCGGCAGGGCAATCAATGGGTTCTTTCTGAGATAAATGATGTTGAGGGTAAAATTAATCTAAATTCAATCGGTTGTAATTTGTCGCTGGGAGAAATTTACAACAAGGTGCATTTAGAGGACAACGATGAAAGCGGGAAGAAAGTACCTGGCAAAGGGCTTCAGCCAGCCGGAAATCAGACGTCAGCATAAAAACAGAACCGGCGTATTCTGACTCCTGACATATGGTTTCTTTCCAATCCACATACCAACAAAAAGGATCAAAATGAGCATTTTCGTAAATAAAGACACCCGGCTCCTGGTTCAGGGAATCACCGGCAGGGAAGGGCAGTTCCACACCCGTCAGTGTGCGGCCTATGGCACCCAGGTGGTGGGGGGCGTCACGCCGGGCAAAGGCGGAAGCCTGATGGACGACATCCCGGTATTTAACGGGGTTCGGGAAGCAAAAGAAAAGACCCGCGCCAACTGCACCATGATTTTTGTGCCGCCGCCGTTTGCCGCGGACGCCATCATGGAGGCCGTGGATGCCGGGATCGAACTGATCGTCGCCATCACCGAAGGCATTCCGGTGCTGGACATGATGCGGGTGAAGCACATGCTGAAAAATTCCGGCTCCCGGCTCATTGGACCCAACTGCCCCGGCATCATCAGCCCCGGACAGGCCAAAATCGGCATCATGCCCGGCCAGATCCACAAACCCGGCGGACCCATCGGCGTGGTGTCCCGGTCCGGAACCCTGACCTACGAGGTGGTGTTCCAGCTCACCGGAAAAAATATCGGTCAGACCACCTGCATCGGCATCGGCGGTGATCCCGTAAACGGCACGAATTTTATCGATTGTCTGGACGCATTCCAGAATGACCCAGAAACCAAAGGCATTGTCATGGTGGGCGAAATCGGGGGCAATGCGGAAGAAGATGCGGCGGAATTTATCCGGTCAAACGTCACCAAACCCGTGATCGGGTTTATCGCCGGTGTTTCCGCGCCCCCCGGCCGGAGAATGGGGCATGCCGGTGCCATCATCAGCAGCGGCAGCGGTACGGCCAAGGCCAAAATTACGGCCTTAAAATCCGCCGGGGTCCATGTGTGTGAGAATCTGGGGTTGATGGGTGAGATGTGCCGGGAGGTTTTTGGCGGGGTATAGGGCTTATAAGTCTCATAGGCCATATAAAACCTATTGAAAATAATGTATTTTATGAGTTTTCTCACTTTTGGGGAGATCTATCATGAACTGGTTTGTTGACACCATCCGCACCTCCATCGGCAAAAAGCTGCTCATGGCGCTTACCGGGCTGAGTTTTTGCCTGTTTCTTGTTATTCATCTGATCGGTAATCTGACCATCTACGGCGGGCAGACCATGTTTCTCTCCTATGTGGAACATCTTCACGCCCTTGGCCCCCTGATACGGGTGGCGGAAATCTGTTTGCTGACGCTTGCAGCGGTCCATGTGTCGACCGGCTGTCTCCTGGTCTGGCAAAACTGGAAAGCCCGGCCGGTGAGATACCAGGTCAAAAAAAATGCCGGGGGCCGCACCATCGGATCCAGGACCATGCCCTATACCGGTTTGATCATCGCGGGTTTTGTCGTGATCCATCTACTCAATTTTCATTTTATCGATCATGAGAAACAAACCGCACTTCAAGCCATGACCGCGACATTCAAATTGGTGCCCTATGTCATTTTTTACACTTTTGCGGTCATTGTGGCGGCGGTTCACGTCAGTCATGGTTTCTGGAGCCTGTTTCAGACCCTGGGGGCCAATCACCCCAAATACATGCCTGCCTTCCGGGGCCTTGGGTTTGTGTTCAGTTTGCTGGTCGCCGCGGGATTTGGTTTTATTCCCGCCTATGTTGGATTTATCATGAATTGAGGAAACCATATGAAACCTGATGTCGCACCAGACCTAAAATTAGACGCAAAAATTCCCGCCGGACCCCTGGCGGAAAAATGGGACCGCCACCGGTTTGAATTAAAGCTGGTGAATCCGGCCAATAAAAAGAAATTTGAGATCATCGTGGTAGGCACGGGGCTTGCCGGTGCGTCTGCCGCAGCGAGCCTGGCGGAGCTGGGGTATCCGGTGAAAAATTTCTGCATTCAGGACAGCCCCCGCAGGGCACACAGCATTGCGGCCCAGGGCGGCATCAACGCGGCCAAAAATTACGCCAATGACGGGGACAGCATCAGACGGCTGTTCTATGACACGGTCAAGGGCGGCGATTTTCGGGCACGGGAAGCCAATGTCTACCGATTGTCCCAGATCAGCAACCTCATCATCGATCATTGCGTGGCCCAGGGAATTCCGTTTGCCAGAGACTATGGCGGGTTTCTGGACAACCGGTCCTTCGGCGGGGCCCAGGTGTCCCGGACGTTTTACGCCAAAGGCCAAACCGGCCAGCAGTTACTTTTGGGGGCTTACGGAGCCCTTATGCGGCAGGTGGCGGGTGGGATGGTCACGCTGTTTCCAAGGCGGGAAATGATGGAACTGGTGGTGGAGGACGGCCGGGCCCGGGGCATCGTGACCCGGAACCTCATCACCGGGGAGATGGAAACCCATGCGGCCCATGCCGTGGTTCTGGCCACCGGCGGGTACGCCAATGTGTTCAACCTGTCCACCAACGCCATGGCCTCCAATGTCACGGCCGCATTTCGCGCGTATAAAAAAGGCGCTTATTTCGCCAATCCCTGCTTTACCCAGATTCATCCCACCTGCATTCCGGTACACGGCGATTTCCAGTCCAAACTGACCCTCATGAGCGAAAGCCTCCGTAACGACGGCCGGGTATGGGTGCCCAAAAAACCCGGCGACAAGCGAAAACCATCTGATATCCCGGAATCCGACCGGGATTATTATCTGGAAAACAAATACCCCAGTTTCGGCAATCTGGTGCCCCGGGATGTGGCGTCCCGAAACGCCAAAGACCAGTGCGACATGGATAAAGGCGTGGGAGAGACCGGGCTTGCGGTTTATTTGGATTTCAGTGATGCCATTAAACGATATGGAGAAAAAGCCATTGCCGGGAAATACGGCAACCTGTTCCAGATGTATGAAAAGATCACCGGCGAAAATCCTTACCACACCCCCATGATGATCTATCCGGCCGTGCATTATACCATGGGCGGCCTGTGGGTGGATTATAACCTGATGAGCACCATTCCCGGCCTGTTCGTGCTGGGGGAGGCCAATTTTTCCGATCACGGGGCCAACCGGCTGGGGGCCAGCGCCCTGATGCAGGGTCTGGCGGACGGGTATTTCGTTATTCCTTACACTATCGGCGGGTATCTGGCGGGCACTTCTTTTGGGGAAACCCCTACCATGAGCGATGCATTTAAGAATGCAAAGAACGCTGCTGACCAGCGCATCCAAAAACTGATGGGCATGAAAGGCCGACGCACGGTTGCGGATTTTCACCGGGCCTTGGGCGGGATTCTCTGGGACCATTGCGGCATGGCCAGAAACGAGGCGGGGCTCTCCAAAGCCAAGGGCATGGTGGCGGATTTGCGGGGAGAGTTCTGGGAAGACGTTTATGTGCCGGGAAATCAAGCTGATTTCAACCAGAGCCTGGAAAACGCGGGCCGGGTGGCGGACTTTCTGGAATTCGGGGAACTCATGATCGACGACGCCCTGGCGAGAAAGGAATCCTGCGGGTGCCATTTTAACACCGCTTTCCAGACCGAGGACAATGAGGCCCTTCGGGATGACGAGAATTTCTGTCATGTGGCGGCCTGGGAATTCGCCGGAGAGGGCAGGCCCCCCGTCTTCCACAAGGAGCCCCTGGTTTTTGAAAATGTGGCATTGACCCAGAGGAGTTACAAATAATGAGCGCGAAAACCATCAATCTGACATTAAAGGTCTGGCGTCAGGGCCGGGGAGAGGCCATCGGGCGGCTCGAAACCTATGATGCGAAAAACATTTCCAAGGACATGTCGTTTCTGGAAATGATCGATGTGGTGAATGAAGGCCTCACAAGAGACCACAAAGAGCCCATCGCTTTTGACCACGACTGCCGGGAAGGCATTTGCGGCATGTGCGGGGCCGTGGTGAACGGCCGGCCCCACGGAAGTGAGCGGGAAACCACCCTGTGCCAGCTCCACATGCGGCATTTTAATGATGGCGACACCATTGTCATCGAGCCCTGGCGGGCCCGGGCTTTTCCGATTATTAAAGACTTGGTGGTGGACCGGAGCGCACTGGATAAGATCATTCAGGCGGGCGGCTATGTTTCGGTCAACACCGGTGGAGCCCCGGACGCCAATGCCATCCCCATCCCCAAAGACACGGCCGAAGCCGCTTTTGTGCCGGCGGCCTGCATCGGTTGCGGGGCCTGCGTGGCGGCCTGCCCCAATGCATCGGCCATGTTGTTTGTGGGCGCAAAAATCTCCCATCTTGCCCTGTTGCCCCAGGGACGGCCCGAGGCTGCCCGGCGGGCGGCGGCCATGGTCCGGAAAATGGACGCGCTGGGTTTCGGCAACTGCTCCAATGAAACCGAATGCGAGGCCGAATGTCCCAAGGGCATCTCCATCATACAGATCGCCCGGATGAACCGCGAATTTTTCAAGGCTGGGTTTTCTTAACGCGTTTCCCCTCTTGCAACCATTTTTTTTTATGATATTAATCCCCTGTAATAAGGTTAATTGCAGATACGCTAACTTGCAGATGTTAACTGAAAAGGAAAAAAAATGAAGAAGACCAATGTTGTGGGAATGGTATCATTGCTCGGCGGTGCAAGCATGTGGGGATGGCAGGCCTTGTCCGACTTTATGGGAAGTTCCAGGAAACTTTCCACCAGAGGCGGAATGAACGAGATTGAAAGAGAAGGGAATGCCCGCCTTGTGGATATCATGAACGAGGCCAATTTCGACTGGATTGACCAACTCCCCTGGCAGTGGCTGCAAGACGGCGCCAATTATGTTGTGACCATGGACCTGTGGCTTCTGTTGGTGATTGTAGGGGCGTTTCTGCTGATCGTGGGGGGATTGTTTATCAAAAAATAGGTAATACCTCAAGTATTCAGGAGTCAGAAGTCAGGAGCCAGAATGAGGGAACCAGCAAAGCCAGTAAAATATCGGAAGCTTACATGCGGGCCATTCTGAATTCTGTATACTTGAGTAGTTACAAAAATAGTTGCGTTAGAAGGTAAGGGGAGTATTTCAGCCGGATGAGCGCAAGTCGCGCCATCCGGCCTTTCCAGTTTATGGGTTATTTTTTTTTGGAATTTAATGCGGACTGAAGTTTTTGGCCGAGATCGCCCAGTGCGCCGCCCAATGTCCCGAAAGATGATGGGGGCGCTTCTTTTTTTACAAACGCCTTCCAGTCGTCGGTGTCGCCTTCAACACCCAGAGAAATTTTTCGTTCCCTGGGTTTGATTTCCTCAATTTTGACAGCAATGGGATCATCGATTTTCAGTTTTTCAATATCCGCCGGGTTGTGGGCCGCACTTATTTTGGATTTCGGCAGCATGCCCGTCACGCCGGGCTCAAGCTGGATAAAATAGCCGAACGATTCCTTTTTCTCAATTTTTCCGAAAACCTGCTGGCCGACAGCATATTTCCCTTCGATATTCGTCCACGGGTCGCCTTCCACGGCTTTCATGCTTAAGGACATCCGTTTGTTCAACAAATCGATTTCCTTAATCATCACCGGGATCACATCACCGGGGCTGACCACATCCGATGCTTTGGAAATGCGTTTCTGGTAACTCATCTCGCTGATATGGACCAAGCCTTCAATACCGGGCGCGATTTCCACAAATGCGCCGAAATCCGTGCACCGGGTGACTTTTCCTTCGGTTTTATCCCCGTTTTTAAACTGGTGGTTCACCAGAAGCCAGGGGTCCGTGGCTGCCTGCCGGGCGGACATGGAAATTTTACCCGTGTCCTTGTTGATGTCCAGGATTTTGGCTTTGATGGGGTCCCCGGTTTTAACGAGTTCGTTGGGGTGCCCGAGCCGGGTCCAGCTCAGCTCGGAAATATGGATAAGCCCCTCCACACCCGGATAAATTTCCACAAATGCGCCATAGGGCATGATGGTTTTAACGACTGCGTCAACGATATCACCGGATTGAACCTTTGTAAAAAATTCTTTTTTGGCGGCTTCCTGCTGTTTTTTGAGCAGATCGCGCCGGGACACGATGATGTTTTTGCCGCGATCTTCAAACTTGGTGAGCAAAAATTCATAGGTGTTGCCCACATATCCTTCCGGTGTTTCCACATACTGGGTATCCATCTGGCTGATGGGGCAAAAGGCGGTTTTGTTCATGATGCTGACCCTGAATCCGCCCTTGCAGGTCTCAACCACTTTGCCTTCCACCGGGATACGGGTTTTGTATGCGTCATGGAGCAGATGATCCATACCCGCGCCGGAAATGGCTTTCGACAGCCGTATTTCGCCGTCTGAAATGGCGACAATATAGAGATCCAGCCGGTCGCCTTTTTTGTACGGCAACTGTCCGTCCTTATCCAGCAGTTCGCCTTTTTCCACCACGCCGTCGGTTTTGGTGCCGGTATTGATAAACACGTTTTTGTCGCCGATACTGATAATTTCACCATTAATCCGGTCCCCGACGTTCACCTCTTTTTGTTCGGTCATATAGGATTCAAACAGATCGGCAAAACTTTCATCACCAGCAATGTCTTTTTCATCACCAGCAGTCTCGTCATCACTTATCTCTGATTCATTAAAATCGTCCGGCATGGCTAAAAAAACTCCTTGATAAAAATTGGGGATTGACTACCGTTGAACACGGGTTGATATTTTTTTGACAGAACCTTCTTTATCAGGGAGAAACCCGAGTTGCAAGCACAACATAGGGATTCTTGGATGGAACCCGGATAAGGAACGTGCATGAATTAAGTTATGCAACTTCAAGGATATATTGAGTCAAACCCCAAATAATCGGTTTACGGGACAAATAAACTTCGTTTATAATCAAAAGATGATCAAACCTTACCCAAAA
>JBAQUK010000208.1:0-39749 GCA_049297455.1 Desulfosalsimonadaceae bacterium | reverse complement strand
CGAATATTTCAAATTAAATCAGATAGTTATAAGTTTCGAAAATTTTATTTAACTGACTGTTTTTATTAAAAATTTGACCATGTCCGCAATTTGCGGGCCATCGCTGAAAACCGGGAAACTTCAGACAGGAATGTCTGCCCCACAAAAAGGCACCTAAAACACAGGTGATTTTTTCATGCATCATTCCCATGAAGATCGCTGGTTCCGCTCCACTGAAACCTCTGCTTCAATCCGTTAAACAAATCCCATTTTCCGGTCAACCGCTGATACCGTCCGGCCACAATACCGGGCGACAGGTTTAACTCATTCGCCAGATCGACCACCTGGACTTTTGAACGGAAAGCCGCGATTTCGGCATTCCGGTTTTTGGGAATCAGGATTTCAGCGGCAAATTCATCGGCTTTCCGTTCATGGGGATTATCAGAGCTGCCGTCATTGATATAAATGTCTTTTTTGCCGTCATTTAACACATGACCGGCTTCATGGAAAAAAGAGAACCAGAACTGATCTTCCATTTTTCCTCTCAGGTTCAGAAGGATCATGGCTTTCGACGCGGACAACCACTGTGTCGCCCCGTGCCATGGCACTTTTTTCATTTCCGGCACAAACACCACCGCCACACCCGCATCTGCGCACAGCCAAGCCATTTCAGGAATAAACGCCTCCGGGTCTTTTAGCGTCATCTGGCGAATGGCATCCAGGGCTTTTTTAAATCGGCTCTTGTCATAGGACTGGCAATGGATCTGGTGCGCCTGAATCTGCCCCATGCGAATCCATGCGGAAGCCGGCCCCGGACAAGTTTCAAAACATTGGGAGCGCCGGGCGGCAACCGCTGGTTCCATCCAGAGTTCCTTGTATGCCCGAACGCTTGAAACACCATAAAATTTTAAGGTTTCCCTTAAAAGCTGGATGCTGTCCTTTGCCGGTTCGATTGCTTTCCGCTGAATCAGTTCACTGGTGGGGATTGTCTTCAGCCAGTCCAAATCCGATTCCAGTTGTTTGCGCTCCTTTATTTTTGCGAGCTGTTCCCGGTATTGGGCCTCTAAATTATTCCAAAACCGTGCAGGTACACCGGTGGCCAGTTCCAGTTTATTGGCCGTTTCATAACTTATGGGCTGGTCCCCCTTCATAACCCGGTTAAGGGTCTGAACCGTCAGACCGGTTCGGACGGCCAGTTCCTTCTGGCCCATATCTAAGGATTCCATGGTTTCCTTAAGCGTTTCGCCCGGCGCAATGGCGTAATCCGGTTCAAATTCATAACGTTTTTTTGCCGTCAGCATTTTTATGCTCCTGACTTAATGGGTATCGACAATATCGATAATTTCGATTTCCCTGACCATGGCCCAGTCCAGTCCGCCATCTTCCGTCACAGGTGCCGGATCATCAGCCGGTATGAACAACAGGCGATACGGATGTTCAAGATCAACAGACAATTGGCCTTTGCGATTCCCGGTCAGCAAATGACATCGCGGGGGCGGCACTTTGGAAATCTCTTCCAGGCGGGCGGCGGCTTTTAATTCCATTAACCGCTGGTGAATCCGGGCGGCCATTTTAGGGCCGTACTTTTTTATGGTCTCATTTTTAGCGCTGCAAATTTTTTGCAGCTTCTTTGATCTGAAGTATATGATCACCAGGCTATCTTTTCAAGGAAAAAGTTAACACATCATGTTAATAATTTAATACCGGTCTAATTATATTTCTTAACGGCATAACCCGCAGGCACTTGAAACAGTGCGGGATCGATTTTCGCATTTTCCTTAAGATCCACTGCCCGGCTGACTGTGTCCCCCATTTTCATGGTGACTTTGACATACAGCAGCAAATCATTCCATCCGGCAAAAGTCGTTTCCGCGGCATCGCTTTTCACGCTATAGGCCTGGCAGGGTTTGCCGAGGATTTCCATATCCGGAAGTTTTTTATAATTTTGCCGCTGCTTTTCATCTGCACTTTTAAACGGGTCGGCGTCAAATTACATTTCCGTTCCATAGCTTCCCGGCCCTATGATATAGGCGATTTTTTCGGCGCTGTTTTTCAGGCTGATCTTGTACATGGTTTCATCGTCAGAAAACCGGAATTTCTCAAGCACCCCTTTATCATTATATTTCTTTTAGGGCATCCACTACCGGTCGTGTGCGACAAAAATCAGCTTGTCCGTGTCAAACCCCATGTTTTTGGCCGATGTCAGCAGTTCCTTGAGGACGGATTCGGGAATGGAAGGATTGCGTGCGAGAATCCATAAATAGGACCGGGCCGGCCCGCAAACCAGGGCGTACTGATAATGCTCCTTATCCAAGGCGATCACATTATATCCGCCATAAAACGGGCCGAAAAATGATACCTTGAGCTGGCCGACGGAGTCGCTTCCCACAAAAAGGGCACGGCCCTGAATCTCTTTCCATTGGCCCTTCTGCGTGTCATATCCCTTATTGATGACCGTCACGCTTCCGTCGTTGGCTAACGCATAGTCAGCGGACACATGGCTTAAGCCACGTTCAAACCGGTGGTCGAGCCGAGCGATTTCATACCATTTGCCCATGTACCGGTTGACGTCGAACCCGGACACAGGATTGATGCCTTCGGGAATGCCGACGCAGCCGGTCAGAGGAAGCAGGCAAGCGACACATAAAAACAACAACCGGCTATATTATATTCTTTGGACATAGTTATCGGGCTCCCTGACATTTTTTGGGTTATTTCCGGCTGTGGTATTTCTCCACCTGCTCCTTGACCGTAAACCCGATTTCCTTTTTGGTTTTACTGTCAGGACTCAACAACTGGTCCAGAACCTCAAATACAATCCGGAAGCGGTCGTCGGTTTGGTCGCGCAAATCAGCGATTTCCTCTTTGAGTTCCTGGCTGACGGAAATCATGTGGCGGATTTTGGTAAATGTCCGCATGATTTCGATATTGACCTGGATGGCCCGGCCGCTGTTCAGCACGCTGGAAAGCATGGCGACCCCCTGTTCGGTGAAGGCGAAGGGAAGATATCTTGCACCGCCGCGGTTTGAGGTCACAGATTGTGACCTCAAACTTTTAAACTCATCCTCTGAGAGTTCAAACATAAAATCCGGTGGAAATCGTTCCATATTTCTTCTGACCGCCTGTTTTAACGATTTTGTTTCAACACTGTAGAGTTCGGCCAGATCCCCGTCGAGCATAACCCTGGTCCCTCGAATAAGATAAATTCTGGCGGTAATGGCTTCCGAGGCGATGATTTGTGTCATGGGAATCCTCTTTTGGCGCTACCCGGTTATTTATATTTCTTCACAGCATAACCATCAGGCACTTTAAACAGCGCAGGATCGATTTTGGCGTCTTCCTTGAAATCCACTGCCTGGGTAAAGGATTCCCCCATTTTCATGATGACTTTGACATAAAGCAGCACACCATTATATCCGGCAAAAGTCGTTTCTGCGGCGCTATCCCGCACACTGTAGGCCTGGCAGGTTTTGCCGAGGATTTTCATATCCGGTAGTTTCTTAAAATTCTGCTGTTGTTGCTCATCCGGGTTTTTGAAAGGTTCAGCGACAAATTTCATTTCCGTTCCAAAACTTCCCGGCCCCATATTATAGGCGACCTTTTCGGTGCCTTTTTTCAGGCTGATCTTATACATGGTTTCACCGTCAGAGAACCGGAACTCTTCCAACTTGCCCTTATTATTATAGACTTCATTGCGTTCCTTTGCTCCGTAATCGTCGAAATACACCATGATCTTCTTTTTGGCGGAAACGCCGGTGCGCTCAAAAGTGATCGTGCCGGATTTCATCGAATATTTTTTGGTGGATTCATTATTGTCAGCAGGGGACGGGGCGGATGCTGCGACGACTTCTTTAACTTCACCGGTTTTGACGGTAGGTTCGGATTTTGGAACCAGTTCTTTGACTTCACTGGTTTTGACGGCCGGGGAATCTTTTTTTTCGTCTGATGAAGAATTATCCGAACAGCCGGTCAGCGAGATAAACAGGGCGGCGAATATTGCGGCAGTTAACATGCAGATGATTTTTTTCATGATTCTCTCCTATGGGGATCGTGTTGATTTTTGGTTTTTCCGGGTCAGCATTCTATTTAATGAGTTTAATGATGTCTTCCTGGTTCGGCACCATGCATAAAAACTCGAACGGCTCGTCTCCGAGTGTCTTGTACCAATGGGGAAGGTTGGCGGGGATGAAAACCACGTCATCCTTTTTGACTTCAAAGATGCTCTCTCCAATGCCGAGCTGGGCGCGGCCGTTCAACACAAGCTGTTCGTGTTCCACGGTATTGGTGTGGTTTGGCATTTCGCCGCCGGGTTCGATGATGAACCGCCGCATGGCAAAATGGGGGGCTTCGTCGGGGCCGATTAATATCTGCCGGTATGTTTTTCTGCCGGCTTTGACTTTTTCTCTGGGGACGTTTTCAAGGGATCTGATCAGCATGTTGCCTCCGGGATTTTTAATTTTAGAAATAATGAATATTATCTCATAAAAAAGGGGCGATTTTTTGTAACCTGATGTCAGTTTCATTTATCATATACCGGCGAATATTACCAATCTTTCCACTCTCTGTATACCTTCTTTAAATATCTGTCTTATCTTAATACAAAAGAAAATTGAAATGGACTATCCGCGTTTTGCAATTAGCGGCAGGAGACCGGACAATACAAGCATTGGAGGTGTGTTATGAAAACTTTGATTATAATAATCGCCATTCTTGCCGTACTGTTTATGACGGCCGGCAATTTCGGAACGATTTTTGCTAAGGATAAAGATGATAAAAAAGAGGTGCGGACACCATCCGGAGAAACCCGGGAAGCCGTATTCGCCGGTGGGTGTTTCTGGTGTACCGAATCGGATTTTGAAAAAACTCCAGGTGTTATCGAAGTAATATCCGGATATACCGGTGGTCATGTCGCCAATCCTGCGTATGAGGACGTATCTGCCGGCGGTACCGGACATATTGAATCCGTAAAGGTGGTATATGATCCGAAAAAGATCACATACGAACAACTGCTGGATGTTTTCTGGCGGCATGTCAACCCCACGGATGCGGGCGGGCAGTTTGTGGACCGCGGGGCCCAGTATCGCAGCGTTATTTTCTATTCCAGCGACGAGGAGCGGAATCTTGCGGAAGCCTCAAAGAAACGGCTGGGGGCATCCGGCCAGTTTGAAGACCCGATCGTCACCGAGATTCTTCCCCTTGGACCGTTTTATACGGCCGAAGAATACCACCAGGATTATTATAAAAAAAACCCTGTCCGGTATCGGTTTTATCGGGGAAACTCGGGGCGGGACAGTTTTATTGAAAAGGCATGGAAAACGGATAAATTCGGCGTAAAGCCAAATTCAGAAGTCAAAGGCCTGCCGAAAGCGGAACATGGTCAAATGATGGGAAAAAAGGATGAATATATGACAAAAACCCCGAATGATAGTGATTTGAAGCGAACCTTAACGCCCATGCAATACAATGTAACGCGGAAAAACGGGACAGAGCCCGCTTTTAACAATGAATACTGGGACAATCATGAGCCGGGAATTTATGTGGATATCATATCCGGCGAACCGCTGTTTATCTCCACCGACAAGTTTGATTCCGGGACCGGGTGGCCGAGTTTTACAAAACCGCTGGAACCGGGCAACATTGTTGAAATACAAGACAAATCATGGTTCATGGAGCGGACGGAAGTCAGGAGCAGACGCGCCGATTCTCATCTCGGGCATGTATTTGATGACGGCCCGGCGCCCACCGGCCTTCGCTATTGCATGAATTCCGCAGCGCTACGGTTCATACCGCAAAAAGACCTTGAAAAAGAAGGGTACGGAAAATACCTCTCACGGTTTAACTGATATTTTTTAAGCCGGACGATACGATGCCGGTCATCAGCCATAGACGGGATAACCGGCATTACGGTTTTCAATCCTTCACCATTTGAAAGCCGTAATTAAACGACAGCCCTTTTAATATAAAATCCACCAGCACCCGTTCAAATTTTTCCATGTCCGTTTTTTGTTCAATCAGCGCAAAATACAGCAGGCTGCGTTCAAACAGCCCGAACAGGAAAACCGAACCGATCAGGCTGTCTTCCACCTGAATCAGCCCGCGGCCAATCGCCTTTTTGACCTGATCTTCGATCAATCCCAGAAACAGCGACAGAAAATTTTCATATATTTCCTTAAAAATACCGCCATTTCCGATTCCCTCCCGGAACAGCAGCTCCGCCACGTCCAGATTGTCCTGATAAATGGAAATCACGTCCCGGACAACATGGCGGACATTTTGCACCACCTCATCGGATGTTTCTCCGTCAAACAGATGCTCGGTTCTCTCAACGAATTTCTGCTGAAGCTGATCGATGAAATGCGTGCAGATATCGCGGAAGATGTCGTCTTTGGAGCGGAAATAATTATAGAAAGTGCCCTGAGCGACACCCGCGTCAGATACGATATCCGACACCCGGGTCTTCTGAAATCCGTTTTGCTGAAACATCCGGATGGCGGATGCGATCAGGACGCTTCTCGTACCGGCGTCTCCCATGGTTCTTCTCCCTGCGGTTGTCTGCTGCTGATAAATTATCCAATAAATTCAAGTGCCAGGGCCATATAATCACTGGCGCCATAGCTGGTTTTCCGGTAAAACACCACGGGTTTTCCCACATCGGAACTGGTGGTAATGGCTGTATTGGCGCGAATGGCGGATTTGCACACCAGGTGCCGGTAACGCTCGTCCGTCTGAAGCCTTTCCAGGATATCCCGGCTGATCTTCGTCCGCTGGTCAAAAAATGTCGGGACAATGCCGGAAATCCGGATTCCCGGATTAATTTCTTCCTTGATATCATTGATGGTGTCAAACAGGTCTTCCAGTGCCTTGAAAGCATACGGATGAGTCTGGCAGGGAACCAGGACCTCCGTGGCGGCAGCAAACACATTGATGGTCAGAAGGGAAAGGCTGGGCGGGGTGTCCATGATCACCACATCGTAATCGCCCGCAACGTGCTTGATGGCTTCTTTTAAGCGGTTTTCGCGCCCTTCTTCATCCACCAGCTCAATCTCGGCGCCCGAAAGGTCCATGTGAGATGGAATGAGATCCAGCTTTTCCCACGAGGTCCGGCAAATTGCCGCTTTCGCTTTTTTCGCGCCGCCGTTTGTGATCAAATCATAAACGCTGAGGGCATCGTCCGCAGGCTCAACCCCCAGACCACTGGTGGTATTGTGCTGGGGATCCATATCCACAATCAGAACTTTTTTCCCTGAAAGGGCCAAAGCCGCTCCGAGATTGACCACGGTGGCTGTTTTCCCCACTCCGCCCTTTTCATTGGCAATGGCTACAATCCGTGTATTTTTTTTCCCCATTTTCCCTCCATCTCCGTTGACAGTGATTGGCTGCTATGGGCCCACGCACTTATCCGGCCGATATCATGCCTTGTTTGAAAAAGATCAAGATCCCGAATGAATAGATTGATTCAGCGTTTTGCCGAACCGCTCCATGTGACCTGCGATCTCGCCCACATCCCTTGCCGCACCCTGGAAAGCGAAAAACAACTGTTCTTTATCCACCTGTTTGCCGGCCGCTGAAGTGGTTAACTGGGAAAGGTCTTCCGAGTAATCATGAAACCGCTCCATCAGGAGATCAAAAATATGATCCGACATAATATCCACAAGCCGGAAAACATACTGAAATTTAATGTTTTCCCTGTAATTTTTAAAATGAAACAGCAGCCCTTCAACGGTTTCTTTCTTCATCCGGTGAACCGAATCCTGCAGGGCCGACACGGCGTTTTTTGTTGAATCGCTGACGGGCTGACGGAACAACCGCTTAACGGCTTTAATAAAATTATAATATCCCAGCCGCATGATAGCCTCGGTTTTAATGGCAGTGCTGTAGTTCATGATGGCCGAAGCCGCCGGAAAATCCAGCTTGTTTTCCCGCTTGAGTATTTTGAGGTCCGGCTGGACCATGGGTTTCTGGTACACGGTCGGGGTGCCGAGCCCGGCTTGTTCCATGGCGGTATTGTAATGGGCCAGCGCATCGGAAACCATCAGCGCATAAGGGCCGGTGATGGAATCGAAATATTCTTTTATTTTTTCCTCCTCATCCCTGACAAAATGGAATATCCGAGGGTTGACGTTTTCCGCCATAAAGGTGTCGATATGATGTTTAAATTCCTGAAAAACCAGGTAGAGGGTATTCGAAAACCCCTCGGCTGCCAGCCGGTCCTGATACTGATATACGGGAACCGTATCACTTTTGACAAAATCCATCAAACCGGGAACCACCTCGCCGAACTTGGAATCGAAAAAACGATCCACATCCGCCCGGATTTCCCGTTTGATCTGTTGAGCGGCACCTTCCAGGGTGCTTTTGACCATGGATTTCACCCGATCGATTTTTTTCTGCTCTGATTTGATTTTTTTCACCAGCCGGGCGGCATCATCCGCACCTTTGGTCAGAACCTCCTGGTTCACCCGAATCCAGTGATCCAGACCTGAAATAACCATTTTAAGGCGTTCCGAATGATTCGACAAAAGCAGCGAATACCGCTGGCTGGTCACGATGGTCTGAAAATCGGCGATAAATTTTTTTTCCTGGGCGGTTAAAAAGCCGGTCATTTTCTTCTCGTCCTCCCACTGCGCCAGCCGCTGCTGATCTTTGTGGGGAAGCGTGTTCCTGCAGGTGGTAAAAAGGCTCAACAGCGCCGAATAGGCATACACCTGCGGGTCGGATTTAATGATGGCGAGATCGTTTGTGATTTTTCCGACCAGGGTTTGGAGTTCATCACAGGATTCATGCTCGGACAGATCACAGTTGATGACAAACACCACGGAATCCAGAATCCCCATTTTTTTGATCATGGATAAAAAATTAATATCCGCCTGACGGATACCGGTCCGGCTGCTGATGACATAGATCAACAGGTTGGCCAGCAGCAGGTAATCCTGGATCATGGCCATGTGCAGCGGGTTGGGAGAGTCACTGCCCTGGCAGTCCGCGATTTCGATATTTTTCTCTATATCGCCGGAATCGATTTCAAGGGAAATATCTTTTAAATAAAATGCCAGGGCGTCATTGCCGGAAAAATCCCGGTGGGAGGAAAAATCGATGTCGGTATAGTCTATAGTCAGACGGCCGGATGACAAAAAATTCTTTACCCGGTCGTATCCGTTTAAATAGGATGACAAATACAAACTGTTCAGATTACGGGTATCGTTGCTCAGCAAATGCTTTGACTCAAGCGATCCCAGGGCCAGGGCAAGCTCGCGGCGGTCGGAATCCCGGCAGATATCAAACGGGTCCTTGCGGGAGCGCCATTCCATGGTGGGAAACAGCACCAGGGCACTTTCAATATCTGCATTCACCTCATCCCAGGATTTGAAGAAAAGCCGGGCGCTAAGTTTTTCGCCGCGACGGGCCCGGGTCACCATGGAAGTGACCACCCCCGCCCCCCGTTTGAGATAATCACCTTTAAACAATGAATTAATTAAAGTTGATTTTCCGGATTTGATGGTGCCGATCACGGCCACCCGGAGGAGTTCCTCCGACAACTGATGTTCGATACACTGACAAATATGTTCCCAGCCGCTGAATGAATGCCGGGAGGTTCCCGGCATGGCGGCGATCTGCGCCAGCAGCCCGTTGACTTTCTGATTGATGTCCAGCAGCTCGGCTTTCAGCCCCTCATAAACACTCATTACATTCCAACCTCTGACAATTGCTTTGTTTATCCGATCAACCAATGAAAGTTGCATTTATTGCATTGTGGATAAAAATTGTCAAAAAGATTTGCGCAACACATGACATTTTAAAGGATATTCCTCGCCGGGCATTCCTGGCCATTAGATGGTCGGCTTTGAACGGCCCCAAATGAATGGGTGCATCATGAACAAAATGGGGATAAAAACGATTCAAAGAAAAAAACAGCGTATAAATGCGTCAAAAGAGAGATGTAACTTGTTAAATAAAGGATTTTATGATATTTAAAAAAAATTCAAAACCGATAACAAAGGGGATCGTGGTTTATGTCCAAAAAACATCCTGAATGTCCATTATATAACCCATTGAACTGCAAGGAATATTATAATCCGAAGCTGTGCGCATTTGTGAGAAAGGACCGGATCTGTCTGAAAAAAAAGAAACCCAAACAGAAAAAACCGACCGAGAATGCGCCGGAACCGGTGGTTGAAAATCATGAATGAAACAAACCTACCTTCCTGATTTAAGGATACTTTTTTTCCATTTCAGGATAATTTAGCAGGCACATATCACCACCACGCCCCTTCCATCAGGATTGCCGCAACCGTTATTTTTAATAGCGCCATTCCCGATCCGTTATCTGGTTAACCCGATTTTTTCAAAGCCGGAGTGATTTTTGAGAGGGGAAAACGCCCCCCTGTTTTACAGGGGGACGTGGGGATTTTTTTAATAAACGGATATTCTTACAGATCTGCCAGTAATTCTTTGGCACGCTTGTTCCAGTACCGGTCACCCGAAGCATCGGTTATCTTGACGGCTTCAGAAAGCAGGCTCTTGGCCTCATCTTTTGTTTTTCCGCTTTCCATCAGAATTTCAGCAAGATAGATCCGTATTTCCACGGTATCCGGGTCATTATAAGAGCTTGTTTTCTGGTATTCCCGATAATATTCGATGGACTTGTCCGTATCGTTTAAAGGCCAGGGAAGGACCTGCCAAAATCGGCCGAGGGCGCCGACAGAGCCATGCTTGTCATAGGCTTTATCAATTTTATAAGCGGTTTCAAAACTATTTTGCGTTTTATCCTTCAGCCCTTCTTTCAACGCCGTCAGAATGCTGACCCCGTCGGAATAGATGCCGACACTCGTTCCATACCAGTAATGCCCCTGGGGTTTTGAAGGATCAATGGCAATGGCTTTTTCGGCAAAACCCATTCCCTTTTTTCCATATTCCTTGCAGACCTTTTCCCATCCATTTGTTTCAGATTTTTTGACCGCAAGCCCATACTCACGGCAAGCCTGGGCGGCCATCCAGTTAGATTGAAAACCGCCGGGGTCTTTTTTGACCGCTTCCAGGCACATGTCCAGCCCCTGTTTGCAATTTTCCACCCCTCCTTTATCGATCAGGGCCTGGGCCTGAGCCCAGGGATCAGCAGCCTGCGCGGTCTGCGGCATCACCTCTTCGGCCCATGACTGAACCAAAAAACACGTTAAAACCAATAAAACCGCCACCAAACCGCCTGTCACTTTTTTCATGCGAATTCCTCCATTTTGAGTATTGACCGAATTATGACACTGTTACCGGATTGAAAGTAGGGGCGGAATATACCAACCGACCCATAATTTAACCCTATATACTGAGATGAACACTGTTTTTCAAGTTAAAATAATTATTTGACGATTGAAAGCATTGTACGAAGAGAAACACGGAGAACACATAAAAAAAGGACTTCGCCACTGGGGCTGAAGTCCTGTATTTGCGGATGGAGGCGGCATCCAGATTTGAACTGGAGAATAGCGGCTTTGCAGGCCGTTGCCTTACCACTTGGCTATGCCGCCAAAAAAAATGGAGCGGGAAACGAGATTCGAACTCGCGACTTCGACCTTGGCAAGGTCGCACTCTACCACTGAGTTATTCCCGCTCATGTTCTTTAGAAAGTGTAAACTAAAGGTCTCGGGGAGTTTTGTCAACAAAAAAATGTCTTTTTTTTAAACAGGGATAAAATTTTCCGGACGGACCGCTTTCAGGGAAACCGCACCTTCGGGGCAAGTTACCTGGCAAAGTCCGCATCCCATGCACTTATCCGCATTCACCCGCATTTTAGAGTCACCGGACGCAAGGTCCCGCACCGGATCAATGGCGTGAAAAAAGCAGCGGTCGAGACAGGTCTCACATCCGCTGCACAGGATTTGATCAATAAACGCGGCATACCGGCTAGGATCCAGAATCTTCAGACCGTCCGAGATCACCAGCGGCAAGGCCTGGCAACAGCAACTGCAGCAGTTGCAGATAAAATGACCGGCGTGGGCCTTGTTCATGGTCACATGCACCAGTCCTTTTTCCTCGCTGATTGCAAGGATATTCAAGGCTTCTTCTTTGGTGACCGCACGGCCCGTACCCCGGTCAATGGTATATTTGGCTGCATTGCCCACCTGTAGACAGACTTCCAGGGGCATATCGCATTTGTGGGCAATCACCCGGCACGTGCATTTCGTGACCGCAATGGTGTCGGCGGTCTCAATAATCCGGTTGGCGCTGTCGATATCGAGGATCTGCTGCGCACCCGCATCAATGGACTGTCCCACCGGGATGACCCGGGTAAAGGGTTTGGGGAAGAACTGTTCCGCAAGCCTTGCGAAATCCGGCCATTCTACTTCCATGAACCGCTGCCACAGATCCAAATACGCCCGCGGCGCTTCCGGCCAGAGAATGGTGGCGTCATGGAACTGGATCATGTCCCGGCACATTTTATACCCGACAATGCCGCCTTTGAAGGATTTAAACGCCAGCCCCTTATGGTAGAGGGACTGACAGGCCTTTTCCACCGCATCCGCCGGCTGTGCGATTTTCGCCGCCAGTTGATCCGGCGTTCCGGGCATGGCCATCAGGAGCCCGGCTTCCGACTCATCCGCAATCATACGAAACAGCTCAGGAATTATTTTTGAACCGGTCAGCATGATCTTATCGGTCATCTGTTCATAGATATCTTTAGCCATAGATAACCTCCTGAAAAGAATTCAATGAAAAATTCAAAAAAACATCCCCATCGCCTTCCGCTACCGGCTTCCGCCTTCCCGTTATAACCTGTTAATAGGCCAGCAGGTTTCGGAACCGGACAAAATAATCCACACCCGACCATACAGTGACAAACAGCGCCAGCCACACCAGCACATAACCGATGGAATGGAAATCAATCCCGAAATACGAATAATGAAGCAAAAGGGGAATAATGGCGGCGATCTGACAGCCGGTTTTCCATTTCCCGAGATTCGAAGCCGACACATCCTGGCCTTTTTCGCTGATAATGTTCCGCAGGCCCGTCACCGCCAGTTCCCGTCCGATAATCACGCACACCACCCATGCCGGAATGCGCCCGAGGGGGATCATCATGATAAATGCCGAAGACACCAAGAGCTTGTCCGCCAGCGGGTCCATGATTTTGCCCAAATTGGACACCAGTCCGAACCGTCTGGCCAGATATCCGTCTAAATAATCCGTTATGGCTGCCACGCCGAAGACAATTGCCGCAAAAAAACCGCTTAACCGGGATTGGGACAGCATGAGCACAATCAAGAGGGGCACGGCGGCAATCCGGAACAGGGTCAGGCTGTTGGGATGCATCAGGGTTTCAATGATTTTTTTCTTAAGTTCCATGGACGCAGCTCGCCTATTTTTGCGATTTTTCCCAGTCGGCCATAAACGCCCGTATGCCTTTATCCGTCATGGGATGGGATGCCAGTTTGGCCAGCACATCAAAGGGAATCGTGGCGATATCCGCACCCATTAAAGCGGAATCCAGAACATGCAACGGGTTTCGGACGCTCGCCACAATCACCTCGGTTTCATAATCGTAATTATCGAATATGGTGACGATCTGGTCCACCAGAACAAGCCCGTCCTGGGACAGGTCATCCAGCCGGCCCACAAACGGGCTCACGTAAGAAGCGCCGGCTTTGGCGGCCATCAGAGCCTGGAGGGGTGAAAAGACAAGGGTGACATTGGTCCTGATGCCTTCAGCCGTCAGGGTCCGCACCGCCTTAAGGCCGTCAATGGTCATGGGAATCTTAACTACGATATTGGTATGTATTTTGGCCAGGTCTCTTGCCTCAGCCACCATGCCCGCCTCATCCAGACTGATCACCTCGGCGCTGATGGGGCCGTCCACAATCTGGCAGATTTCCGTGATGATTTCTTTAAAATCCCGGCCTTCCCGGGCAATCAGCGTGGGGTTGGTGGTCACGCCGTCGACCATTCCCATGCTGTTGGCTTCTTTAATTTCTTTAATATTTGCCGTATCGATAAAAAACTTCATG
Organism: Desulfosalsimonadaceae bacterium; assembly: GCA_049297455.1. Lineage (GTDB taxonomy): Bacteria > Desulfobacterota > Desulfobacteria > Desulfobacterales > Desulfosalsimonadaceae > SURF-3. The sequence continues at coordinate 25,776 of JBAQUK010000208.1, read as the reverse complement.
AATATAACCTCCTAAAATTGTAAATTTTATATAAGTCAATCAAACCGTTTCTTCCATTCGTATACACTGCTGCCCGCCTGTTTGCAACGCCCCAAGCAATTGACAGGCGGTTTTTTTCAACACCGGATGCATCAGTTCCGGCGCCAGATCGCAAATGGGTCTCAGGACGAATTCCCGCTCGTGCATGCGCGGATGCGGTATCATGAGTGTCGATGTGTCAAGCACCGTGTCATTATAAAAAATAATATCAAAATCAAGGGTCCTCGGCCCAAACCGAATGCCGCTTTCCTTCCTGCCGGATTTCTGTTCAAGGGTTTTGAGTGCCGCCAGCAGATCAAACGGATCAAGCGCAGTTCGGATGCGCACTGCCGCATTTACGAACCAGGGCTGATCCGTATATTCCATGGGCTCGGTCAAGTAGAATGCCGATACGGATTCAATACGGATGCCGTCTGTTTGGTCCAATGCCGCCAGCCCGTTACGGCAGTTTTCCAGCTTGTCGCCCAAGTTTGAACCGGTTGATATATAAGCGATATTTGTATAATCTGTGTATTGTTTCATTATAAGTTAAGATATATGTATGGCGCAATGATTCCCCGGTCAGGGGGTAATCGTCACTGCCTCCGATTTCTCCCCCTCTACATTGTCTTCCGTATAGCAGGAAACCCGATAAAAATAGCGAAATCCCTTTTTCACCGGCTCCGTATAAACAGCACCTTCTCCTGGGGCTGTTTTTCCGATATTTAGCTCCGCAACCTTTTGGAACGGGCGAGGACAACCTTCACAAACCGGATCAGATAGGTCTTCCAGAGACCGATACACCCGAAAACCAGCCAGCCGGTCATCATTTTCCGTTTTCCATTCCGGAACAGACCAGGTCAATTTCACCATATCGCCATCTACCTGCGATATAAGATCAGAAACAACCGGTGGCGCAACGGCTGAAACAGGTGTCGGCAGGGCTTTTCTGCCGCAGGACATAAATACAAGCATACACACAAGCATCATAGCCAACAAAAACAACCGTGAGACACGTTCCCAGCGGTATGCTTTTCCCGAAACATGACGCATGAAATTAGACATAAAGGGCCTATCCCGACTCAATGGATGTTGATGGATCGTTGTTCATCCACCACCTGCTGTTCAGCCCGGCGAACGGCTGCGCGAACATTTTCCGTGGCAGTGCCACCATAGGATTGCCGTCGGTCGATCATCTGCCGGGTGGTCAGCGCAGGAAAAATACTATCTTCGATCAGATCGGAAAAAGACCGCAGTTCATCCAGGGTCATTTCATGCAGTTCCTTGCCATGGGACAATCCATAGCTCACGGCCCGGCCCACGCAGCCATGGGCTTCCCGAAACGGCATGCCCCGGCATACCAGATAATCCGCCATGTCCGTGGCATTGATATAGCCGGTTGAGAGCGCATCCGCCATTTGATCCCCGTTGATCCTAATCTTCGGCAGCATGCGCGTGTAAATATCCAGACACGCGATCAAGGTGTCCACTGCGTCAAACAGCGGGGCCTTGTCTTCCTGCATGTCCCGATTATAGGCCAGGGGAAGGGATTTCATCAAGGTCAGGAGAGAAATCAAACTGCCGAACACCCGGCCGGTTTTTCCGCGCACCAGTTCCGGAACATCCGGATTCTTTTTCTGGGGCATAATGCTGGAGCCCGTGGAAAACCCGTCTGACAGCTCAATGAATTTAAATTCCGAAGACGACCACAGCACCAGTTCTTCTGAAAACCGGCTGAAATGCACCATGCAAATGCTGGCATCCGCCAGAAACTCCATGATGAAATCCCGGTCCGAAACCGCATCCATGCTGTTTTCGGAAACTTCCGGGAAATCAAGAAGCTCTGCCGTATAGAATCTATCAATGGGATAGGTGGTGCCGGCCAGGGCTGCAGCACCCAGGGGCATGATATTGATTCGCTTCAAACCGTCCGTAAACCTTTGGGTATCCCGTGAGAACATTTCATAATACGCCATCAGATGATGGGAAAACAATACCGGCTGGGCCCGCTGTAAATGGGTATAACCGGGCATCACCACATCCATGTGCTGACCCGCCATATCCACAAGGGTTTTTCGTAAACCCACCAGCCCCCGGATTACTTTCCGGGTGGCATCCCTTAAATACAGGCGCACATCCAATGCCACCTGATCGTTTCGGCTCCTGGCCGTGTGCAGCTGCCTTGAAACAACACCCACGTGCGCAGCCAGCCGGTCCTCGATATGCATGTGAATATCTTCCAGGCGGTCGGAAAATGCGAAATTTCCGGTTGCGATCTCAACCCGGATTTTTTCAAGTCCCTCGGTCAAAGCCGTCGCGTCCGCTTCACTAATAATGGATGCTTTGGCCAGCATCCGGCAATGGGCGATGCTGCCGTCGATATCATGGGTGTAGAGACGCCGGTCAATGTCAATGGAAGACGTAAACGCTTCAACTGCCGCGTCTGTCGCTTCCTCAAATCGCCCGTCCCAGGGTTTTTCAGCCATGTTGATTCCTGTCTTTTTCAATTTCTCTTCATCAGCTTCCGGATACGCAATCTCAAGGCGTTTAGCCGGATAAACCCTTCCGCATCATACTGTTTGTATACCGAATCATCTTCAAATGTCGCAAAATCAACATTATACAGGGATTCATCGGATTTTCGGCCCATGATCCGGCAATTGCCCTTATAAAGTTCCAGCCGCACCATACCGGAAACCGTTTTCTGTGTGTCGTCAATCATCTTTTGCAGCAGCTCTCTTTCCGGCGCAAACCAGAATCCGTAATACACCATTTCCGAATACCTGGGAATCAGCGAATCCCGCAAATGCATGACTTCCCGGTCCAGGGTCAGCGATTCCAGTGCCATGTGCGCGGCACGCAAAATGGTGCCGCCGGGTGTTTCATAAACGCCCCGGGATTTCATGCCCACAAAACGGTTTTCCACAATATCATCTCTGCCGATACCGTTCCGGCCGCCGATTTTATTTAATTCTGCCAGCAGATGGGCCGGAGACAGATATTGGTCATCAATCGCCACCGGATCACCCTGTTTAAATGTAATTTCGATGACTTGCGGTGTATCGGGTGCTTTTTTCGGCGATGTGGTCAAGGTATACATATCTTCCGGGGGATCAGACCAGGGGTCTTCCAGAATGCCGCCTTCATAACTGATATGCAGGAGATTCCGGTCCGTGCTGTAGGGCTTGGCTTTTGTGGCGGTCACCGGAATGCCGTGCTTCTGGGCGAAATCCATGAGCGCGGTCCTGGAATTCAAATCCCATTCCCGCCAGGGTGCGATAATTTTAATATACGGATCAATAGCGAAATAGGACAACTCAAACCGTACCTGATCATTTCCTTTGCCGGTAGCTCCATGACTGACCGCATCGGCATTCTCGATTTTTGCGATTTCCATCTGCCGTTTGGCGATGAGGGGCCTTGCCAATGATGTCCCCAGAAGGTACTTGCCCTCATAAATGGCGTTGGCCCGGAATGCCGGAAACACATAGTCCTTGACAAATTCTTCCTTCAGATCATCCACATACACATTTACGGCCCCGGTGTTTCTGGCTTTTGCGTCAATATGATCCAGCTCCTCCTCCTGGCCGATATCCGCCGAAAACGCCACCACCTCGCAACCATAGGTCTCGATAAGCCATTTTAATATAACGGAGGTATCCAGGCCGCCGGAATAGGCAAGGACTACCTTTTTTACCTGTTTTTTCATGGGAATCTCCTTTAAATTTTTAGGGGGTTAGGCTGTAGGCGTTTAGGCTGTAGGGCAGGATGAATAAATCATTTTCCGAATAGCCTATAGCCTACAGTCTATCTACCTGAACTTGTCATCAATATATCCAGAATTGCCTTGTGCATATGCAGTTTGTTTTCCGCCTGATCCCACACCACCGCCTGGGGACCGTCGAGCACTTCCCCGGTGATTTCCTCACCCCGATGAGCCGGCAGACAATGCATGACAATGGCATCTTTTGCCGCCACCTCAAGGAGCAGGGAGTTGACCTGATAGGGCTTAAAAACAGCCTGCCGCTCTTTTTGCTCATGTTCCTGCCCCATGCTGGCCCAGACATCGGTATTGATTACATCCGCGCCCTGGGCAGCATCTATCGGGCTGGTGGTTAAAAAAATCCGTTTATTTTTTTTCCGGGCCCGGCTCATAACCCCCTTATCCGGATAATAGGCTTTGGGGCAGGCCAGATTCAGGGCAAAGCCCAGGGCAGCAGCCGCATTGATCCATGAATGGGCCATGTTGTTGCCGTCCCCGATCCAACTGATGGTCAGGCCTTCCAGTGCGCCTTTGTGTTCGATGACCGTCAACAGATCACTTAACACCTGGCAGGGATGAAATTTATCCGTCAGCGCATTGATCACCGGAATGTCGGCGGCTGCGGCAAACTGTTCGATCAACTCCTGGGAAAACGTCCGGAACGCCACCCCGTCCAGATACCTGGACAACACCCGGGCGGTATCTTCGATGGGTTCATTCCGGGCCATCTGGGTGTCCCCGGAGTGGATAAAAATAGGTGTCGCCCCCAGATGAATGGCGGCTGCCTCAAAAGAAATCCGCGTTCGGGTGGATGGCTTGTCAAAAATCAGTCCTAAGGATTTTCCGGTAAGGGTCCGATCCTGAATCCCTTTTTTATGTCGGGCCTTGAGCTCCGCCGCCCTGTCGAATAACCATTTAAAGTCAGATACTTCGAGATCCGCTAATGACAGAATATCTTTTTTCAATATGACTTTCCCCCTTTATATCAGATCCGCATTCCGCTGAAAATGTCGTCCAGACAATGGATCAATGCATCGATTTCCTGATGGGTGATGATCAGCGGCGGGATAAAACGCAGGATATTTTCCTGGGTGCAATTGATCAGAAACCCCCGGCTCATGCATTCCGCCACAATGGACGCGCCGGATGCTTTGAGTTTAAGTCCCACCAGAAGCCCCAGGCCCCGGACATCTTCTATTATTTCATGGCGTTCCTTTAATTCCAACAACCGGGTTTTAAAATATTCGCCGGTCTTTCGGCATCGTTCCGGAATCTGATCCCGTTCCATGATGCGCACCACTGTAAGGGCCGCGGCAGTGATGACCGGGGTGCCGCCGAACGTGGATGCATGGGCGCCGGGTTGAAATGCAGCCATAACATTTTCTTTTGCGAGCATAGCGCCGATGGGAAGTCCGTTTCCCAAGGCCTTGGCAAGGGTCATGATATCCGGCGCAATCCCGAAATGTTCGTAGGCAAACATTCGCCCGGTCCTTCCCATGCCGGTCTGCACTTCATCAAAAATCAACAACGCACCGGCTTCATCGCACAGTTGCCGGACAGCGGCAAGATAGGGAGCATCCGGACAGATAACCCCGCCCTCCCCCTGGATCGGTTCAAGCATCACCGCACATATATCATTCCCCATCCGACGTTTCAGGGCGTCGATATCATTAAATGGTACGAATTCAAATCCGCTGAGCACCGGCGCATACCCTTCACGGATTTTCTGCTGGCCGGTGGCGGACAGGGTGGCAAACGTCCGGCCATGAAAGGATTTTTCCATGGTGATAATCTTGTACCGGTCTGTCTGCCCTTTATCGTAAAAATTCTTTCGGGCCAGTTTGATGGCCGCCTCGTTGGCTTCCGCACCGCTGTTGCAGAAAAACACCCGGTCCGCAAAACTGTTATCCACCAGCCAGGCGGCCAGTTCGATCTGAGGAAGGGTATAATAGAGATTGGATACATGAAACAACTGTTCCGCCTGAAGGCTCAGGGCTTTCGCCACCTCGGGACACGCATGGCCGAGATTGCACACCGCGATGCCGGCCACAAAATCCGTATATGCGCGCCCATCCGTGTCCCATAAGGTACTCCCCTGCCCCCGTTCTATCACCAGGGGAAACCGTTTGTATGTGGCCGCCAGCACGCTGTCCGCCCGCTCTATCATTTCGTTTTTCATACGGTTACTTCCGTTCCTATCCCCCTGTCCGTAAAAAGCTCCAATAACAGGGAATGCCGTTTTGTGCCATTGATGATCTGTACTTTTCCCACACCGTTATTTAACGCATCCAGGGCATATTCGATTTTGGGAATCATGCCTCCGGAAATGATTTTATCAATAACCATTTTTTTGATGCTGGCCGCGTTAATGGATGAGATGAGTTTTTTGGACCCATCCATGACCCCATCCACATCCGTCAGAAATATAAGGCGGCCTGCGGAAAGCGCGCCCGCCACCTTTGAAGCCACAAGGTCCGCGTTGATGTTGTATGTTTCCCCGTTTATCCCAACGCCCACCGGCGCAATGACAGGGATGAATCCCTTATCGCTCAGGGTATGGATAATTTCCGGATTGACCCGGCTCACCTTGCCCACCAAGCCGGTGTCGATGATTTCCGGGGGTTTGTCGGCATCCGGCTGAACCATCATGTGCAGTTTTTCAGCCAGGAGCAATTCACCGTCCTTGCCGCTGAGGCCCACGGATTTGCCGCCCTGGCGATTAATCTGGGCCACGATGCCCTTGTTGATTTTTCCGCCCAGCACCATTTCCACCACATCCATGGTTTGTTCGTCGGTGATCCGCATGCCGTTGATAAATTTCGAGGTGATGCCCATGCGCTCAAGCACCCGGTTGATCTGGGGGCCGCCCCCGTGAACCACCACCGGGTTCATGCCGATAAATTTCATCAGCGTGATATCACTGGCAAAATCCGCCTTCAACTGTTCATCCACCATGGCGTGACCGCCGTATTTCACCACAATGGTCATGCCGGAAAAGCGCCGGATGTAGGGCAGCGCTTCTATGAGTATATCCGCAACGTTTGGTGTCATTGCATTATCCTGAAAATATTCATAATTCGTAATTAAAATGGCCTATTCCGCCCGTCCTACAGCCTACAGCCTTTCCACCTTTCCCACCTTTCTACAAAATATACCGGCTCAAATCCTCATCTTCCTTGATGTCCCTGAACTTGGCATCCACATAAGCATGGTCAATGGTTATATTTTTCTCGTTCATGTCAGGCGCGTCGAACAGAATGTCCTCAAGCAGATGTTCCATCAGGGTGTGGAGCCGCCGCGCGCCGATATTTTCCGTATGGTTGTTCACTTCCTCCGCCACCTGGGCGATGGTATCGATGGCCGCGTCGTCAAACGCCACGGCAACGCCCTCGGTCCTTAAAAGCGCGATGTATTGCAGCAACAGGGCGTTTCGGGGCTCGGTCAATATCCGCACGAATTCGTTTTTGCCCAGGGAATTCAAGGCGACGCGAATGGGAAACCGGCCCTGGAGTTCCGGGATCAGGTCTGAGGGTTTACTGGTATGAAAGGCGCCGGACGCGATAAACAGGATATGATCGGTTTTCACGGGCCCGTACTTGGTCGTCACGGTGCTGCCTTCGACAATGGGCAGCAGATCCCGCTGAACGCCTTCTCTCGAAATATCCGGCCCGCCGCCCCCTTCTTTACCGGTGATTTTATCGATTTCATCCAAAAAAATAATGCCGGACTGCTCCGTTTTTTCAATGGCTTCCGCAATCACCCGGTCCATATCCACGAGTCGCTGGGCTTCCTCCTGAGAAAGTATTTCCAAAGCTTCGGTCACTTTCACTTTCCGTTTTTTGCCGGTGCCTTTGGGAACCATGTTGCCTAAGATGTCTTTAAAATTAATGCCCATTTCCTCCATCCCGGCGCTGGAAAAAATTTCCACCATGGGCATGGACTTTTCCGGAACATCGAGATCCACATACCGGTTGTCCAGCTTTCCTTCCCGGAGCATGTTGCGGAGCTTTTCCCGGGTGGTGATTGTGGCGGGGGGCGACGCATCACTGAATTCATCCGCAGAGACGTCAGACCGGTCTTTGGGTTCGGGCAGCAGGATATCCAGAATATGCTCTTCGGCAATGGAACGCGCTTTGTTTTGAACGCTTTCCTGTTCACGGGCCTTGATCATGTTGATGCTTAAGGAGAGAAGATCCCGGACCATGGATTCCACGTCCCGGCCCACATACCCGACTTCCGTAAATTTTGAAGCCTCCACCTTGATGAACGGTGAATCCGTCAATCGGGCCAGCCGCCGGGCGATTTCCGTCTTGCCGACGCCGGTGGGACCGATCAAAATAATATTTTTCGGCGAGATCTCCTCCCGGAGATCCGCATCCACATTCCGCCGCCGCCAGCGATTCCGCAAGGCAATGGCCACGGAACGTTTGGCCTTGTCCTGACCGATAATATATTTATCCAGTTCTCTGACGATTTCCGCTGGTGTTAAATCACTCATTTACGTGTTTTCCCTTCTGTTTATCCGAACTCTTCAATACTGATCACATCATTGGTATAAATACAAACATTTGCCGCGATTTTCATGGCCTGTTCCACAATCTGCCGGGCATTCAGCGGAATCGTGTCCGCATACGGGATCAGCGCCGTTGCGGCCGCATGGGCGGCAATGCCTCCGGAACCGATGGCGATAACCCCTTCATCCGGTTCAATCACATCCCCATTTCCGGAAATCAGCAGCATCTGGGTCGCATCCACGGCAATCATCATGGCTTCCAGCCGCCTGAGGTATTTATCGGTGCGCCAGTCCCGGGCCAGCTCCACGGCCGCCCGCGTCAAACTGCCGTTGTAACGTTCCAGCTTGGCTTCCAGCTTTTCCGACAGGGTAAAAGCGTCGGCGGTGGCGCCGGCAAACCCCACCACAATAGTATCCTTGTAAATACGCCGGACTTTCCGGGCATGGTGCTTTACCACGGATGTGTTTAACGTAACCTGCCCGTCACCGGCTACCGCCACTTTTCCATTATGCCGGACCGCCAGGATGGTGGTTCCATGAAATGTCATATCTCTCACTTTCTCGGATGGGCCGAATCGTATGCCGCCATCAGCCTGTCAATGCTGACATGGGTATATTTCTGGGTTGTGGAAAGCTTTTTATGGCCGAGCATTTCCTGAACCACCCGCAAGTCAAGACCGGCATCCAGCATATGGGTGGCAAAGGAATGCCTCAGGTCATGGGGTGCCACCGGCACCAATAGTCCGGCTTCGATTGCGGATTTTTCAAGTATCCGGGCAACCGATCGCACCGTGATCCGGCCGTTGCTTTTATTTAAAAATAACGGTCCGACCGAATTACAGCCAATTCCCTTTGATGTGTGCAGGCTCTCACGGTAATCCTTTAATATATTCAGTGCTTTTTGTCCGATGGGAACGATCCGCTCGATATTCCCTTTGCCGGTCACGCGAATGACTTTACCTGAATAATCCACATCCGACACGTTGAGGCCCACCAGTTCGGAAACCCGGATGCCGGTGGAATACATGGCCTCCAGCAAAGCCCGGTCACGCTTCCCGGAAAGCGTATCCGTCTTGATGGAATCCAGGAGCCGGAACATATCGTCCACCGTCAGATAATTGGGTATGGGTTTTTCCTGTTTGGGCGTCAGAACGGAATTTGCCGGATTTTCAGTGATCACGCCGTGTTTTTGCAAGAATTTCATAAAGGAACGAATGGATGAGAGCTTGCGGGCCACCGAGGATTTCTTGATTTTCTGCTTGTGTAAAAATCCGAGATAACTTCGGATCATCAAACCGCTGATGGCGGTGGCATCCTGTACATCGATTTCTTCCCCGTCCTCTTCCGAATACGTCAGGGCATAGGCCCGATTCGTGAAAAAAAAAGCAATAAAATCCTCCAGATCATGCTGATAGGCCCGGCAGGTATTGGCGGAATATCCTTTTTCAGTGGATAGAAAATCCACAAACGTGTCGAGTAATTCCTGTAATGACGTATAGTTCATTCAAACGCTATCATTCAAACACAATTAATCAAAGGCAGTCAGTCAAAAGAAATGAGGGCTTCCAGTTCCTGCCACGTCGCGACTTCGCAAAACGGATGGGGTTTGCGATTCCACGGCTGCTTAAATACAATGGGCGTAACTCCGGCATCGTTCAGTGTAAAGCAGGTTTCAAGCCGGTCTTCAACAAAATACTTGATCCCGTTCCACCGCAGCACTTCTTGTTTATCATCAAAAGACCCGGTGGCGACAACGTCAATATTACCGGGCTCAAGACACAATTTCTCCAGAATCCATCCGTGAACCTGGTCCGCGTTGGGTCTTGCGGTCACAAACAGCGTGGGACAATGGCGACGGTTCACCCGTTTCAGGACTTCCGCAGCGCCCTCCAGCGCGTTTAAGGTTCCGGAATGGCGGCCCTCAAGAATGCACATGATTATTTCAATATAAATCCGCTCATCAATGCCCGCCATACCGCAGAGATCATATTGGGTGATGTTTTCATATTTCAGGCTTGTAATACCAAAATCTTCCCGCGCGATATCAATAAATAACGACATGGTATCGGCGAACACGCCGTCAATATCAAATGCCAGTTCCGACGGAGGGATCATCATCCGGAACGCCTCATCTGGGAATCCTTATAAAATAAATTTGCTTTCCCAAAATACAAAACGGAGACCAGCGGCCTCCGCCATAAAATATAACTCATTGAATTATATTTTTTTAAACCAATATTTTATGACATTGTCAATCAATTTTTAAGGGCTTTTCAAAAAGGCTCCCCATTCAGCAGAAAATCCATTGCCTGAGGCCAAAGCCTATTGAGAATGCGGGATTCAGGCCTTCGCCGAAATGCCTTCCAGCCTGCCCATCACCTGCTTGATATCTTCCCACGCTTCCCGCTTGGCATCCACGTTTTTCATGAGATATTCCGGGGCATGGGTGGGCATCAATGGAATGCCTTTATAATCATGAAAACGCCCGCGCAGGCGCGCCAGAGGCACTGAGGTTTCCAGCAGAGAAGAGGCTGCGACCTCACCGAAAGTAAAGATAATATCCGGACGCAGCCGTATCAGTTCCTTTCTGAGATAGGCCCGGCAACTGTTCACCACCCCGGTGTTCGGGTTTGTAAGATCCGGCAGGCAGCATTTGACCGCAAAAGTCAGGTATACGTCGTCCCGGCTTAAGGTCATGGCAGCCAGAATCTTGTCGAGCAATGCCCCGGCCCTGCCGGAATAGGGTTTGCCGGTTTGCGCGTCCTCCGCCTCCGGAATCCCGCCGACAATCACCAGCCGGGCATTCGGATTGCCCCTGCCGTGAATCACATGTTGACGTTGTCCGGCCAGTGTGCATTGGCGGCATTTGATAAAATTATTAAATATGTCAGGGGGAGCGGTGCTTCCGGATGCGACTTTGCCCCAGGAGTCGATGACATCGATATTGCCCTTGGAAAGGTCAAAACCCGTGCCGCCGAGTTCTGCTATAAATCGAAGGTAAGCAGTCGCCCTTTCGGTGATTTCCAAAAAATTCCGGGCAGGTGATGGATTTTCGTTAACTTCTTCAGCCATCTGCCTGCACCCTTTCGTCCGGGCTGATGATGGGACTCACGATGCGGTCGCGGATTCTGTCCAATAACACATGGGCCGCTGCATCCTTGTCCATCACCGGCAGGTCTTCAACACTGCCGTCGCGATAAAAGAGCTTGATTTTATTATCATCTGAGCAAAAACCCGTTGATGCATCACCCACCAGATTACCTGCAATCAGGTCCAGATTTTTCTGTTTTAGTTTTCCAACCGCATAGGTTTCCAGGTCACGGGTTTCCGCGGCAAATCCAACAAGAATCTGACGGGTTTTGCGGCGACCCAGTTCAGCAAGAATGTCCACGGTTTTTTTCATGGGTATGGAGACGGCATCCTGCCCTTTTTTAATTTTATGGGGAGATTTTTCAGACGGGGTATAGTCAGACACCGCCGCCGCCTTGACAATCACATCCATAACATCCGCATGTTCGAACACTGCATCCGCCATCTCACCTGCGGTGGTGACATCAATCCGATGGACCCCAAACGGACAGTTCAAAGCCGTGGGCCCGGAAATCAACAGGACTTCCGCACCCCTTGCGGCAGCGGCCCTCGCCAGCGCATATCCCATTTTCCCGGAGGACGGATTGCTGACAAATCGAACCGGGTCGATGGGCTCCCGGGTGGGGCCGGCAGTCACCATCACCTTTTTGCCTTTCAGGTCTTTGGGATAAAAACATTCCGCCACCCGGCAAGCGATAAATGCCGGCTCAGGCAATCGGCCTGCGCCCACAGCCCCGCAGGCCAATTCTCCTTCGCCGGGCTCCACAATCACAAACCCGTCGCCTTCCAGCGTGTCCAGGTTCCGCTGCACAGCGCGATTTTCATACATATGGGTATTCATGGAGGGGCACAGTATTTTTGTAGTAGTGGCTGCCAGCATGAACGTGGTCAGCGCATCATCGGCAATGCCGCAGGCGAGTTTAGCGATGATGTTGGCGGTAGCAGGCGCAATCACCACTGCGTCCGCTGCTTCGGCCCAGGCGATATGCCGCATTTCAGCGTCCGCATGGCTGCCGTACATTCCCAAAAACACCGGGTAACCGGAAATCGCCTCAAAGGTCATGGATCCTACAAAATTTTCCGCATTGGCGGTCATAATCACCTTTACGTCTGCCCCTGCCTTTTGCAGCAAGCGCAGCAGTTCGACGCTTTTATACGCTGCGATGCCGCCGCAGACCCCCAGCACGATATGTTTGCCCGTAAGTATGGTTTTCATTTCCGGATGATCTCCATCTTCAATCTTCAATCTTCAATCTTCAATCTTCAATTCTCAATATTCAATTCTCAGTTATCTTCCTTGTCCATTTCCATACGCCGAACCCGCAAGAGGGTTTCTTCGATCAGCTTGCGGTTATGCGATATCAGATCACCCAAAAGGCCCAAGACAAGCACCTGGAATCCGACGATAAACAAAACCGCGGCCATGATCAGGGATTGAATGTGACCGTCGCCCTTGCCCGCCAGATAAAAAAACAGGAAGCGGCCGGAAGGGATCAGCCCCGCCAGGAGACAGAGACCGCCGACAATAAAAAACGCCTTGAGCGGCCGGAACATGGCGTACATGCGCACCATGGTATTGATCTGATTGAAAATAAAATTCGGAATGCTCTTGATGAGCCGGGAATCCCGGGTTTTGGGGTTGGTTCGCACCGGGACACTGGCAATCGCCAGAGACTTGTTGCCGGCCTGAATGACGGTTTCAATGGTATAGGAATAACGGGATACGATATTGATCTGCATGGCCGCATCCCTGGAAAACGCCCTGAATCCGCTCACCGCGTCCGGCACCCGGGTTTGGGACAATAATCTGACCAGCATGCTTCCGGTCTTCTGAAGCTTTTTCTTAACAAAACCGAAATGGTCAATGGTATCGGTTTGCCGGTCCCCGATCACGATATCGGCTTTTTTGTCCAAAATCGGCCGAATCAACAAAGGGATATCAGCTCCGCAATACTGGTTGTCCCCATCGGTGTTGACGATGATATCGGCGCCCAGTTGCAGGCAGGCTTCGATGCCGGTCATAAAAGTCAAGGCCAGGCCCCTGTTCCGGCGATGGCTGACAATATGGTCCACACCGAGTTCCCGAGCCACCGCCACCGTCCGGTCCGTGCTGCCGTCATCAATGATCAGAAGTTCCACCACGTCCACTCCCTCGATATGACGGGGAATGTCCGCCACTGTTTGCGGCAATGTGTTTTCTTCGTTAAAACAAGGGATTTGCACAATTAATTTCATATTTATGACCCGATCCGAAAACAAAGCCCATTAACGTTGGACAATGATAATAATTTTAAGGAAAAAGTTTAGTCCCGGGGCATGAGCGGGTTGCAATTTTTGATAATGACCCGGCCTTGCAGCACATTCCCTTTGGAGTATTCACTGAAAATACAGGTATTGGTTTTGGGATCAAAATTTTCAATCCACATATTGTCATCTTTCCACGTGACGCCGATATGCCGCTGACCATCGGGAACACGAATGCTCATTTCCCCGCCATACCTTTTCACAAAAATCTGCTGGAAATGAAAAGAATACGCTCCCCAGCCGATAGCCAAAAAAATCAACGCCACAATAATGCCGGTCTTCCAGCTATTGGCTTTAACGCCCACACCATAGAGCACGGCTGCGATCAGACCCGCCAGCGTGATCCAGTACAAATACGTAATCATCTGTTTTTCCTTTTAACTGGTTCTGTCCGTTTTTTGCGGTATGTTTTTTAGAAAAATCGCGGATACCTCGGCCACGGTTCCGGTTACTCCCATCCGCCGATCAGGTGCAGGTGCAGGTGAAACACTTCCTGTCCCCCGCCCTTTTCCACATTGAAAAACAGGCGGTATCCGGATTTGTCCACTCCCGCTTTTTCCGCCATGTGTTTGCCCGTCATGACCATTTTGCTGACCATCGTCCCGTCTGCCAAGGTCAGGTCATTGACACTGCGGATGTGTTTTTTGGGCACAATCAGCAAATGCACCGGCGCAATGGGTTTGATATCCTTGAACACCACCAGATCATCATCCTGAAACAAAAATTCGGACGGAATATCGCCGTTGATGATTTTACAAAAAATACAATCTTTATGTTCCATAAAAACACCTTCTCTATAAAGCGTTTTCGACCAATCTTCGCCAGTTACCCGGCAGGGTCGGCCGTTTTAATGAAGCACGCAGTTCCCGCAGAAACCGCGTCCGGGATATTTTGACGGCACCCATGTGCATCAGATGATCCGTGGGCACTTGGCAATCCACCATATCAAAAGACAACGTCTGTAAATACCGGCACAATGCCACCAGCGCCACCTTGGAAGCATCGGAAATCTTTGAGAACATGGACTCCCCGAAAAAACTGCCCCCCAGGGAAATGCCGTACAGCCCCCCTGCCAACCGGCCCTCATGCCAGACCTCAAAGGAGTGGGCATATCCGGATGCAAACAGCCGACAGTAGGCATCGATCATTTCCCCGTGAATCCATGTCGGCTGGTTATTTTCAAGCCGGACCCCGGCGCATGCATTGATCACCTGATCAAACGCCGTATCGCAGGTAACGTGAAAATGTTTCCGGCGGATGGTTCGCTTTAGGCGGCGGGAAACCCGGATATCGGATGGGTAGAGCACCAGCCGCGGGTCCGGAGACCACCACAGGATGGGATCATCGTCCGAAAACCAGGGAAAAATACCCAGCTGATAGGCCAACAGAATGCGCGCTTCGCTTAAATCCCCGCCCACAGCCAGCAGCCCATTGGGTTCGGCAAAATGGGGGGGCGGAAAAGAAATGCGTTCAGACAGACGGAATACCGGCATCAAAAATTCAGGAATAGGAGAACGTCAGACGATTATCTTTTTCTTTGACGGAAACAGCGCCGCCGCCCGTGAGGCTGCCGAAAAGAATCTGGGAAGTGAGGACATCCTTGATCTCCTTCTGGATCAGCCGGTCCAAAGGACGGGCGCCGAAATGCGGATCAAAGCCGTTTTTGGCCAGCCATATCCGGGCGTCGGGCGAAAGCCGAAGGGTGACATTCCTGGCCGCGAGCTGGGGCTTCATTTCAAGGATCAGTTTGTCCACCACCTTCTCCATAATCTTCAGATTCAAGGCCCGAAAGGTAATAATGTCATCCAAACGGTTTCTGAATTCCGGGCTGAAAAACTGATCAATGGCTTTTTTGCTTTTGGCCGCCGGATCACCATTTTTTTCTCCACCGAATCCGATGCTGGCGCTGATCATCTCCCGGGCTCCGGCATTGGATGTCATGATCAGAATAATATTTCTGAAATCGGCTTTTATCCCGTTATTGTCGGTCAGGGCCGCGTGATCCATGACCTGAAGCAGGATGCTGTACATATCCATATGGGCTTTTTCGATTTCATCCAAAAGCAGTACACTGTATGGGTGTTTGCGGATCTGGTCGGTGAGGAGTCCCCCTTGATCAAACCCGATATAGCCGGGAGGGGCGCCGATCAGACGCGACACTGCATGCTTCTCCATGTATTCACTCATGTCGAACCGCAAAAACTCAACACCCAGGAGAATGGCCAGCTGCTTTGCGACTTCGGTTTTTCCCACGCCCGTGGGGCCGGTGAACAGAAAAGACCCGATGGGCCGCTGAGGGGCGGAAAGCCCTGCGCGAGAACGCCGGATGGCTGCCGCCAGGGATTCGATGGCGTCATCCTGGCCGAAAATCTTCTGTTTTAGGCGTTGGCTCAAGTGTTCCAGATTGGAACGATCGGTTGCAGTGACACTTCGGGTGGGGATTTTGGCGATTTTGGACACCACCTTCTCGATATCCGACGGCGAAACGGTCTTTCGGTTTCCGGAACGGGAGAGCTTCAGGAGCACACCGGCCTCATCCATCACATCAATGGCTTTGTCCGGCAGAAACCGTTCGTTGATATATTTGGCCGAAAGCTCGGCGGCGGCAAGGAGCGCCTTGTCGGAATATTTGACCTGATGATGCTCCTCATAACAGGATTTCAGACCTTTTAAAATTTCAACCGTATCCAGTATGGAGGGCTCGATGATTTCAATTTTTTCAAACCGGCGGGAAAACGCCCGGTCCTTGTCAAAAAAATTTTTATATTCCTGGTAGGTGGTGGAACCGATGCACCGCAATTCGTTGCTTAAGAGCGAGGGTTTCAAAATATTGGACGCGTCCATGGAACCGGAGCTTGTGGCTCCGGCCCCGATGATGGTATGGATTTCATCGATAAATAAAATGGCGTTTTTCTTTTTCTGGAGGGCCGAGATCACGCCTTTCAGCCGTTGTTCAAAATCCCCGCGATATTTGGTCCCGGCCAGGAGCGCTCCCAGATCCAGGGCATAAATCCGGGTGTCCGCGAGCAGGTCCGGCACGGTTTTGTCCGCGATTTTACGGGCCAACCCTTCGGCCATGGCGGTTTTTCCCACCCCCGCGTCCCCCACGAAAACCGGATTGTTTTTACGGCGCCGGCAAAGCACCTGAATGGTGCGCTCCATCTCAATTTCCCGGCCAATGAGGGGATCCAGCAGCCCCTGCTGCGCCCGGTCCACCAGATCCACCGTAAACGCCTCAAGCGGGTCCACCCGGTCTTTTTTGGCTTTTTTATCCCCGCCGACTTCGCATTCCGGGCATTCCTTGAAACCGTTTTCCCGGGCCCCGTGGGAGATGACATTCAGCACATCCAGCCGGGTAATTCCCTGAGCGGCCATGAAATAGGCGGCATGGGATTTTTTCTCCTCCAGCATGGAGGCCAGCACATCGCCGATATATACCGCATCTTTTTCGGCTGACCGGGCATGATTGACGGCCCGCTGAATCACGCGCTGGAAACGCATGGTCTGTTGAAGGACATATTCCCGGTCATCCGGCACCCGGTCCAGCTTGTTGTTGAAAAAATTCTCCAGCTCATTTTCAATACTGCCCACATCGCCGCCGCAACTTCCAATCAGCTCAATGCCTGCGGTGTCATGGATAATCGCATACAGGATATGCTCAATGCAAACATACTCATGCCGCCGTTTACGGGCTTCCTTGACCGCATGGCTCAATATGGCGCTTAATCCCTTGCTGATCATAATTGTTACGCCTTTTCTACTGAACTTTTCAGCGGAAATCCCCTGTCCTTAGCCATCTCATGAATGGTTTCGGATTTTGTTTCCGCGATTTCATAGGTATAAATACCGCACACCCCCAAACCGGTCCTGTGAACATTCATCATGATTCGGACGGCGTCTTCAAAGGATTTATGACACACCCCCATCAGCACCTCCACCACAAACTCCATGGTCGTGTAGTCGTCATTGTGGAGCAGTAATTTATACATGGGGGGTTCTTGTATTTTATCCCGGGTTCTCGGAGCTACCGCATCACGGGTTACCGGGCTGAATCCGTTCATTACATACGCTCCAGCGAGTCTGACAAAACAGGTTTAACGTGACGACCGTATATTGCTCCGGTCATCTTCAGAAATAACATAATCACCCGGAAACAGATTGCCATTTTTTCTTTAATTTTACAAAAAAATAATAAAGGTACTCAATGCCCGCAACATTTCTTGTATTTTTTCCCGCTCCCGCAGGGGCAGGGATCATTGCGGCCGATCTTGTCGCTGGCCCGCACCACCGGCCTTTTTTTGACGCCCTCCCCTTTGTGGGAAAAGCTCATTTCCTGCTCCTTCGGCGGAGTGGCAAGCTCGCTCACCGCAGCAGGTTCGGCCAGTTGAATGCGGAAAAGGATGGAAAGCGTCTCTTCCCTGGCCCGCTGAACCATGTCCTGAAACATCTCATACGCTTCTTTTTTATAAATCATCAGGGGATTCTGCTGGGCGTAACTTCTGAGGCCGATGCCTTCCTTTAAATGGTCCATGGACAGCAAGTGGTCTTTCCAGAGGTTGTCCATGGTCTGAAGCAACACATACCGCTCGATATTGCGAAAATCCGGGGACCCGATGCCGGATTCTTTTTTATTATACAGGGACACCGCCCCGTCATGGATCATCTTTTTCAGCTTTTCGGGGGTTATGCCCTGCAGATCGGTTTCGCTGATGGTGAACCGGAAATTGAATTGTTTATAGACGGCTTCCGAAAGTCCCTTCAGATCCCAGTCAAGGGGGGATGTTTTTGCGTCCGTGTGCCCCATGGTCATGTCATCGGTAAACTCTTCCATCATATCATCAATGAGCGGTCTTAAGCTCTCCGCGGTGATGAACTGGTAGCGCTGCTTATAAATGACCTGCCGCTGCTGGTTCATGACATCGTCATATTCGAGAATCTGTTTCCGGATATTGAAGTTATGACCCTCCACCTTGCTCTGGGCGTTTTCAATGGCCCTGGAAATCATTTTGTGCTCAATGGGTTCCCCTTCCTGCATGCCTAGGCGGCTCATGATGCCGGAAATGCGCTCTCCCCCGAAAATTCTTAAGAGGTCGTCCTCCAAGGACAAATAAAACCGGGAGGAACCCGGATCCCCCTGCCGTCCGGACCGGCCCCGGAGCTGGTTGTCGATGCGCCGGCTTTCATGCCGTTCGGTGCCCAGAATATGAAGTCCGCCCAGTTCCGTCACCCCCGGCCCCAGTACAATATCCGTTCCGCGGCCGGCCATGTTGGTGGAAATCGTCACCGTGCCTTTTTGTCCGGCGTTGGCCACAATCTCCGCTTCGTGTTCGTGGTTTTTGGCGTTTAACACATTGTGGGGAACACCCCTTTTTTCTAATTTCCGGCTCACGGCTTCCGACACATCGATATTGACCGTTCCCACGAGAACTGGCTGGCCTTTTTTGTGGAGTGCGGCGATCTCATCTAAGACAGCCTCAAACTTTTCTTTTTTGGTCCGGAAAATCACATCCGGAAAATCCGTCCGGATCATGGGCTGATTGGTGGGAATGGCGACCACACCCAGATTGTAGATTTTTTCAAATTCCGCTGCTTCCGTTTCCGCAGTACCGGTCATGCCGCTTAGCTTTTCATACATGCGGAAAAAATTCTGAAAGGTGATGGTGGCCAGCGTCTGGTTTTCATTGGCAATTTTAACTTTTTCCTTGGCCTCAAGCGCCTGGTGTAGCCCCTCGCTGTACCTTCGCCCAGGCATGAGGCGCCCGGTGAACTCGTCCACAATAATGACTTCACCGTCTTTTACGATATAATCCACATCCCTCGTAAACAGGGTATGGGCTTTGAGAGCTTGGTTGACATGGTGCAGCACATCAATATTTTTGGTGTCATACAGATTGTCCACATGAAGCAACTGTTCCGCCCGGACCACGCCGTCCTCGGTTAAAACAGCGGTTTTGGACTTTTCATCCACGGTAAAATGCACTTCCGGTTTCAAGCCGGGGATAATATTATTGACATCATAATAAAGGCTTGTGGATTTTTCCGCGGGGCCGGAAATGATGAGGGGGGTCCTAGCCTCATCAATCAGGATACTGTCCACCTCATCCACAATGGCGAAATGCAGCGCCCGCTGAACCAGGGATTCCTTGTTGAACTTCATATTATCCCGGAGGTAATCGAACCCGAACTCATTGTTCGTGCCATAAGTGATATCCGAATTGTAGGCGGCCTTGCGTTCCCTGTCCGTCAGCCCGTGAAGAATCGCTCCCACGGACAGTCCCAGAAAGCTGAACACTTTTCCCATCCATTCCGCATCACGTCTCGCCAGATAATCATTGACGGTAATCACGTGAACGCCCTTGCCGGTCAGGGAGTTGAGATACGCGGCAAGGGGCGCCACCAGTGTTTTTCCTTCACCGGTTTTCATTTCCGCGATATTGCCTTCATGGAGGACAATGCCGCCCATGAGCTGGACGTCAAAATGCCGCATATGCAGCGTCCGCCAGGTTGCTTCCCTGACCGTTGCGAACGCCTCCGGGAGGAGATCATCAAGAGTGGCTCCGGCCTGAAAGCGTTGTTTTAACTTTTCCGTTTGCGCGGCCAACGCCGCATCCGTTAATGCCCTTATTTGGCTCTCAAGATGATTAATCGCCGCTATCATCGGAGAAAATCGTTTTAAGGTACGCTCGTTTTGACTGCCAAACACTTTCAGCAAAAATTGATTGATTGCTGTCAGACTCATTTACACTTCCTTATTTTCAGATTAAAGTTCCACAGGAATAAGACGGCTTTAAAAAAGCCTGGTCACGTCCGAATAACGGATGGCGGGTATTTTTTTGATGGTTTCATAGGAATTTTGACAAAAAGAAAAAACAGGCGAGGGTCCCTGTTATCGCGGCATCATGAAGGATCGTTTTTTGCCAGATATTCGGACATGTATTTTTCAGCATTGACCGGTTTGTCATTTACCCGGACTTCGTAATGAAGATGGGGTCCGGTGCTGCGGCCGGTGCTGCCGACCTTGCCGATGACCTCGCCGCGCTGGATTTTCTGGTCTTCTTTAACACTATAATTGCTTAAATGGGCATATCGAGTGGTTATCCCTTTTCCATGATCGACCACTACGGTTTTCCCAAGTCCCCCTTCATACCCGATAGAAACAACAACGCCATTGGCGGTCGCCTGTACGGACGTTCCCTTATGAACGGCAATGTCGACACCGGAATGAAATTCACGCTTACCGGAAAATGGTGACGGGCGGTAGCCGAACCCGGAAGAAATGTATCCGCCTTCAACCGGCCGCAGCGAAGGCGTTGATTTCTGGATGATGATCTGTTCCCTTAACGTTTCCCATAAAGCCTGGAGTTCCTGGGACTGGTCTTTGATGTCGCCATCAAGCTGCAACATCTCTTTGTCCAGATTGGTTAAAAACTGATTGTAAAAATCCGCATTCCAGATTTTTTCATCCAGCTCCGGTGCATAAGTACCGCCCATACCGAATTCTCCGGATTTGGAGGACTTATTCCGGATACCGGTGTATGACCGGATTTCCTGCTCCAGCTCATTTAATTTCAGCAGCTTCATCTGAAGCGCATAAATCCTCGCATAAAAAGACTCTATCTGCGTATCCCGGTCTTTTATATCAGCCTTTAAGGTGTGATTTTCCGTTTTTAAATTATGGTATTTCAGACTCGAATACTTAAGGCCCGCATAATCAAAGAGGATAAAACATAACAGCATCACCAATCCGACACCCGCAACACCTGCGCCCCGGAGGGTTTTTTTGTGAAAAACTTTCCTACGGGTAAATGCGCCGGCCTCGTTGTGTATTAATAATGTAATTTTTCCCTGCATATGTATACTTTTCCCTTTATATCAAGGACTTAAGAAGATAAAGCAAAATAAATATTTTGTACCCTACCATTCATACATGTTCCCTGTCAAGGCACATTCCCCACATGGGATTTTTTCTAATTCGCCATGAGCGATTAACTTCTTTAAATAATAGGCTAAAATAAAAATTTTTAAGTTTTAGGCGTTAAAATCAAGTATCAAAGGAGATAGGAATGATGGGCGCTCCATAAAAACCGAAAGCCATGTCCACAGGGACATGGCTTTCGCATGAATCGTTACAGAAAAAAAAATTACCCTCCCCCACCCCCCAATGAGAGGGCAATAAAAACTTACGCGTTCTGCATTTCACAGGCCATGATGGTATGTTTACACAGCACTGAGGTTGTAATTGATCCTACGCCTCCGGGAACCGGGCTGATTTTGTTTACAATGGGTTCAGCTTCCGCAAAATCCACATCGCCGCAGTATTTTCCGGGATTGTCCGGGTCAGAGTTGATGCCCACGTCAATTACGGTTTGTCCGGGTTTGAAGAAATTGCCTTTGAGCATTTTTGCCCTGCCCACTGCCGCAATCACGATTTCTCCGTCCTGACAAACGCCCGGCAGGTTTTCCGTCCGGGAATGGCAAATCGTAACGGTGCCGTGTTCCCGCAGAAGCAGCATGGCCATGGGTTTACCCACCACGAGAGACCGTCCCACCACCACGCATTTTTTGCCTTTGATGGGGATATTGTAAAATTTGAGCATTTCCATGCATGCGCTGGGGGTGCAGGGGGGGAATCCGGTGGCATCATCGGTAAAGACTTTTGCCTGGCCGCTGGTGGTGAGGCAGTCCACGTCTTTTTCAACCGGAATCAGGGTTCTGATTTTGCGCTCGTTCAAATGTTTGGGCAGCGGTGAGAACATCAAAATACCGTTCACATCTTTTTTTGCGCCGATTTCCGTCACTGCTTTTTCAAAAGACGCCTGATCTATGGTTTCCGGGTATTCAAACACCTCACAGTCCATGCCCACGCCTATGCAGGTTTTTTTTGCGCCGCCCTCATAAAATAAATCGTCAGGACGCGCGCCCACGCGGATAATGCCGAGTTTCGGGGTGATGCCCCTGGATTTGCTTGCCTCAACCCGGTTCACCATGTCCGCTTTCATTGCGTCCGCAACGGGTTTTGCTCTCAGAACTTCTGCCATTTTGACTGTTCTCCCTTATTTTGTGAGTTTGGAAATAACCAGATTCAACGTTTCATCCGCAATTTTGCAACCGTCACTGACCAGACGGTCCATTTCTTCTCTCGCGGATTTGACAAAATTCTGATCTTTGATGGTATTGAGATTGATGACAACATTGAGTTTTCCGGAAATCAAGGCAGCCTTCATGAATGCCACGCCGCAGCCCACATCGGAAATAGCGATCATGGTCCCGATTTGCCCCATGCGCTCATGAATTTTAATGCCCTCATACGCCTTGCGCATAATGTCCATTGGTACGGAGCATGCGGTTTTAGAGCACTGTTCCATGGTTTCTTCCTTGAATTTGATTTCTTCCGGCGTGCTTTTCGGAAGGCCATAGGCTTTGGACAAAGGCTCGAACACTTCCGCGTCCTTGTCCACCAGAGCTTTCAGCTCCAAAATGACTTTGTCGCCTTTTTCAATCAGGTCTTTGACTTCCGGCTCCACATCCGCATATTTCTTCTTGCCGAGGGTAAGGTTGCCCACCATGTTGGAAAGCGCCATGCCGATTGCGCCGCCCATTGCCGCCGCTCCGCCGCCGCCAGGGACCGGCGCTTTGGTCGCCAGCACTTCAATAAATTCTTTGCAGGATTTGTCCACCATTGATGTCATGTTTCAGTATTCCTCCTTATGGGTTATTAATACAGTTAACTATTTAGAATCATATTCAATTTTTTACTGCGCAGGGCGTGAAACCATAACCTATTGGAAGCAGCGGGTATCTAAAACCTTTTGGCCCGGATCGAAAGTGCCGGGTTCCACCAGCTTGACAGCCACCTCCCACCCCACCAGCTCGGACAATTCCCGGTGCAGTTGCTCTACAAACAGGCGCTGCTTTTTCATTTGATCAAAAAAATTAAGATTGGAAATCTCAAGCATTACGGTCAGTTGGTCCAGTCCATCCAGACGCTCCACCTTCACCTGGAAAACCGGTTCTCCCCCGCTGACCCTCGACAGCACTTGGGCGACCTGCTGGGGAGTGATGCTCATCCCCCGGACCACCATCACATCATCGCTTCGCTTGAATATCCTGGAAATCCGGCAATGGGTGCGGCCGCACCCGCAAGGACCATAATCAATGCTGCTGATATCCCCGGTGCGGAAGCGAATCAGGGGAAATGCTTCCTTGGAAATGGATGTCAGTACCAGCTCCCCCATCTGTCCCGGCGGCAGGGATTTGAGGGTGACGGGATCGATGATTTCCGGAATAAAATGATCTTCCGCAATATGCAACCCGTTTTTTTCAGGACATTCCCACGCCACCCCGGGGCCAAACAGCTCGGTCATGCCGTAAGTATCGGTGGCAATGATGTGCATCTTGGTTTCGATCTCGGAGCGCATGGTCTCGGACCAGGGTTCGCACCCGAATACCCCGTATTTTAAGGACAGACTTCGGGGATCCAGGTTCATTTCCTCCATTTGGCGTACCAGGCTGACGGCCAGGGTCGGGGTCGACACCAGCACGGTGGTACGGAAATCCCGCATGATTTTCACCTGGGCCGGGAGTTTGCCGGAAGACATGGGGATCACGGAAGCCCCGATTTTCTCCGCACCCACCTGCACGCCGAAAGGGCCGGTGGTGATGCCGAAATTCATGGCGATCTGAACCACATCATCCCGGTTCACGCCCACCGCCGTAAAATTGCGGGCCATCAGCTCGGCCCACTGGTCGATATCATTGCGGGTGAAGCCGATCACGATGGGATCTTCAAAATGAATGGACGCCGTGTGCAGACGCACCACTTCCCTTAAAGGGACGGCAAACATATCATAGGGGTAGTTTTCGCTTAAGTCCCGGCGATTGATCAGCGGCAGCCGTTTAAAGTCTGAAAAAGACCCCATGTCTTCGGGCATGAAATCCTTTTCCCGGAAAATCTTGCGGTAATGCCGGACATTTTTATACACCCGGTGCAAGGTGGCCTGGAGTTTTTCAAGCTGAAGCTGCCGGATTTCATCCCGGCTCATGCATTCATTTTTTTGATCCCAGTATTCCATTATGGTTCCCCTGTGATTCAAGAGGTGAACGTTCGCGTATGAAGGCGGCAAGAAGGAGCCAACGCAGATGCCGCTTGAATGCAAATTGGAATTATTCCCATATCTCCCGCTGTTCCCTTCCCAGATAGGCCCGTTTGATGTCCTGGTTGGCCAGGAGTTTTTGCGCATCTTCTTCAAGAACAATTTTGCCGGTTTCGATCACATACCCCCGATCCGCAATTTTCAGGGCCGCGTTGGCGTTCTGTTCAATCAAGAGCACCGTCAGTTTTCGGTCTTTCTGCAGATTTGCGATCAACTGAAAAATTTCCTTGATAATCAGGGGGGCGAGCCCCATGGATGGTTCGTCCAGGAGCAGCAGCCGGGGTCGGGACATCAGGGCCATGGCAATGGCGAGCATCTGCTGTTCGCCGCCGCTCAATGTGCCGGCGTATTGTTTTTGACGTTCCTTTAATATGGGGAACAACTCAAAAAGACCTTCAATATCCGTCTTAAGCTGCTTTTTACCATGCCGTTTATAGATGATATATCCCCCAAGCTCCAGATTCTCATGGACCGACATGGGCCGAAAAATCTGCCGCCCTTCCGGAACATGGGCGATGCCTAAGTTCACCAGCTTTTCGGGGCTGGCGCCAATGATTTCCTGGGAGTCGAAAAATATTTTGCCGCTTTTAACCGGCTGCAGACCGCTGATGGTCTTGAGTGTCGTGCTTTTGCCGGCCCCGTTAGCCCCCAGCACAGCCACGATTTCTCCTTCGGACACATGCATGGACACATTTTTTAAAATGTGGATCAGACCGTAATAACTGTTTACATTCACCAGACGCAGCATCGCACCCACTTTAACCCGTAATTCGTAATTCTTAAATGTTAAATGAAATTTCCCTTAAACTTTTGTGAACTCCCATCAATTATGTGTTTAAATGGAGATATGCTTGTGAAAGCCTGATTTCAAAGGAATTGACAAAAGGATACCTCCCTGTGCGCATCCGCGCAATTTTAAGCAACGCTGGTTGGTT
>JBAQUK010000207.1:0-19212 GCA_049297455.1 Desulfosalsimonadaceae bacterium | reverse complement strand
AGGCGGCGAGGATTGAGGCGACGAAGGCGTACAGTTAGTACGTTGAGGAGCCGAAGACGAGCCAACGAAGATAGCGCTATGATTTGGGATTGGAATTACGCATCCGTTGAAACAGGGGGCTCAGTTTCCGGAGAAGCGGGCTTTTCGGTTAAAACCGCCACAAGCTGAATGAGTTTATTGCTGATCACGGAAATGTCTTCAATCAGGCCGCCCGTGACGTCCAGTATCTTTTCCTTGTCCGCCGGGGCCATGCTGTTGATGCTGTTCCGGCTGCTCATTTCCGCAGGTGGTTGGATTCCCCGGACCCAGCGTTCAATCCGGGTCAGATACTTTTTCACCGTCACCGCCGGAGGGACAGGGAGGTCCAATGATTGCGCACGGATTTCCTGAACCCGCAGCTTGAGCTTGCGCTCGCTTAATTGTTCATCAATACATTCCTGGGCAAGCGCAAGCTTTTCTTCGTTATTTTCCAGTCTCGTCAAAACAACCAATTGGCTGTACCCCACCGCTTCCTCTATGATGCCGCCGTCAATCAGAAATTGACGCTGGGCCGCCACTCTCACCATGTTCATCAAGGTGGAGCGCGATACCTTCAGATCCGGGCGTGCGCATAATTTGCGGAAACTGACGGGTTTATTGGCGATTTTCGACCCGGCAAGCTGGATATTATTGTCAAAAAATCTTTCAAAAACATATTGCCCGATTTCCAGCGACCCTTTGTAGACAATTTTTACAACCCGTTCATTGATAAACTGCACGGCTTCATCGATGGTTGCGTCATCCATGATGACTTCCGGGAGCATTTCGGTCATGGGCGGTTCCTTTTTTATAAGGTTGAGGGGCTGATAGAACGATTGACGGCAAAGAGCGGCGCATTGAACTGCATTATTTGTATCAATCTATGACTTTCGCTTCAAGGAGTATTCATTAAATTGCCGTTTTGTTGAGGATTTATTTGAAAAAACATGGTTTTTTAAACGGATAAATGCTATAGGGCGTTTACGTAAGAATGGTTTCTACCGAAAATCATGTTGTTTCATCTTTTCAAACATTTATTTTTTAAAATATAAAAATTATGAACTGGTAATCTTCAAATCCAATTGTTACAAAACGATAATGCAAAAAAAAACTTCCAACTTTTTTTATCCATTTACTTGCATCGATTTGTTCGCAGGTGCGGGAGGGTTGTCACTTGCTGCACAAAATGTCGGACTGGCAGTAAAAGTAGCGATAGAAAAAAACAAACACGCATGCAATACATATAGGTCCAACTTAATAAAGGATGAGCAAAGCCCGCAATTATACGAAAAAGATATTCTTGAATTATCCCATCATGTTATTTCCGAAAAACATTTCCAAGAAGAAAATAATTGTGACATTGTTTTAGGTGGCCCTCCATGCCAAGGATTTTCTGTCCACCGAATTAAAGATTCAGGGGTTGGTGATCCGAGAAACGAATTGATTTTAAGATATTTTGAATTTGTAGACATGTTGCGACCCAAAGTTTTTTTGATGGAAAATGTCCCTGGTATTCTTTGGCCGCGGCATAAAGAATATTTAAAAGAATTTTACGATAAAGGAGAAAAAACCGGCTATTTACTCCGAACTCCTGTTGTTTTAGATGCGCGGGATTTTGGGGTGCCTCAAAGACGCAAACGCGTCTTCATCCTCGGCATAAGAAATGATGTGTCATTTACTTCAGTCTGGCCTCCTGCACAAAGCCATGGTGACGAAAAAACAAGAAAAAAATATCCTCACTTGAAACCTTGGGTTGTCTCAAAGGAGGTTTTTTCAACACCTCTATCTTCAGAAGACGAAAACAATCTGCATATGAATCATTCACAAGAGATCGTCAAAGTGTTTGAGTCAACGCCGATTAATGGCGGGAGTCGTTCCCAATCAAACCGTGTTTTATTATGTCATCAAAATCATACCGGTCATAAAGATGTTTATGGGAGAATAAATCCCTTACAACCAGGCCCGACTATGACGACTGCTTGTATTAACCCTTCCAAAGGACGTTTTGTCCATCCAACCGAACACCACGGGATAACACTCAGACACGCTGCACGGTTTCAAACATTTCCTGATTGGTTTATTTTCAAAGGAGGGTTGATAGCTGCCGGAGAACAGATTGGTAATGCTGTGCCGGTCAGGCTTGGGGAAATCCTACTAAAATTAATTGTAGAAGGGATTCAAAATACAACCCAAGGAAAAATTGGAACGGGGATGAACAAGGGGAAAAATGATTGATTCTGTAGCATTCAAGACAAGAGCACGAACTATCGATCATTTGGGTCGGGAACAGATAGCTGACTGCCCTACCGCGATTTCTGAACTTTGGAAAAATGCCTACGATGCATATGCTAGGGAAGTAGCCTTACACATATTCGATGGGAAGATTCCGATTGCTGCGCTTGTTGATGACGGGCACGGTATGAATCGTCGCGAATTCGAGGAAAAGTGGCTTGTCGTCGGAACAGAATCAAAGGCTGACGGTTCAGCGGTATCGGAAGAGGACAGGAATGGTTTACCGAATCGGCCGAGACAAGGTCAAAAGGGTATCGGTCGGCTGTCATCTGCGGCATTGGGTCCGTTATTGCTGGTTGTGTCGAAAAGAAGAACGGAACCATTTGTCGCAGCCTTGATTGATTGGCGACTCTTCGAAAATCCGTTTCTTTACCTACAGGACATTGAACTGCCGGTTGTCGAGTTTTATGAAAAAAATGAAATCTTTAATCTGCTTCCATCCATGTTCGATCGGTTGATGGGCAATCTATGGGGAGACGGCAATGACAAGGATAGGGACAACAGGATTGCTTTAGCCTGGAGAAACTATGACACCCTTGAAAAAACTGAAGGCCGTCCCTTAACACGAGAAATCATCGAACAGGTTATCATCGGCACGACTTTCACCGAACGTCATGTCGAACAGTGGCATGTCTGGTCAGAAAAAAAGGATACAGGGACAGCACTCCTGATTGGTGATATCTCTTTCGACCTCGAAGCGCAGATGGACAGTAGCGTGGTGTCGGGAGATAACAGTGCTGCGAAGCAGGCAAAAAAACGCTTATTTGAAACATTGTCGAATTTTACCGATCCGTTTGTTGATCCTGAGGAGGAAAACGAAGGATATGCAGCAAAAGATTTTAGCTATTCAGTTACCGCATGGGAGGGATCACTGAGTCGACCCATCATTTCTGATGATCGAGAATTTGATATTAACAATCTTGAAGAGCTTGAACATGTCGTTGAAGGCGTGATTGACGATGCTGGAATCTTTAAAGGGCGCATTAAAGCGTTTGGAAAATGGTTGAGCGGTGAGGTTACAATTATTCCAATAACAGGTGTTCCCACTCGCAGAGACACCAAGGTTGGTCCTTTTAACTTGCGTTTAGGAACATTTGAAAGAGATGCAAACAGCACCACACTTTCACAGGAAGTTTTCGGGAAAGTAAAAGAACAGGCAGCAAAATATGCAGGTTTTATGGTTCACCGAAATGGTCTCCGAGTTATGCCGTATGGTCGGGAAGATAACGATTTTTTTGAAATTGAAAAAAGACGTGCACTTCATGCTGGACGAGAATTCTGGGTTACTCGCAGTACATTTGGACGTATTGCTATTACACGTGAGTTCAACCCAAATCTTAAGGATAAGGCTGGCCGTGAGGGAATTATAGACAACAAAGCTTCTAAAATTTTTCGGGATCTTATTGTTAATATATTAATGACGACAGCCCGTCGTTATTTCGGCACGGATGCTGATGTTCGAAAGCATGTTTTACCAGAAATTAAGAAAGATAGGGCGAGAGAAAAGGCTTTAGAAGCTCAGAAGCAAATTAGGACAAGAAAAAGGAAAGAATTCAGGAAGAATCTTCAGGAATTCTCGGCGGCTCTCTCTGGATTGTTAGGTAAACTTGAGAGTTATGGGGAGCAGGCTCGTGCAGATGAATTACCGAACACGGAAACAGAACTTCTGGGGTTAAGGGATCATTTAACAGAGTTAAACAACCGTTCCCGCGAATTATCTATCGGGTCTCCCCCAGGCAACTTGGGAACACTCGAAGAAACATACAATAATTTTCGTCGAAAAAGCGGTCAGGTGAAAGAATTACTGGCACAACTCAATGACACAGTGGTTCGTAAACTGGAAATTCTTAAGCCGAAGTCTGCCCGTGATGTTGCTTTTTCTGAGCTGAGCCGGAACGCTGCCTTTCTCCACAACCGTTTACGGAAATGGTCGCATGAGACAAAGGAAATTCTGAACTCTGAAATGCGTCGCTTTTCAGACCTCGTTGATGACAGGAACAAGCGTTACCACACCGAAATGCTCCCCATTCTTGATGACCTGGAGCACAATCGTATTTCCATGACCAAGGCGCTGGATGATCTTGATAAGGAACGGGACAAAGAGGATCGTGAAAATGCCGAACTTTTTGAACCGTACATTTCAACATTAAAAAGCCTGCAGGACAGTATCGACATCGAAACACTCGTCTCCTTCACGATGAAGGAATCGACCGAAGTCCGCCGGGAACTTGAACGATTGAATGCCCTTGCCCAACTCGGAATTACAGTCGAAATTATCGGGCATGAGATTGAAGGGTTGGAAATGACGATTGCGAGAGGGCTTCGGGAAATGCCGGAGGAGGTGAAAAGATCTTCTGCTTTCAATGCGATTAAAACCGCCCATGAGACACTGACGGATCGATTGCGTTTCCTTTCTCCTCTCAAGTTGTCTGGAGAAAAGATCAAAACGTGGATCAGCGGTGACAAAATTGTTGATTATGTGCATGATTTTTTTGGAGATAAATTGGAGCGTCAGGGAATCTCTCTTGAAACTTCTTCCGCGTTTCAAAGTTTTTCCATTTACGAGCAATTTGCCCGTATCTATCCGGTATTCATCAACCTGATCAATAACGCAATTTACTGGGTCGGGCTGTCACAGGATGGCCCGAAGAGAATACTGCTTGATGTAGTGGATAATAAAGTGATCATCTCCGATAATGGGCCGGGAGTCGAGGAAGAAGATCTGAAACACTTGTTTTCCCTGTTTTTTACACGCAAGGTGAGGGGAGGCCGGGGGGTCGGGCTTTATCTCTGTCGTGCTAACCTTGCTGCCGGTAGTCATACGATCCAATATGCAACGGATAACAGTTTAAAGAAACTTCCCGGTGCGAATTTTATTATCGATTTCAAAGGGGCCAAGTATGCCTAAAAATGAGGCACTGTTAGCATCTGAATATAAAAATTTTATTAGGGAAGCATATATTGATCCCATTCGCACTGTAGTTGTTGTTGATGATGATTTCCCATCACTTGACGGTTTGATCAGATGGGAAACAAATAAATTGACAGATGAGCAAAATAACGAAAACGAAAACGAAAATGAAACTATCCCATGGAAATCCAAGGACATTGAGAGTGTCAGTAAAATTTTGGACGTCTGCAGAAAACCAGATAGACATTGGATAGTTGATATTCACGATGCCCATAACATATCTATAGAAAACGAAAAAACATTTGCGCCCCATCTGCATCAAAGTGATTTGATGATTCTCGACTATCATCTTGAAGGCAATGACGGTGACGGCACAAAGGCTATTGAGTTGCTACGGCTGCTTAAGGAAAGCGACCACTTTAATTTAGTCATCGTTTATACTCAGGGATATCCGAAGGCAGGAGGGGATATCGGCCGGGTTATACGTGAGATTGCACTGGGATTAATGACACCCGATCTTCAACTAAATCTTCACGAAACTCCTTCAAAGAAGATTCTTAAGGCTTTGCAGGAATGGGAAGATGAAATGCCGGAAATTGTCGCCCGTCTTCGGGAAGAGATTGATGAAGGAGCTTACCTGGCTATAAGAGCACAATCAAAACCAGACTTTAAACAGGCAAAAAGTTTCCCAGAATTCCAGAGCGTTTTGGCTCTATTAGAGGAAAAACCACCTGAATTGCTGCTTAATGATAACCTTTTATTGCAATGGCTGATTTCAGAGAAGCAAAAGGAACTCACAGGGAAACTACATAATGGTAAAGATCAAAATGTTTCTTTTCAGCAAAATGACAACGGCGGCAATTGGATTCGAACTGAACGCCTTTTTGTAACTGTGGTGAGTAAAGAATATGAGCCTGCTCAGTTGCCGGATAAACTGATTGAGGCATTATATGAATGGAGGCCTCACCCCCACAGGTTGATCATGTCAAAAATGCGGGCTGAATTGAGTGAAAGAGGAGTATTGGCTGAAGAAAGGATTTTGGGGGATCATTTTCTGGAAATAGGTTGGCTGCGTGGACTTCTTGCCCAAGATCAAGACGATAGAGTATGGAAAATAAGGAGTTTGATAGGTAATCATTGGGACTCCCTTGGGGACGGCATTCAGGGGAATGTAGAAAAGTTTGCATCAGTCTTAGCCGAAAACTTATGCAATCGAGAATTTAAAGAGATAGCAGAGACCTTTCGATTACTCGACCCGAAGGCCAACCACGCTGAAATTACAAAGCATATAAATGCATTCAATTGTAGTAAAGCAATTGAAGGGTATCATTTAACAACCGGTCATGTGTTGGAGACAATAAGTGGTAGCGGCAAGGAGTATTGGTTGTGCCTGACTCCTGCCTGTGATCTCGTTCCGGGACAAAAAAATGATAGAGGATGGAAAAAACGCCTCGGCGAGAATATGCCCTTTAAGGCTGTGCGACTATTCCCTGCAGAGATAAATGAAGCATTGAGCAATGCAACAATGAATAGCCATATTTTTCTGAATATTAATCAGTCAATTTCGGTTTTTAGCTTTACACCCACAGGAGAATCCGCCTCGAACCCTGCTTGGGAACAAATGTTTTCAAAAAATCAGGGGAAATTTTCACATCCTGACCTGACGCTATCTATTGGTCGCGTTGTTTCGCAAGACGGAGTGCTAAAAGTAAATGATAGCAATTTCAGTGTCATATCGCAGCTTCGATATGAATATGCTTTAAACCTCCTTCAACGTCTGGGGGGAGCACTCTCCAGGATCGGCCTTGATTTCCAGAATGTAGATACCCAGAAAACAAACAAGGATGGATAAAATCACTCGCAATCAGCGGTCAAAAAATATGGCTGCTGTTCACGGGAAGAACACTTCACCAGAATTACGCGTGCGCCGCTTGCTTCATTCAATGGGTTATAGGTTTCGGCTGCATCGAAAAAATCTTCCGGGCAACCCTGATATAGTCCTGCCCAAATATCGAATTTGTATTTTTGTTCATGGTTGTTTCTGGCACCAGCATCCGGGCTGTAAAAGAGCAACTATTCCCGAAACCAGAAAAGAATTTTGGGAAAAAAAGTTTTACCAGAACAAAAAAAGGGATGAGCTTTCATTAATAGAGCTAAGAAAACTTGGTTGGCAAGTCTGTACCATATGGGAATGCGAGACAAAAAACCCTGATACACTTGCCATAATAATCTTGAGATTTTTAAAAATTTTTAAATAATAGAATTTTGATTAAGCAGCATTCGGGGGGGCTATGCTAACTATCTGATACGCTTTTAATGATAACTGAAAAAAATTACAAGGCAAAAGAAGACAATATGAAAGTAAACAGAAAAATGGTTTGGCTATTCAAAAGAAATTCTGAGAGCGCTGAAGAACCTGCGAAGATGGCCCAGTCGGAGGAGATATCCTTTCTTTGGGGCGTACGCGTGGGGTCGAACCAAGACAACCAGTTGATTTGATGTAAAAAAGACCTGAAAAACAGGTCAGATATTGCCTTAAAGGCACTATTTTATGGGGCAAAAGGGGCTCTTAAAAAAATAGCCCAACAAAAATATTCTGCGGATAAGCCGCAGATGTTTATCGTTAATTTATGGATAACATGAAAGAAGAATCAATTATTTTCGAAGAAACAAGAGTATTGACAGCGAAATATTGTCATCCAAAATCAGATGACTATTTGCATTATATCTCTAAAATTCAAATCAAAAACTCAGGTAAAAATCCGGTTGAGATGATTTTGAAATTTGATGGTATACCGCCCTTCGCTGCACCTATGCCACCGAAAGAACATACAATCAAAGCCCCTGCGATCCTGGATTTGTGTTTAAAAGTGATAAAATGGTTCCAAAAATACGGGTACGAATTGAAATAGAAACCGAACCACGGCATTTTGGAAAGATGTCTAATGAAAAAATCCGTATATTCACCGCCCTATCAGATCACTCCGGAAATTGTCCGCCTGATTTCGGAAATAAGTGAAACACTTGGGGGCTTTTCTGCTGCAAATCCGCCGGAAATCGCGCCCATGCTCCGGCGCAGCAATCGTTTGCGGAGTATTCAGGCATCGCTCGCCATCGAAAACAATACACTTACGATTGAACAGGTTACCGCCATCGTTGACGGCAGACGCGTGCTTGGACATCCCAGGGAAATAAAAGAGGTTAAAAACGCCTTTGCTGTTTACGAAATGCTTGAAAATTTGAACCCGTTTTCCGAAAAAGATTTATTAAAAGCCCATGGAATGTTGATGACCGCTCTGGTTGATGAGGCCGGATGCTACCGTTCCGGCGGGGTTGGCATCATGAAAGGGAAAGCGGTTGTTCATATCGCGCCGCCCGCGTCGCGTGTCCCGGTTTTAATGGGGGACTTGTTCGACTGGCTGAAAAATACCGACGCACATCCGCTGATCAACAGCTCCGTGTTTCACTACGAATTTGAGTTCATTCACCCGTTTGCCGACGGCAATGGCAGAATGGGGCGGTTCTGGCAGACGCTCATTTTGAGTCGATGGCGGCCAATGCTGGCATGGCTTCCCGTTGAGACCGTTATCCGAAACCGGCAGGAGGCATATTATCAGGTTCTGGGACAATCAGATCAGCAGGCCGATTCCACTGCATTTATCCAGTTTATGCTGAATGCCGTATTGGAATCCCTGCGCGAAACCATTGAAACCGACCCAGTCGGCGATCAAGTGAGCGACCCAGTGAAAAGACTATTGCAGCTTTTTGATAAATATCCCCTTTCCGCATCGGAACTCATGCAACGGCTTCATTTGTCCCACCGGCCCACATTCCGGAAAAATTACCTTCATCCGGCGGCAGCCGCAGGGCTCATTGAAATGACGATACCCGATAAACCCAACAGCCGTCTGCAGAAATACCGGATCACGCCAAGAGGGATGGGGTTGATCAAGGATTAAGGATTACAAAGACAGGAGTTTTTATTATGCAAAACGCCATCAATATAAAGCACCTTTCCAGAGAAGAAAAATTGAGGGTAATGGAAGCTATTTGGGAAGATTTGTCAAATGGTGAAGAACCGGTTGAGTCCCCTGATTGGCACAAGGATGCGCTCCTGGAAACGCAACAGCGGCTTGACTCAGGGCAGGAAAAAATCGTGGACTGGCAAGACGCTAAAAAAACCATACAATCATTAAAATTCTGACAAAGGATATTCCATACAGGGACATGCAAACTGTGCGTCCCAAAACCAGCAAGAGATTCCACGCTCCCCCACCACCCATACCATCACGGAGGCACTATTCACATTATGACCACCCCGGCAAAAAAACGCGCCCAATGGGGCTCGAACATCGGTTTTCTGCTGGCGGCCATCGGTTCCGCCGTGGGCCTGGGAAATATCTGGCGATTCCCCTATATTGCATACAAAAACGGGGGGAGCGCGTTTCTGATTCCCTACCTCACCGCCCTGGTCACCGCCGGCATCCCCATCATGCTCCTGGAGTTCGCCTTGGGTCATCAGAAAAAAGCTTCCGCCCCCAAGGCATTCGCCCTTGTCCGTCCCCGGTGGGAATGGCTGGGCTGGTGGTCCGTGATATTCATTATTTTCGGCATCATGGCCTATTATACGGTGGTGATCGGCTGGTGCTGCAATTACCTGGTCTTTTCCTTCACCCGGGCCTGGGGGAATGACCCCAACGCCTTTTTCTTCAACACATTTTTACAGAAATCCTCCGGGGTCTGGGATATTCGGGGCATCAACCCCCCTATTCTGGCAAGCGTCGCCGTCGTTTGGTTCATCAACTGGATCATCACGTTTCAGGACATTAATAAAGGTATTGAACGCTCGGTAAAAATCATGATGCCGGTGCTGTTTGCGATTACCGCGGTTATTATCGTCTGGTCGCTGTTTCTGGAGGGTGCGAACAAAGGGTTGGATGCCTATCTGTCGCTGGATTTTTCCAGGATCGGGGATCTGGACGTGTGGGTGGCGGCTTATGGGCAGATCTTTTTTACCCTTTCGCTGGGGTTCGGAATCATGATCGCCTATGCATCCTATTTGCCGGATAATGTCAACCTGATGCGAAGCAGCATTATTGTGTCCTGCACCAACTGTTTATACGAAATGGTCGCCGGCATCGGCGTATTCGCCATGCTGGGGTATATGGCATGCAAACAGGACATCCCGGTGTGCGAAACCGTCACCAGCGGCATCGGCCTCGCATTTGTAGCCTACCCCAAAGCCATGTCCATGATCCCGTTCGGCAATCTTTTCGGCGTTCTGTTCTTTTTCCTGCTGATTCTGGCGGGCATCACTTCCTCCATTTCCATTATCGAAGCCTTTACATCCGCGCTGATGGATAAATTCACGTTCAACCGCAAAACCATCGTCACCCTGGTGTGCGCCTTAGGTTTTGCCGAATCCATGCTTTTCACCACCCATGCCGGGCTTTTCTGGCTCGACATTGTCGATCATTTTATCAATCATTACGGGTTGCTGACGGTGGGGATATGCGAGGCGGTGATTATCGGCTGGCTGTATTCAACCGATACGCTGAAAATCCATATTTACAATCAGGGGGACAAATCCGACGGGAAAATCTTAACATTCAGGTGGAAAATCGTGAATGCCTGGGGGTTCTGTATCCGGTACATCACGCCGGCGGCTCTGGGCATTGCCATCATCCACAGCCTGATTACCGATCTTTCCGCGCCGTATGAAGGCTATCCGGTTTCCGGCATCCTGATTCTGGGTGTGGGATGCCTGCTGGTGACGCATATCGCGGCCGTTGTGGTGGCGGGGATGGGGTGGAAAAAATGATGAGTGATGAATCCATATGCATCACTCATCACTCATCACTCATCATTCCCTTCATGGTCCTTTAAAAATGTGAGATAATACCCGGCTGTCTCCTTCGGCCATTCCATCATGGGCATATGCCCGCAGTTCCGCATTGTTTTCAGAACAAGACCGGGATGGGCTTTTTTCAGGATTTCGCCGCCTTTTACATGAACTATTCTGTCCAGATCGCCCCAGATGACAAGAATCGGGCCGGGATACCGGCGGATCTGGTCTTCAAGCGAAAAGGGGATGGATTGGAGGTCCGTCACGGTCTTTTTCAACAACGCCTGATTCGTTTTCAGATTTTCGGAATACAGCAGCCTCACCGGCCTGGGGATAAACGGTTTAATATAAAAGGTAAGGTCCATCAGTTTATCAAAATCAGAGGGATTATTGACGATGAATGGATTGATCCCTTTGTTCAGCATCTGAAAAAGTTCGGATTCCGGCGCAGCGCTCACCCCCGCAGGGGCCATCAACAGCAGGCTTTTCAGCATTTCAGGATGTTGCGCTCCATACGCGCCGGTGATGGCCCCGCCCATGGAGTGCCCGGCCAGATGAAATGATTTGAGCCCCATAGACCGGATAAACTCATGAAGCCGGGATGCCTGGGAAAACACATCATAGGAGACATTCATGTCCTTGGTGGACTCGCCGAATCCTGTCAGGTCGGGAATAATCAGGTGATAACTTTTTGTCAAATACCGGGCAAGACGGGTATAATTATCCTTGTCTGCCCCAAATCCGTGGACCAGCACCATGTCCGGCCCGGCCCCGCCGGTGAGATAAAAAATCCGTTCATTCCCGACGGTGACGGATTTTGTTTCCAGGTCGGCACGGGAGCGTTCAATGGACAGACCGGCTTTCGCCATCCAGGGCGGGGAAAGATAATAGGCGGTCGCCAGAAACAACAGCAGATACGCCAGAGCGACTTTCCGCTTAAATGATTTATTTTTTTCCAATGGGGTCCACCATTCTCAGTTTATATTTTCGGTTGGCTGGTCATCCATATCCTGAAACGCCGCTTCCGCCTGACGGATCCGGGAAATGCCTTCCACCGGTTCAATATAGCCGGAGGTGATGAGGGCATTGAGTGTTTTATAAGCGAAATACGGATCATACAACCCGTCCCGGATGATATCGCCCACCGTCGCCCGCCCGTCGATCAGCAAAATAATCTGCAATTCTTCTTCATTTAAAACGATATCCTTAAAACCCTCGGCTTTCTCGGACAATCTGAACCTTACCGTATCTTCTGGAATCTGTTTTTTGAAAACAGACATTTCATCGATCCTGCGGGATGCTTCCAAAATAACCGACATGGTATTCATTTTATTGACAATCAGCTTGTCCAGGTCGATCATGGCCTCTTTGTATTCAAACCGCCCGTTTTCCCAGAAGATCATTTCAAAAATCGTGTTTTCCGCCTGTTTGAAGAGGATCCTTTCAAGGCAGTCCCGGCCCACATACCCCTTATCAAAAACAACCTTGCCGAGGGTCAACTTCTTTTCCCGGCCGATTACCAGACATTCCTGAAGCTGCTGATCGGAAATCAGGCCCTGCTGTTTGAGCAACTGCCCCAGACGGTTATCATGCTGCGACTTCATGGCATAAATAATGGCCCCGTCCTGGAAAAAAATCCTGACCATATCATCTTGGCCCCAAACCCGAAGCACACCGGATTTTGCATTATTATGAAGAAGTTGCAGAATCGTCGTAATAAAAAATGTTTTCAGATCACCGGCTAAAGGCATGTTGTTCCGCTTACGATTAAAAACCCCGACGGCGGCGGGTGGTTTCCGCCGCTGCCAATGGATTATCTGAGTTTGTGGTCATTCCTTGACAACGTGGAATGTTTTTTCAATCAGCTTTTGATCCTGATACACTATTGTGAATTTCCATTCGCCCGGTTTCACCTCATACGCTTCATTGAAGATATACCCCTGTATATCCTTGAGGGTGCCGAAAGCGTCCGCTTGTTTTGTGACCATCATTTCATAGCCTTCGGAAACGCTGCCGTCCGGTTTGGTGATTTTGGGATGAGAAATGATTCTTTTGAGACTGAAGCTTTTGTTGGGTTCCAGACCGATCAACACGTATTCAAACCCAAAGATGAGCCCGAGTCTCGCCGGAATGTCGTCAGTGGTTTTGACGAGCTTCAAACCAGTGGCGTTGGACGTGTATC
Source organism: Desulfosalsimonadaceae bacterium (assembly GCA_049297455.1). Classification (GTDB taxonomy): domain Bacteria; phylum Desulfobacterota; class Desulfobacteria; order Desulfobacterales; family Desulfosalsimonadaceae; genus SURF-3. The sequence continues at coordinate 5,964 of JBAQUK010000207.1, read as the reverse complement.
CGGTGTCTGTTTCCGGGGCGTCCACCTTTTGAACGGACGCCGCCTCATAAATACCCGCCTGGGTGAGCTGGCCGGAAACCATTCGAAACGCGTCGCAAACTGCTGAAAAATTGAATAAAACTAAAAAAGAAACAAAATATACGGTAAATGTCCTGATTTTCATGGCTGCCCCCTATTTTCATTAAGATTTTGCAAGCGATATATTAAAGCATTTGATGGATTTGAAAAGGATTTTTTCGAGCCAATTTTTTTCTTTTCGGGTCCGGCTATTTTTAGACAGGTTCTAAAAGCGCAGCATCTCCACATCGCCGGTGACAAGACCGATATACATCATGAGGCTGTTTTGGGGCACGTGGATGCCCATGAGTTTGGTTTCGATGAGCTCGGTGATGATCCCGCACTGGGCCACCGTGTCGAGATAGGCATACTTTGTCACCGCCGCGCCCTTTGTGGTGATGGTGCCGGACTGGAGAACATGTATCCCGGCTTCCCGAACTTTAGCAAGCTTCCCGTCAAAATCCCATACAACGGCCCCCAGATGATGGATTCCGCCGCCGTTTTTCCTGAGCATTTCGGAATAGACACACTCATCGCCCCCCCCCGTACCTGGATGAGCTCGTATTCCATCCCTCCCCGAAAGGCGATCACCAGATCCAGATCAAGGGTGATGGGCTTGTCCCGGAAAACCAGATCATGCCGGATGGTCTTGGAACGAAACCACGGCCCGATGCCTAAGAGTTTTGAGTAATACGCGGCGGCTTCCGGAATATCTTTTACAAGGATGCCGATCTGGTTGAGTTTCGGGAAATTGATGCCGTTCATGGTGAATGGGCTGTTTTGATTCATGTGTATTCCATCCTTTGATGTTATTTGACGGATATTTTCATTTGTTCTGTCCCCGCTGCCTGCCGGTTTTAATCGGTACACGCAAAATTGGAGATTCAACCCCGGACCATGCCGGAATATCTTTCTTCTACAGGTTCTTCTTTATTTTTTCGATCATTATTTCAACCGGCTCACGGATTTCATCTGTGATGCTGTCAATAATCCGCCGGGCCTTATCGGTTTGGGCTTTTTTGTCTTTTTGAGATGAGAAGATAACCTCAAAATAATCCAGCACAAAGTCTAATGGCCTGAAAACGCCGGACAGTTCCGTGGAAATGGTTCTGAGTTCGGCGACATAGGAGCGATGGATACGGATATTGTTTTCCCGGAGAGTATCCGTAAGAAATTCCGTGACCGCTCCCAGCACTTCATGTTTCTTTTCTTCCGAACACTCTTTTAAAAGCGCTGTTGCCTGATTCAGGTCTTTTAAAAAAGGCGTTCTATCCTGCTGATAGAGAAATACAAAGGCCCGGATAAAATGGATGAATGCCTTAAAGTCAATTGCCGCATCTTTTAAAGACAATGCATTGTCAATTACTGGCAGTATATCCGGAACCCGACAATCGTTAACAAGAGTTGAAAGGAGATTCCTATATACCTCCTGTTCGAATGGACTAAGAGCAATGTGTCTATAAAAAGCGATTTCGGCCGCTGCATAATTTTTTTGGAAAAATCTTGCCCAGCCTATCAATTTCCATACCACAGCATTTGTTGGATCTATTTCGACAGATTTTTCAAACGCTTTTTCGGCTTTAACATATTTTTTTTGAACGCCACGAACAAGACCTAAAGATTTCCATTCCTCTGCATCTTTTGGATCCAATCCGACAGATTTTTCAAACGCTTTTTCCGCTTCTGCATATTTCTTTTGATTGATACGGACATTACCTAATGATGACCATGCTTCCGTATCTTTCGTATTAAACTCGACAGATTTTTCAAAGACTTTTTCCGCTTCTGCATATTTCTTTTGATTGATACAAGCACCTCCAAAAAATATCCACGAATCTACATCTTTTGGATCAAGCTCGACTGATTTTTCAAAGGCCTTTTCTGCTTCTGCATAGTTTCCCTGTTTATAAATGATAGCGCCCAATAATTTCCATGCCTCGGCATTTTTTGGATCCAGTTCGACAGATTTTCTATAAGCAGCTACCGCTTTATTAAATTTTTTTTGTTTAAAACATAGGCGGGCCAGCTCATCCCATGCTACTTTATCTTCTTTATTGTTTTCAAGACGCCTTTCGAGAACCTTTAAAGCATTACGTACATCCCCGTTTTCTTCCAGACCTCTGACCGCTTTTTTCAGAAAAGTCCCTGATTCAATCCCTGTTTCCTGTAATATCGCCAGGGTATTATCAAAACTCTGGAAGTCTTCATTTTTCAAGTACCCTATGAGCATGGCCTCGCTTTCTTGATAGAGCGACACCCACAGGCTTTTGAAATGTTCGGTGGTCCGGTATTTGAGCGCCTCTTTGCAGTGCATGCCGGTGATGTCATCGTTCATTGACCATTGTTCCAACTCTTTTTTTTTGTACCAGACCGCCACGCACATGACCACGGCCTTGATGATCTCCTTATTATAGGCGCTGATACGCCACTGGTGCCAGAGCCGGAAGAGGTGGTCGGTGAGCGTGTATAAGGTGTTTTTTCCTTTCTTCTCAGTAACCGGCCGGACCAGACTGTCTTTTTCAAGACGGACCATGGCGGTTCCAATGCTTTTCATGGGGAGGAATGTCTTTTGGGCAATCTCCTTCTGGGTCAGGTTTTTGTCGCTTTCCGCCAGGGCCAGAATAATGGGCTGAACCTGGTTTGAAAGGTCACGGAGACGGCTCAGGTAATAATTGCTCAGGTCTTCTTCAAGCAGTTTTGAAAACGTCTCCACCGCGCTCCGGATGCCGTCCTGCCCCTTGATGGCCATATATAGGAAGAGAAGCACACGGGGATTACCGCCGGTGAGGTGGTAAAGCGCCCTCAGCTTATAGTCGTCCTTATCGAATGGAATGGCGGTACCGTTGTCTTCTGATGCCTGGGTGTCGGATTGCCGCCATCGGTTCAGCAGATCAACGGCCTGATCATAGGTGAGGAGTTCCAGATTTCGTATTCTGAAAAACTGATAAAGAGGGGCGGTTGGCTTGCTGATTTCATCAAAAAATGTCGGCGATGTGGCGACCAGCATCATAAAATTGTCGTGCTGAAGCATGTTCCGGAATTGTTTAATATCGTTTTTTTTCGAAATATACCTGTTGAAAATATCATCACTGTTTTCCATGAACACCAGGAGTTTTTTGCCGGTTTCCCTCACATAATCCCTCAGAAACGCCACAACGGACTCCAGTATGTCTCCCTGCTTTTTGTTTTCATTTCTTTGAGAGTCCAGGAAATCAAAAATCGCCCTGGATTTCTCTTTATCGGAATCGGCGATCTCTTCACCAAGCTGCATTAAAAACCGTATAAAAAGCGTATGAAGGGAGAAAACGCTCTGCTCTTCCTCATGCATGAGAATCGGAACCCAGCGCCGGTTCAAATCCGCATTGTTTTTCACTGTATGATAAAGCAAAGCAATGAGATGGGATTTGCCCATACCCCGCATGCCGAGAATCATCCAGTGCTGAATCGCTTCCGCGTCCACCTGTTCCCGTATGCTGTTTACCAGCTCTTCGAGCAAAGACTCACGGGCCACGAAAGCATAGGATAGTTGTTCAAAATCCGCTTTCCGGGGGGAATATGGGTAAAATTGTTTGATCTGCATGGGTCGCGCTCTTTTATTATGAGGATTAACGTGATCCGGCGATGCCGTGTTTCCGCCACCAGTCTTTGATCAGTTTGCTGTCAATAAAAACATTCTGGCTTTCATCCTTTGCCAGATAAAAATCATCCTGCATTATATCTATCATGATATCAAAGTGTTCTGAACTTCCGGTGGTTCGCTGCCATATGGTTTTCAACTCTTTCGCTTCCACCGGATTTTCAGCTTCCGCCAGCCGGTCCAGAATGCTTTTGGTACCTGCCGTATTTCTCGAACCATAACGTTCGTAGCGATCAAGCTGCCGGGTGATGGATTCAAAGTAACGTTTACTGTCCGAACCCAGCAGATGATGCTCATAGATCGATTCAATCTTTTCAGATGAAAGGAATTTTTCCTCTTTGCAGGTTCTGCTTACCGCATCTAAAAACAGATGAAGAAAATAGGGAATCGGCTTTCCCATCAATGTCCGTATCAGATCCATTTCCGTTTTACTGGCTACGAGTTTCTGCCCGGCAAGGGCAAGAAAAACAAACTCATCGGCGGTTTTCTCGTCAAAAAGACCCAGATGGGCTTTTGCGAGGTCATCAAGACGACCTTCAATTCCCAAAACGCTCAAAAAAGTGGGAAGGTGTTCCGATCCTGACAAAATAAACCGTATCTTTTTGAGCCCGTTCCTGAAACCGTGAAACCAGTATAGTAATTCGCTGATGTCCTTCTCGGCATCACCTTTCCGTTCAAGCATATCTTCAATCAGAAAAGAAACTTCATCCAGAATAAAAAGAAAGCATGTATCTTCCGGTGCGTTTTCCACTTTTATGAAAAGCGTTTCCGCATATTTTTTCCAATCACTCCGGATTTTTTGACGCTCTTTTCTCAGAATCTCCAACTGTGCGGAGTCTGTTTGCTCAAAAATACGCTGCCCTGCGAGATGGTCCGGCAAAAATGGATCAAAACATTCCCCGGCAAGCATGGCCGTCAAAATCTTTTCAACAAATTTTTCCGCAGAATCCCCGCCTTCCAGATCCACAAAACAGGCATGCCATCCAGGGGCGGGATTCTTTGAAATATGGTTTAAAAGGCTGGTTTTTCCAAATCTTCGGGGCGCTCTGAACAGAATATTCTTTTTGTTCCGAAGCATTTCCCATATCCCACTGATGGCGTCTTCCCTGTCATAAAAACCCGACCCTACAGCCATTGCGCCGGTGACAATATCAGGGAATATCCGGTTTTGTTTTTGAACGAACCGTTTTAGCAGGGCTTTTCCGAAAGGCTCAATAAACCGGGAGGCTTCTGAAAGGAACTCGCTCTGTTCAAAAAAGAAAACACGGTTTGCATCTATTTCCGGAAATGCTTTTTCAATTTCGCCATAGTCGGAAATGGAATATCCCCTGTAATCATATATGCCCGGCCATGTTTCCAGGCATTTTTCGAACCCTGTGGTGACTTCAAGGAGGGTATCAAACTGGTCCAGGCCTTCCACTGGAAAAAACAGAGAAAAGTTGTCGTTGGGATCGGTTTTTGAAACAAACGACAACAGGTGGCCGGTTTCGGCTTTTTCATTCCGTAATTTCATGATCCGCTTGTCTCCTTTTTATCATCTTCTTCCTGGGATGCCCTGAGCGCTTCAAAATAACTGTCCGCCACATAAAGCAATTCTCCCATGGCATGCATTTTTGCATCCAGGTAATCCGGAAAATTTTCAGCTTCCTTATCCGGAAAACGCCTGCGAACCTCATAAACCAGAAAATGGTCTTTTTTGTCCCAAGCCTCCGAAAGCTGGGTCATCACCTGGATTTCCAGAAAAAGGCCGGGGCGTGTTTTATGTTCCAAAATAAATTTGACCGACCTCTCGGCTGATTTTCGTGATCCAGGATGGACTTCCATCGTGCTCTTGATTTCGATGCTGAACATGCTGTTTAGCATGGCGGAATTCTTTAATGTCTCCGTCACTTCATCCACATCATTGATAAAATTACAGACGATTCTGAACCGGGCCAGATCTTTCATGGTGGTTGTAAAATTGTCCAAGGTGGGGGGTATGGGAGCTGGCTTGTCCGGTTCCGGTTTCGCAGGGCGGATTATTTTATCAATAATGCTGATGGGTTGTTTTATTTTATGATCGGTATCAATTCTGCAGAAAAACCGGTAATGATATTTTTCTTTTAAAGGCTGAAGAATTTTATTTTGAGTTTCAGCGATAACAGCCGAACGAATAAGGATAGATCGTGAGAGCGAAGCGAACCACGATCTTATCCGGTGGTTGAACAAGCCCGGTGTCGGTTGAATTGGTGTCTGTATATAAGAAAATATCTTTTTTTGAACAGGTGGCG
>JBAQUK010000206.1:0-15624 GCA_049297455.1 Desulfosalsimonadaceae bacterium | reverse complement strand
TATGCCTTAAAAAACCCAATAAAATGATTGAGCGCAGCGAATCCAGTTTAAATAATCCGGAAAATAACTGTCACAGTCAAAATAATCAGAAAAATCAGTTACATTTTTTTTGGAAATCAACACCTGCCCCAGATGATGGGACGCATATAGAAAAAGCCTGGAATTCTGCTGGTGCTTTATCAGAGGATGAGATATTAGACCCGTAATTACGTTGATTTGTTCCGGCTGAAAAAGAAGGTTCCATCTCTGAATTCTACCATTATTCTACCAGAGATGGAACCTGTCAAAACTTAACTATCTGAATTTATTATAAAAAAATGGTGGAGGCGGCGGGAGTTGAACCCGCGTCCGAAAACATTCCACAAGGGCGTCTACATACATATCCTGAAATTTGATTTTCGCGGCTGAAGACTCCTTCAGGCAGGATGCTTCAGTCACTATCCTGTAAAATTTAACCTCACCCTATACAGGCACTCGGGTTTGGCTTTCCTGCTAGTCGACGCCCATACCGGATCCGCAGGCATTATCCGGCTGGACGGCTGTAGCCTAAGCGGCTACTGCGTAGTTATAATCGTCTGCGATTATGTTTTTTCCGCCTGTTTAACGAGTCGGCAGAAAACTCGGTATGCAGCCATTGCTTCTTTATCCCCGTCGAAGCCGTTTCGCCCCCTTATTTTTTGATGGTATCAGCGTTATGAGTGAATGGTGTGAAGTGTTTCTTACGGAACTGTTTACGGCCATAAAATAAGGCCTGGCGTCTGTAATGTCAAGGTGATTGGCCCAAGACAAGCAATATGTCATTTCTCTTGGATTTGAATTTATTTTATTACACAATAAAATCAAGCTAATAAAACTAATCCGCCATCCCTGATTTTTTGTGCCGGGTGTTTAATACCCCGCCGGTTCCCGGTAAGCCCCGACTGCCGCATCAATCATCTCGGCCACGTCCAGCAGTTCCATGTCGTGCCAGCGCCGCCCCACGATTTGCAGTCCGATGGGCATGCCGTCTTTGGAATACCCTGCCGGAATGGTGACCGACGGGTGTCCGGTGGTGTTAAAAGGCGCGGTGTAAGCGGAATTCGCCATCCAGTAATTGAGCTGATGGTCATCGACCGGGATCGGGTCACGATAAATATTGTATCCGAAAATAACATCATCGGGTTCGATATGTTTATAGGCGGGCCGGGTGGCGACCGGGCAGATGAACACATCCCATTCCATGAGAAATTGTTCCAGATGCGCGATCAGGATCTCCCGCCGGGAGCATTCCTCTATAAATTTGTCGTATGTCGCGGGGTACACCATCTGGAGGAGCGGTGATCGTCTTCTTTCCATGCCGCCCAACGTGTACATGAAGAATCGCGCAGAGGACGGGAGGTTGACATTGATCTGCAGGTCCACCATTTTTCCCCAAGTTTCCCACACCTGTGGAAAATCGAAGTTTGCGGGATTGATCTGTTTGACCGTGCAGCCTTTGTCAGCAAGTTTTTTAATGAATTGATTCAGTGCCTTGCGGGTGTCATCGGAAACCGGGACATCTCCAAAATTATCCGACCAGGCAATGCGCAATTCCTTATATGCCGGTTTGGGTTTGGGGCACATGTCCACCGCGGGCACCATGGCATCATACCCGTCCGGTCCGGCGATAATGGGCAGGCAGAGTTTCAGGTCTTCGATGGAGCGGGCCATGGGACCGAGGGAAGCCATGGCGCGAACCGTCCTTCGATTGACGTCTCCAAGCCCCGGGAAAATGCCGTACCCGGAAACAAAATTTTCAGTGGGTTTGATGCCGTAAATCCCGCAAAAAGCGGACGGAATCCGGATGGAACCGGCAAGATCGCTGCCGATGGTGAGGGGCGACATGCCGGAAGCAACGGCAGCCGCGCCGCCGCCGGTGCTTCCCCCGGTCGTCCGGGTCACATCCCACGGGTTGTTCGTGCGGCCGTAAATGGGGTTCGATGTCTGCACATCCATGGCCATCACCGGCATATTGGTGATCCCCAGAATGATCGCCCCCGCATCTTTGAGGCGCTTCACCACGGTGGCGTCAAAATCCGTGACCTGGTCGGCCAGGGGCGGAAATGCATTGGTGATCCGCATGCCTTTTACAGCAAAATGGTCTTTGATGCTGACCGGAACCCCATGCAGCGGGCCCCAGATTTCGCCCCCGGCAAGGGCCTCATCCGCCTGCCGGGCTCTTTCAAAGGCCGCTTTTTCATCCATAAAAACAATGGCATTGAGCCCCGGATTGTATTTATGGATATGATTGATATGGGCCGAAACCACTTCAAGGGATGTTAATCGTCCTGACCGGATAGCCCCGGCCAGTTCGGAGGCGGTCATGAACACAATTGGACGTCCTGAGACAGCGGCGGCGTTTGCCGGAGCCTGGTACGGCTTTGGGGCCGGGGTGGCGCGGCAGCCGATACCCGCGCAAAAAAACAAAATCGCCGGAACAGTCAAAAGAATGAACCGGCGAAGCCATGGGGCGGTATCCATTTTCAGAGAACCGCAGGGGGGATTGTTTTTCTTCATAGGAATGCCATCCATTTTTTAAAAAGGTTCACCTGCAAAATCCGGTTAATAGTTCCTTTTTTTAATCCGATCCATCTCTCGATCCATCTCCCGCGATTTGATCGCCTCCCGCTTGTCGTATTTGTGTTTGCCTTTTGCAAGGCCGATGGTCATCTTGGCCTTGCCGCCCTTAAAATAGACTTTTAAAGGAATTATGGAGATATTTTTGGTCCGGATTTTCGCATCCAGCCGTTTGAGTTCCGACTGATGGAGCAGGAGTTTCCGGGTGCGAAAGGGGTCATGGTTGTCATAATAAGCGAACGGATAGGGGCTGATGTGCATCTGATGGACAAACAGTTCGCCGTTCTGGAGTTTTCCGTATGAATCCTTGAGGTTGGCCATGCCCGAGCGCAGGGACTTGACTTCCGTGCCCAAGAGTACCATGCCGGCTTCGATTTCTTCCTCTATGGTATAATCATGCCAGGCTTTGCGGTTTTTGGTAACAATTTTAATGTGGCTGTCGTCCATGGGGTCATGATCTCCGGGTGAATAAACTTTTAGCGTCTTTTGGGGTGCTACGCAAGATAGATGCCGTTTGTCAGCGTTTTGCCGTAGGTGTCGGTAATCAATTGCATGGTATCTGCGGCCGACGTCTGTTTGAGCACCTCTTTTAAAAACAGCCGGGATTCGGAGACGCTGATTTTCCGGATCATATTTTTAACGGAAGGGATGGACTGGGGCGCCATGCTTAATGCATCAATGCCGATGCCCATCAGGATGGGCAGGTTGATGATTTCCCCCGCCATTTCCCCGCACATGAAGGTTTTGATCTGTTTCTCTTTTCCGGCATCCACAACGGATTTGATCATCCGGATAACCGCCGGATGCAGGGTGTTGTATAAATACGCCACCTGTCGGTTGCCCCGGTCAATGGCCAGGGTGTACTGGACCAGGTCATTGGTGCCGATACTGAAAAAATCCACCAGCCCCGCCAGTTGGTCCGCAATAACAGCGGCGGACGGCACTTCAATCATAATGCCGATTTTCATATCCCGGTTATGGGGCAACCGTTCCTTTTCCAGGGACTTGGCCGCCTGGTCCAGAAGCAGAATGGTTTCTTTTATCTCTTCACACCCGGAAATCATAGGCAGCAGCAGCCTGACGTTGCCGAAAGCGGCGGCCCGCAAAATGGCCCGAAGCTGTGTTTTAAATATGCCGGGTTTTTGCAGGCAGAAACGAATGGCCCGAAGACCCAGGGCCGGATTGGCCTCATCCGGCGTATCCGTGCCGAGGATGGCTTTGTCCCCATTGACGTCAAGGGTCCGGATCGTGACCGGCTGGGGATACATCAGCTCCGCCACTTCCTTATACTGAACGAAAAGCTCCTGCTCATCGGGAAAGGTATCCCGGTTCATGTAAAGAAATTCCGTCCGGTAAAGGCCGATGCCGTCGCCGCCATGATCCTTGACCGCCACCACTTCCTCGGGCAGCTCGATATTCCCCATGATGCTGAAGGCCAGACCATCGGCGCTTTCCGCGGGCCGGGTGCTGGTGCGGAGGATGTCGGCTTTTCGCAGGGCGTATTTTTTGGCCAGCTCATCGTACCGGATAAGGGTCTCTTCCTCCGGATTGACGACGACAATGCCCGCCGTCCCGTCCACCACAATGATATTATCGTTTTTAATAATGGCTGTGGCGTTATCAAGACCCAGGACCGCCGGAATTTCAAGGGTCCGGGCGATAATGCTGGTATGGGACGCCTTGCCGCCGCGGTCCGTGATGAACCCCATGATTTTTTCAAGCTGAATCTGACTGGTCTGGGCCGGCGACAGGTTATGGGCCACCAGGATGACGCGCTTGTCGATGCCCGCGATATTGACGGTCTTGATCCCCACGAGGTTGCTCATAATGCGCTCGGATACATGCTCGATATCCGCAGCCCGCGATTTGAGGTAAGGGTCCGGGATGTCGTTGAACATGGCCTTGGCCCGGGCCGTTATTTCCTTGAGCGCCCATTCCGCATTGATCAGCTCAGTTTTGATCATGTCGATGATTTTTCCATAAAACATCTTGTCTTTATGGAGCAGCAGATGGGTTTCCAGAATGGCAGCATGGTGCCGCAATTCTTCCGGGACCCGTTTGATCGTATCCTCAAGCTCGTTTCGGGCTTTGGTGACCGCTGTTTTAAACCGATCGGTTTCTTTTCTGACGGCTTCCGGCGGGATGGTGTATTTTTCAATTACATCAACGCCTTCTTTATCCACCAGATAGGCTTTCCCAATGCAGATTCCCGGAGAACCGCTGATCCCTTTCAGAATTATTTCCCTGGTGTCAGGTTGCATGGATTTGGTCTACTCCTCAAAGCCCCGTTCAAAAAGGTCGATGATTTTATTTAAAACAGGCATGTCTGCCGGATTGGTTATTTCAAGGGTGACGACGGTTCCCTTAAAGCAAGCCAGCGAAAGCATATCGATGATGCTGGTGGCGTCCGCCTGCTCACCGTTTTTGCAAAGCCGGACATCGGACTGGGCTTCACCGGCGATTTTCGCAATCCGGGCAGCGGGCCTGGCGTGAAGCCCCAACTCGTTAATCACGGTGGCGGTTTTGCTTAGTTTGTCGTCTAACATGTTCATATTTAAAATGAATTCTTATAATTAAATTTTTTGAACCTAACACGCGGGGGTGATTATTGTCAAACTAAATCATTGACAAAAACAGGGACGGCTGATAATTTTCGGTCACTTTTTATTTTTACAAATATCTGAATTTATAATTTTTTATTAAATAAATCGGTTTAGAAGCCATAAAAAACGCTTTGGGCCTATACATAGGGAAAGGAACACAATGGGAAAACAATACGTGATCGATGAGATGGGACTGAAGGAATCCTGGCGGCTTTTCCGGATTCTCGGAGAATTTGTTGAAGGGGTGGAGGAATTGCATGATCTGGGGCCGGCGGTAAGCATTTTCGGGTCCGCAAGGATGAAATCCACGGATTTATATTACCAGAAAACGGTTGAAATTGCCGGAATGCTTGCAGAAAACGGATTTGCCATTATCACCGGCGGCGGCGGCGGGATTATGGAAGCAGCCAATAAAGGCGCCACGGAAAAAAACGGGCGATCGGTGGGCCTCAATATTTCGCTGCCCATGGAGCAGAAGCCCAATCCCTATTCAAATATTAAGGTGGAATTCAATTATTTTTTTGTTCGCAAGGTGATGTTCGTCAAGTACGCCATGGCTTATGTCGTCATGCCCGGCGGATTCGGCACACTGGATGAAATGTTTGAGGCTGTTACGCTGATTCAAACCAAACGAGTGAAGCCGTTTCCGGTGATTCTGTTCGGTTCGGAATACTGGAGCGGGCTGGTCGAATGGATACGGGCCAGGATGCTGGAAAACAACCTGATATCACCGAATGATCTGGAGATTTTAAAAATAACGGATGATCCAATGGATGTTTTGCGGGCGGTGAAAAACGTCGCGGCCCTGGTGGAATAACCCTTTCGAATAGAACCGAATAGAATTGTTATGAATACCAATCATCAGATTATCTTTAAAAACGCCCGGCAAATGAAGGCCATTAATTCCGGAACCATCGACCTGGTGGTCACGTCGCCGCCGTATCCCATGATCGAAATGTGGGATGAAATATTTACGGCAGCCTCCCCCGGTATCCGGTCGGCCTTAAGCAAAAACGACGGAGCGGCCGCCTTTGAGCTGATGCACCGGGAACTGGACCGGGTCTGGGATGAAGTGGTGCGGGTGCTGAAAAACGGGGGATTCGCCTGCATCAATATCGGCGACGCCACCCGGACCATTAATGAGAATTTTATGCTGTACCCCAATCACGCCCGCATTCTCTCGGCCCTGCATCAGAGAGGCCTGTCTCCCCTGCCCGCGGTGATCTGGCGCAAGCAGACCAACGCCCCCAACAAGTTCATGGGCTCCGGGGTGCTGCCCGCAGGCGCTTACGTGACTCTGGAGCATGAATACGTTCTGATCCTTCGCAAGGGCGGAAAACGTTCCTTTGACACGGAAAAAGACCGGGCCCACCGCCAGGAAAGTGCCCTGTTCTGGGAGGAACGGAACCAGTGGTTTTCCGATGTGTGGTTTGACCTCAAGGGCGCACGCCAGGATCTGCTGGAAAAGGATGTCCGGAAACGGAGCGGGGCGTTCCCCTTTGAGTTGCCGTACCGGCTCATCAATATGTATTCCGTGGGGGGGGACCGGGTGCTGGACCCGTTTATGGGAACCGGGACCACGATGCTGGCTGCCATGGCTGCGGGCCGCAACAGTGTCGGTTTCGAGCTGGATCCCCAGTTCGCCGGCATCATCGAGAACCAGGTCACCGGGATTGTGGATTATGCCAATACCCTGATCCGGGAGCGGCTCGCAAGGCATGAGGCGTTTGTAAAGGCGCGGACCCTCGAAAAAGGGCCTTTCAGGTATACCAACGGGCCTTACGGGTTTCCCGTGGTCATGAATCAGGAAAAAAACCTGGTATTCCATCCGTTGAAGACCGCCCGAAAAACGGAAAACGGTAAATTTGAGATAGAATATGCCGAAGACCCGGGGCAGAGAAATTTTGAGCCAGTGGAAACTGCCGAAAAACCCAAGGGAAAAAAATTTCAGCAGATGGAACTGAAATTGTAACCCATTATATCACATGCAAAGTCAGGCTGACCCATTATGAATCTGGTTTTCTTTTTCATCGTTCTGATCTCCTTTGTGTTTGCCGGGTGGCATGAAATCATGACCGTCCCGGTCGAAGGTGCCACCGCGCCCATTGAGGCCCTGTCCACCGCCATGATCGAATCCGCCAAGGGCGCAGTGGACCTGGCCATCGGGCTCGTGGGAGTCATGACCCTGTTTCTGGGGCTCATGAAAATCGCGGAAGCGGGCGGACTCCTGAAAGTCATTTCCCGGCTCCTCCGGCCTTTGATGACGCGCCTTTTCCCCGATGTTCCCGCAGACCATCCGGCCATGGGGGCCATGATACTAAATCTGTCCGCCAATGTGCTGGGCCTGGGAAACGCGGCCACGCCTTTCGGCATCCGGGCCATGCAGGAGCTGGACGCCCTTAATCCGGAAAAAGGCACGGCCACGGACGCCATGGTCTTGTTTCTGGCCATCAACACCTCCAGCGTCACCCTGCTGCCCACCGGCGTCATCGCCCTCCGGGCCGCCGCGGGGTCCGCTGATCCGGCGGGCATTCTGTCCACCACCCTGTTCGCAACGATGGGCTCCACGGCGGTGGCCATCATCGCCGCCAAATTATATGGCCGCTTTTCCAAGCTTAAACAAATCAAAAACAACATTCATCCCCAGGCTGCCGACATCCGGGAAACGGAAACCCCATCAAACGCGGAAGCCGATGTGACCGTGGCGGAAGCGTCCGGGTCCTATCCATTATGGGTCAGCATTCTTGCCTTAGGTTTTCTGGTGGCCTTTATTCCGCTGACGGTGGTTTACGGCAAGGTGATTTCACCCTGGGTGATTCCTTCTCTCATGATGGGCTTTCTGCTGTTCGGCGTCATCCGCGGGGTCCGCATTTATGAAGCGTTTGTGGAAGGGGCCAAGGAAGGATTTCAGGTGGCCGTCAAGATCATTCCCTATCTGGTGGCGATCCTGGTGGCGGTGGGCATGTTCCGGGCCAGCGGGGCACTGGACGTGATGGTGAATTTCCTCGGGGGCTTCACCGGAAAAATCGGCCTGCCGGCCGAAGCCCTGCCCATGGCCCTCTTGCGGCCATTGTCCGGGTCCGGTGCCTACGGCATCCTGGCGTCGGTGATCAATGACCCGGCCATTGGTCCGGACAGTTATGTGGGGTATCTGGTGAGCACCATCCAAGGGTCTACGGAAACAACATTTTATGTGCTGGCGGTGTATTTCGGCGCGGTTCAGGTGAAACGGGTGCGCCATGCCCTGGCCGCAGCCCTGACGGCGGATGCCGCGGGGGTGGCGTTTGCGGTGCTGAGCTGCTGGTATTTATTCGGGGATAAAATCAGGTAAAACCTTACTGCCATTTGTCGTTTTTTTTGTTGAGATCAATGGTATCTTTTGGCGTATCTCCCGGCGTGTCTTCCGCCCCGTTACCTGCGCCGCCGTTTCCCGGACCCGACGTTCCCGAATAGGAATACATCCGCTTTTCGCCGATCATCAGGGTCAACACCCAGTTGGCGATGCTGATGAGGAGCGCGCCGAAAACCGCCGACCAGAATCCTGTCACGGTAAAGCCGGAGATCAGGTTGGAAGCCATTTTCAGCATGAGGGCGTTGATGACAAAGGTGAAAAGACCCAACGACAGCACGTTGATGGGCAGGGTCAGGAGCAGGAGGATGGGCCGGAACACCATGTTTAGAAGACCCAGGGCCGCAGCCGCAAAAAACGCGCTGGCGAACCCGGTGACTGAAATGCCGTCCAGAGCCCAGGCGGCAAACAGAACCGCGCCGGTCAGGCACAACCATTTGATGAAAAGCCGGGCCATTATGCCTTGCCCGAAAGGGGACGGATTATTTTCATACCGGGTGATTCGGATGTATCGCATGGATTCGCCTTCCGTTAAATGATTTATAGGTTCAGGGGTATGTTCATGTTATTGAATCCAAATGACTTTAATTTAATCCTAACAGGTTTCCCGCAACTGAGGCAAGGGGATTTCATCCTTGCTCCCGACCGTTTCCTTCTTCCGGAGGATGTCCATGCCTGATTTCAACCTGTCATCCCATCCCGAACGCTGGCTTGATTTTGACCGGGAGCATATCTGGCACCCCTACACCTCCATGACCCGGCCGTTGCCGGTTTATCCGGTGGCATCCGCTTCCGGGGTGATGCTGCGCCTGACCGACGGCCGGGAACTGATTGACGGCATGTCCTCCTGGTGGGCCGCGATTCACGGATACAATCATCCCCGCCTGAATGGGGCCATTGAACGCCAGCTCCGGTCCATGTCCCATGTGATGTTCGGCGGGCTGACCCACGGCCCGGCCATTGCCCTCACCGAACGGCTGATGGCATTGACCGCCGAATCTATTGAGCATGTGTTTTATTGCGATTCCGGGTCCGTTTCCGTGGAAGTGGCCATCAAAATGGCCATTCAATACTGGTTTGCACAAGGACGGCCGGAAAAGAACCGCCTGATCACCGTTAACGGCGGGTATCACGGAGACACCTTCGGCGCCATGGGAGTTTGCGATCCGGTGAGCGGCATGCACCAGATGTTCACCGGCATCCTGCCACGGCATTTGTTTGCGCCAAAGCCCCGGCCGGCGGACAGCCCCTGGGACGAATCTGAAATGGATGCGCTCACCCAGAAGCTTGAAAGGCACCGGCATGAGATCGCGGCAATGATTATCGAACCGGTGGTTCAGGGAGCCGGGGGGATGAACATCTACCATCCGGCGTATGTGAGGCAGTTGCGGCGGTTGTGCGATGAAAACGGCGTGCTGCTGATTTTTGATGAAATCGCCACCGGGTTCGGCAGAACAGGCAAAATGTTCGCATACGAACACGCGGACGTGGTTCCGGATATTCTGTGTTTGGGCAAGGCCCTCACCGGCGGCACCATGACCCTGGCCGCCACAATGACCACAACCGATGTGGCCCGCGGCATTTCCGCTGACGGGGTCGGGGTGCTCATGCACGGCCCGACCTTTATGGCAAGTCCCCTGGCCTGTGCGGTGGCTGCGGAAAGCATTGATTTACTTCTTGAAACACCGTGGCAACAACAGGTGATGGATATTGAAGCCCAAATGCGAAAGGAACTGGAACCCTGCCGGAGCCTGCCGGTGGTGACGGATGTCCGGTGCATCGGGGCCATCGGTGTGGTGGAAACCAGAAAGCCGGTTGAAATGCCCTGGATGCAGCAGCAATTTGTGGAGCGCGGGGTCTGGATCAGGCCCTTCGGCAAACTGGTCTATATCATGCCGCCGTATATCATCACGGACAGCCAGCTTTCAAAATTGACCACCGCCATCTTTGATGTGCTGAACAAGTGGGGCAAAAAGTAGGCCGGATTAGCGCGGCGATCGAAATATACAAGGATGGCGACAATTTTCACAGCGCGTAATCCGGCATTTATAACGATGACGGAAGACCTAATAAGCGGTTTTCAGAAAAGTTTCTGGTACTCTGGGACAGGCTCAGGATTATTTACTTAAAGATGGTGGATTACGCTTCGCTAATCCACCCTACAATTGCGGAGCCTTCATAACCTATCGACATCGTTGCTTTTTTTGATAAGATACAAGTCTTCAGTTCATGCTCGGCCGGATCAGATCCTCAGGTGAAAAATCCCCGGACAAGGCGATGCCTGCTGCGTTTTTCCGCACCCACTGCCGCAGGGACCGGATGAGGCCGGGCTCATGAAATAGGATAGTTTCTCCCAGACAGTTTAAATCCTGCTGCACGCGCCAGTATAAATACATATCCGCCTCCCCTTCTTTTTGCTTTTCATACAGTGAATGTCGCCTCCGAACAAAAAACCCCGCCATCGGGTGATGCCCGATCCGGGGTTCTCAAATATAAAAATCCCGGATCCATCTTACGATCGATCCGGGATGCCCATTTTTCGCACGGAGTCGTCCGGCCGTTCCTTGTCCTCGGGAACATTGGCCATTCTTGAACCAGGCAGGTATTCTGACTTTCCGGATCATCCGATGAAACAGCGCCTTCCCAATCCCCACATGCTGGATCAGTGGCATGATTGCTGCCATCGTTCCCGGTTACAGCGGCGGGCCCGTCCCCGATTCTCACGGGGTTCCCTCTTTCGGCTCATCTCTGAGCACCTGTTCAGTTTTTTAAAAAACACAGGCGGCGATTGATGTCAAGGCTTTTATGCCACTCAGCCGTCTGGGCGGCGCGGCGTCATACCGTCCCCGTATCTGCCTTACGCCCCAAAATATACCCACGCCGTGTCGGATATTCGACCCCTTGATAGGGCTCGCGCTCCACCACCCATTCAAGCGCGCAGCCGGCCTTTTGCATGTATTCCTTCATCTCATCAACCCCGAATAACGTGATGAAGTCGAGCGACACGGATCGTCCCCACAACTCGTTGATATGAAGCTCGCCGGTCCCGACGTGAAAGGCCGCAAACATAAGGCCATTCGGACGCAGGCATTTGATAACACTGCAAAGTGCGGATTGCACTTCTTCTCGGGGCAGATGAATAATCGAATAAAACATGATGACCCCAGCCAAACCGCCGGGCTGGACCGGTAGGCAGGTCAGGTCACCCGTCAGGAACTCAATATCGGGGTTGCGCCTTATCGCTTCAGTCACCATTGCAGGCGAGAAGTCGACGCCGTATACGTTCACCCCGCGGTCCCGCAGATAGCGGGAAACATGTCCCGGCCCACACCCGGCGTCACACGCGCGCGCGCCAGTACTGATGGACTTTGCGAATACGTCGAGAAGGGCGCAATCGAGCGGTTTGCCCGCAAGTTCACCGGAAATGCGGTTCGCATACTCTGCCGCGACCTCATCGTAAACCGCACGTGTCTGTTCCGGTCGATTGGTCATTGCTTGCTCATGTGGGATGCCGAATACAACGGGAAAGCCCCGGCGTTAGCTTCCTGGGTTTGTTGCTGTCGGGTTGGCAACATTCCGCTTTTCCATCATTTTTTCAGGAAATGCAGGCTCCCGGAAACCATACTTTCGATAAAGCGCGTGGGCGTCTTTGGTGTCAAGCCGCCAGAACCGGATATCTTTAAAAATCCGGTTGTTTACGATGTGGTCTACCATCCATTTCCCAAGACCGCGTTTTCTGTGCCCTTCCAAAACAAAAAGATCCAACAAGTGCGCAATTATGGTGAAATCGGTCACAACCCTTGCAAATCCGGCCAGTTGATTGTCTTTATCATATGCGCCGAAGCATAAAGAGTTCTCCATGCTTTTCAGCACGGTTTCCATTGTCCTTCCTTGCCCCCAATAAGACCTGTTGCTCAGATAATCATGGATGGCGGGAACATCAAGCCGCGCTTTATCAGTGGATATCACATAACCATCAATCATGGGGATGCTTACTCCATTGGAATTTAAGTTTATTTCGACCCATGGCCATTGCTCCCATCAAATATTTTACGTTCTCAGTAAAACCTTTAAAACAACCGGAGCCACCTTTGCCGATCCTGTCGAACTTGAGACAAACGCTCTCTTATCTCTTATGGCATCGATGGGTGATGTGCCATACCTGACCCGGTATGTTGTGCCGCCTTGCGCGCGCCATGACGATGAGGTAAATTACGGCAGGTTATTTTGACGGCAGTCGAGACCCGATATTATAATTTCGATAAAACAAATATCCGATCATTACCCAGAATCCGGCCGCAAAAAAGTTGTTGAGCAAAAACCAGTGCCATACAGGATACGGTGCATCCGATACGCTAAGATTCGGGGATAGAAAGGGCCAGAAAATAATTGATTCCGGATGAATGAACAGAAAATTAAGGTTGTCCACGATATGGGCAACCGGGACCGGAATCCATTGCCCCTTCCATCTTATTAAAGTATCCAGTAATTCGATCAATATCAATGGAACGGCAAAGACCAAAATGTAAACGACAGCGGTAGAAAACGTTAACGACAGGCTAAAACTGACGGCAGCCGCGAGCAATAATGGAATCAAAAGCAAAATCCATGAAAGCAAAACTTCCGGGATTCCTATGAAGCCCATTTTAAGAGCAAAAACAGAAAAACCCGAATGAATGACCAGAACCGCTGCAACAATAAAAAGCGTCAGCGCTATAAACTGGGCGGCTGCCAACTTTAAGCGTGAAACCTGCAGGCTTAAAACAAACTGTGTGGTACCGTTCTTGCGGGATTCCGGGGCGATGACGGCGGCTATAATAATTATAAATATTGAAGCATATGTGCGAATTTCCTGGGCCATGGAAGTTAATGCGCCGGTTGCTTTTCGTGTGGCCATGTCATAGGTCATTCCGCCTTTCATCCAGTCATCAAACTGGGATTGAAAATAGAAATTGATCAGGATCATCAGCGCCATCATGCCTGTCATAACCCACAATGCTTTGCTGCGTATCATTTGCCGGATAAAAATATCTATCAGGGTGAAGAAGGGTTTCATGATTGATCCTTGTTTTCTGTAACTTCAAGATAATAGCGGATAAGATCAGCCCGGGGGGTAATTCGTTGTGGAACAATCTGATGCTCGGATAATAATCCCAGTGTTTGATGCGCCGGAATATCCGTGGGTGTTAACATGATCAGGCCGGAGTATTTAGATGTCGAAAAGTTCAGACCGAGTTTTTGAAGATTGTCGGCATGGTTTTCATGAATAAAGATGTCGATATCATTTTCATTTTTTGAAGAGATTAATCGCTGGGTTTCATCATAAACCTTAATGCAACCGTCCTGCATAATGGCGATATGGGAACAAGTATTTTCAACATCGATTAACAGGTGAGACGTGATTAATATGGTACGTCTGCCGTTTTTAAGCTGTCGAATTAAATTATTGAATTCCTCCCTTGATGAAACATCCATTCCTGACGCAGGCTCATCCATGATAAGCAGCGGCGGGTCACTCACCATGGCTGCTGCCACACCAACACGCCTGGCTTGGCCTTTTGAAAGCCCGCTAATCCGAAGACTCAGAAATTGATTGATTCCAGCCTCCTCAATGATGCGGTCCATTTCCTTGCTTATTTGGCTTGAAGAAATATTGCGCAGGCGGCACACGGAAACAAGGGCTGTTTTTACAGTTAAATAAGGCGGCAGGCGGGTATCTTCCATCACAATGCCGATGGGGTTTCGCCAGGTCCGGGTCACTGCTTTTGCTACCGGTTCATTAAAGAGGAGAATATTTCCACTCTGTGGATATAAAAATCCGGTCAGGCAGGAAATAGCAGTTGTTTTTCCGCAGCCATTCGGGCCGAGCAGCCCGACAATACTGCCGGGTTTTATATTCAATGTGAGCCCTCGAAGTGCATGAACCGGATTTTTTAATCCCCTGGCGAAATACATGTGAACGTTTTTAAATTCTATGATGTTGGGTTGGTTGCTGGTCATATCGGCCGGGTTGCTTTTAGAAAGATTCGTCATTAGATTTTTTTGTTTCAGCTTTGTTAATCAATCGTTTTATGTCATATTCCGAGTACCCAACCAGCCGATCCAAAACCTTTCCATACTTGTTTAAAAGAAAATTGGTCGGCAATTTGGTGACTTTACCCTGGGGTAAAATTTTTCCGGTGACATCTTTGTAGAACATAAATTCCGTTAAACCCAGATTGTCCAGTTTTTTTCTGACCTCCGTGGCGTCCTCGTCATGGGATATCAAAACAATCAAATTCCATTTTTTCGAAGTTGATGCCGTGAGCATCTGTATATCTTTCTGACAACCAGGGCACCAAGGTGCATAGACTGAAAGAATACTCCTTTCATCAGCAAGCAAATCCCATAACATAACTGCTTGCCCGGTTTCATTTTCAACCGGCAAATTCGACAATTCCCTTGGGAGTTGGAGTTCATCCAACATTAATGACGTGTTGACGGCTTCGGAAGGCGTCATGAAAAATCCCGTCATTTGACCGGTCCAAACAGCCAGAAGTCCAAAGATAAAAATAATGAAAATCTGGATCAGATCGTTTTTGCTAGCTTTACCCAATCGAATGGCTTGCCAGCGGCTGATGTTGCGGGATTTGATGCTTTGTTGAAGGGATGTCATGTTATATCTCGTCGAGTAAAAATGTCCGGGCGATGGTCACATCAGTATCCATAGAGTCTTTCCCCCATTCAGTTTGTGAGAAAGCACCAATATAATCCATGTAACCCGTATTACCATAGGCTGCAGCATTTGGTTTCCAGAAATCATGCTGGCAGGCTTGAAAACTTTTGATTAAAGGGGCGTAGGCAAGAATCACCGGAGGATCTGTAAAAAAGCCTTTTTCCGGATGGTCCATGTCAAAATAAATCCACCCGGTTTGATCACAAAATGTCCCCAAAATGTGATTTTTTGATTCTAACTTGGATTTCGCTCTTTGATTTTAAGATATTTTTATTTCAAACACCCTGAGTCAGGTTGTCAACTATTGCCAGTTTTAGTTTGTCATCAAGTCGAATTACACAGAAAGGCGTAGTTGAAATAAT
>JBAQUK010000205.1:0-14332 GCA_049297455.1 Desulfosalsimonadaceae bacterium | reverse complement strand
AAGCCGAAGTATACATATTGAGCAAAGATGAAGGCGGACGGCACACACCGTTTTTCACCGGATATCGTCCGCAGTTTTATTTCCGGACGACGGATGTAACGGGGATTCTGTCATTGCCTGAGGGTGTTGAAATGGTAATGCCGGGTGACAACGTGACCATTTCAGCGGAACTGGTATCCCCCATCGCCATGGAAAAGGAATTGCGTTTTGCGGTCAGAGAAGGCGGCCGAACGGTCGGCGCCGGTGTGGTAAGCGAAATTATTGCGTAAATGTATAGATTAAGGGGTGTTTTGTGAAAGTAAAAGTGACCCTTGCATGCACGGAATGCAAAAGAAAAAATTACACAACAACCAAAAATAAGCGAACCAAACCCGACAAGCTTGAATTTAAAAAATATTGTCGGTTTTGCAAGATTCATACTTCTCATAAAGAGACAAAATAAAAAAGATATGTTTTTGTTTTGTTTAACCGAGAAGCAAATGAATGGTTTAAGCTTTCAATAGGTATAGGCCAGTAGCTCTAACGGCAGAGCACCGGACTCCAAATCCGGGTGTTGGGGGTTCAAATCCCTCCTGGCCTGCCATAAAAATTTTAACGAAAGCGTAGCGCAGAAAGCTCATTTTTGGTGAATTTAATTAATTGCATTAATTTTGAGCTTTCGCGTTTTTCAGGAGCCTAAATGGCACGTATTCAAAAGAAAAAAACGATATTTAAAGCCAAAAAAAAACCCGATGATATCTCATCCGACGCGGTAAAAAGCGGGAATTCCGTTGCGAGCAGCGAAGCGGTGAATTCGGGTACCCGTATTTCGGTTTCCGATACCGGAAATGATCCGAAAAAGATGAAAACGCCTGCATTTCGTCAAACATCAGGCACCGAACAAACCGCTGTAATGAAACTGGCGGATAAATATTTTGGAAACTGGATTCAATTTTTCAGAGAAGTTAAAATCGAACTGACAAAAGTAACCTGGCCGTCAAAAAAACAGACTATCGGATCAACTGTGGTTGTGATTTTATTTGTTTTTATTATTTCACTTTTTCTCGGGGTGGTTGACTTTGGGTTGTCGAACCTTGTCCGGTTGATTCTTTAGAATTTGTTTGTGAGGAAAAAAAACATGGCGCTCAAATGGTATATCCTTCATGTTTATTCCGGGTTTGAAGCCAGGGTCAAGGCAAATCTTGAGGAACGGATTGCGACATCCCCCCATGCGAACAAGTTTGGTGATGTCGTTGTGCCAACTGAGCAGGTTGTCGAACTGATTAAAGGTAAACGGAAGACGTCCAACCGCAAGTTTTATCCCGGATATATACTGATCCGGATGGAACTGGATGAAGACACTTGGCATATGGTGAGTTCAACGGCAAAAGTCACCGGATTCTTAGGCGGTCGCGACAAGCCGGCTGCCATCAGCGATGAAGAAGCGGATTATATTTTAAATCGGATGGAAGCGGGGAAATTAAAACCCCAGCCGAAATTTTATTTTGAGATCGGGGATGAGATTCGAGTGGTGGATGGACCCTTTACCAATTTCAACGGGACTGTTGAGGATGTCAACCCCGAGAAAGGTAAGCTAAAGGTTCTGGTAAGTATTTTCGGGCGTTCCACACCCGTTGAGCTGGATTTTGTACAGGTTTCGAAAGGCTGATAAAATCCGGTTGAATATAATGTTCGGCATCAGACATAGTGGTAAAAGTCGGGTGAAATGAAAAGCGGAGGCACCCCTCTTTTTGCACGGTAATAAAAATATATCGGGAGTATAATTAAGATGGCAAAACAAGTGATCGCTCAGATCAAACTTCAAGTGATGGCCGGAAAGGCCAATCCGTCCCCCCCAATTGGTCCTGCTCTGGGTCAGCATGGCGTGAATATAATGGATTTCTGCAAAACCTTTAATGCCAGAACTGCAAATGATGAAGGCATGATTATCCCTGTCATATTGACTGTCTACAAAGATAAATCCTTCTCTTTTATTACCAAAACCCCACCGGCTTCGATCCTGTTAAAAAAAGCCGCCGGGATTGCAAAAGGCTCTGCGGAACCGAAATCAGTAAAAGTCGGTAAGGTTACAAAAATTCAAATTGCAGAAATCGCAGCAATGAAAATGGCGGATTTAAACGCCACTGACCGGGAGAATGCTTGTAAAATTATCGAAGGGACAGCCAGGAGTATGGGGCTTGAAGTCGTTTAATTTGAAAAGGAGTTAATAGGATACAATGCCGAAACATGGAAAAAAATTTCAAGAGGCAAAATCAAAAGTCGAGCCGTTAAAGCGGTATTCATTTGAGGATGCTGTTGCGGGTGCGCTTGAATCATCATTTGTAAAGTTTGATGAAACTGTCGATATTGCCGTGAAGCTGGGGGTTGACCCGCGGCATGCGGATCAGATGGTTCGTGGATCCATCATTTTGCCGAACGGGTTGGGCAAGGATGTCAAGGTGCTTGTTTTTGCCAAAGGCGAAAAAGAAAAAGAAGCACAGGAAGCCGGTGCGGATTTTGTTGGCAATGATGAGTTGATTGAGAAGATCAAAGGTGGATGGTTTGGGTTCGACAAAGCGGTTGCGACACCGGATGTGATGGGGATTGTCGGAAAAATAGGTAAAATGCTGGGACCCCGGGGATTAATGCCCAATGCAAAAACCGGAACGGTTACATTCGATGTTGCGAGAACCGTCAAGGAATTGAAAGCCGGAAAAATAGAATTCCGGGTTGAAAAAGCGGGTATTATTCATGCACCCATGGGTAAGGTTTCTTTCGGAACTGAAAAACTTCTTGGCAATATTATCGCTTTTATTGATTCCGTTATCAGGATAAAACCGGCTTCCAGCAAAGGAACCTACATTCGCAGCATCGGCGTTTCCACGACCATGGGACCAGGGTTCAAAATCGACCCGGTTTACGTAAAGGACCTCTTAAAGTAACGTCAGTTTCTTCAATATATTGTTGTTTAAAGCAAAAAAAACAAAAAATTTTAGCCGGTGCTTCGAGCCGAATAGGGAGCATCGGCATCCCTTTTTTTGGCTGTTTAACATTTGGAAACAGTGTTCCGCTGACATTTTTTACCAAACGATTTTGTTTTATAAATAATTCGGCTCCGTGCTGCCAATATGATCTAAATGCTTAAAAGTGCAATTTTTAAACGGAGTCAGTATCATATAAAAACACGTTGTAGTTAAATAATAAAAACCTGTCAAAGACCGTAGGTTCACTTGAAATAGGGTGAATAATCGGGTGTCCCGTCCCTACCGAGGCAGTCTTTAAGATAAATCGACTTCCTTTGGTTTTTACAGATTCAGAAAGGAGGTGTAAAATGCTAAATCAAAACGAAAAAAAAGAGCTTGTTGAAGCGCTTCATGAGAAATTGACAAAGTCCAAAATCGTTATTTTAACGGAGTATAAAGGACTGAATGTCGAGAAGATGAATGAACTGCGTCGAAAACTCAGATCCGCCAATATTGAGTATCGCGTGGTCAAGAATACGCTCCTCATCCGAGCCTCGGAAAATACTGATGTCTCTTTGATGAAAGACAAGTGCAAAGGTGCGACCGCTATCGCCATCAGCTATGATGACCCGGTGGCCCCGGCAAAAGTGCTCTCTGACTTCGCGAAAGACAATGAATTGCTTGAGATCAAAGTCGGTGTGATGGGTGGGAAACTCCTGGATCTTAATGCAATTAAAGCCCTTTCCACAATGCCGTCGCGAGAAGTCCTGCTCGCTCAGTTGCTTTCCACCATGATTGCGGTTCCGACATCATTTGTTAGAGCCTTAAGTAACGTGCCTGAAAGATTGCTTTATGCGTTGCAGGCGATTAAGGACCAAAAAGATGCAGCCTAACCCGCTGTGATGACTTGCCGTTTAGTTTTGACTGAATAACGAAATAATTAATGTGTGTTTTATATAATTTTGGAGGAATTACCATGGCTGATATTACAAAAAATGATGTAATTGAATTTATTGCGAATATGACAGTTCTTGAATTGTCTGAGATGGTGAAAGACTTGGAAGAAAAATTCGGCGTTTCCGCTGCCGCTCCCGTTGCCGTGGCCGCCGCTGCTGGTTCGGGCGCAGCCCCCGCTGCCGCAGTCGAAGAACAAACCGAATTTAATGTTATTCTGACCGCTTTCGGTGATAAGAAAATTCAGGTCATTAAAGAAGTCAGGGCCATTACCGGTCTTGGTTTAAAGGAAGCAAAAGACATGGTGGAAGGTGTTCCCGCACCGGTAAAAGAAGGCATTTCCAAGGAAGATGCAGAAAAAATTAAAGCGCAACTCGAAGCTGCGGGAGCCCAAGTAGAAATTAAATAGTTTTTATAATAATTAAAAAAAATTAATTATTATAATACGTTGAAGAAAATCTAAAACAGCGCCCGGTTTGATCCGGGCTGCTGTTTTATGTGGTTTTTTAAAAAATTTCTGGAGCTACCATGACAGTAAACCCACCGAATTATAAGCGCATAAGAAAGAGTTTCGGTCATATTAAATCGATCGTTGAAATTCCGGATCTCATCGGAATGCAACGGGATTCATACAACCGTTTTCTTCAAATGGAGGTCCTTCCGGAAAACCGGAAAGATTCCGGTCTTCAGTCAGTTTTCAATTCTGTGTACCCAATCAAGGACTTTACCGGCACCGCTTCTCTTGAATTTGTATCCTATCATTTTGCTGAGATTAAACATTCGGTTGGCGAGTGTATAAACAGGGGGATGACCTATGAAATCGCAGTAAGGATAAGGGTCAGGCTCGTTGTGTATGATGTCGATAAAACCACCGGTGTGTCCAACATCCGGGACGTTAAGGAACAGGAAATATATTTCGGCACGATTCCGCTCATGACCGAAAAAGGCACTTTTATCATTAACGGCACGGAACGTGCGGTGGTAAGCCAGCTGCATCGGTCGTCCGGTGTGTTTTTTGATCATGATAAAGGGAAAACCCATTCCAGCGGAAAGATAATTTATACCGCACGGATTATCCCCGTCCGCGGCTCATGGATAGATATGGAAATTGATCCGAAAGATATTGTAAATATCCGGATTGACCGGCGACGGAAATTTCCCGTTACGCTGTTATTTAAAGCAATCGGCTATAGTGACGACGATATTTTGTCCTATTTTTATCATAAAGAAAAAATTATTATAAAGAAAAAACAATTATTCAGGGAGCTTAATCCTGAATTTTTAAAAGGCCAGCGTCCGGGAAGCGATATTTTAAATCCTGAAACCGGACAGGTGGTTGTTAAAAAAGGAAGGATATTCACCAAAAGAGCCATCAAAGAGCTTCAGGATGCCGGTGTTGAATTAATACCGATTTCAAAAGAAGATCTTTATGGCAGGGTTGTTGCCAGGGACATTATCCACCCGAAAACTTTCGAATTGATAGCGAAATCGAATGTCACCATTGAAAAAGATTTAGAAAAGGCGATTATATCGTCCGGCATCGATAGCTTCGATGTCCTTGTGATGGAAGGCCTCTATTCCAGTAACGCCATCCAAAAGACGCTTCTTGTCGATAAGGTGACCACCAAAGAAGATGCTTTGATTGACATTTACCGCCGGCTTCGTCCGGGTAATCCGGCAACTCCGGAAGTTGCGCAGGAGTTCGTTGATCATCTTTTTTTCAGAAATGCCTATTATGACCTCTCAGGTGTCGGACGATTGAAAATCAATCATCGTCTGAAAACCAATACCCCGATTGATATCCGAACCCTCCGGAAAGAGGATATTCTGTTAACCGCCAAAACACTGGTGGAACTGAGGGACAATCAGGGGCCTGTGGATGACATTGATCATCTTGGCAACAGAAGGGTCCGGGCAGTCGGCGAATTGCTTGAAAATCAATACCGTATCGGTCTTGTCCGAATGGAACGGGCCATTAAAGAGCGCATGAGCATGCAGGAAGTGGATGCGCTGATGCCCAACGACCTCGTTAACCCCAAACCCGTGTCGGCTGTCGTGAAGGAATTCTTCGGCACCAGCCAATTGTCCCAGTTTTTAGACCAGACCAATCCACTTTCTGAAACCACTCATAAACGACGGTTGAGCGCTTTGGGACCCGGGGGGTTGACCCGTGACCGGGCCGGTTTTGAAGTCCGGGATGTGCATCCGTCCCATTATGGAAGGATTTGTCCCATTGAAACGCCGGAAGGTCCGAATATCGGTTTGATCGTTTCCTTATGCACCTATGCCAGGGTAAATGAGTTCGGATTTATCGAAACCCCCTACCGTGTCGTTAAAGATGCCACCGTAACCAATGAAATTAAAATGCTGAGTGCGTTTGAGGAGCAGGAACACCCCATCGCTCAGGCCAACGCGCCGGTTAATGAAAAGAATCAGTATGTAAATCAGAATGTCATTTCCAGGGTAGCCGGTGAGTTCATGCGAATTGGCCGGGACCAGATAGAATTGATGGATATTTCACCCAATCAGCTGGTCAGCGCTTCCGCCTCATTAATTCCCTTTCTTGAAAATGATGATGCCAACCGGGCTCTTATGGGCTCCAATATGATGCGCCAGGCGGTCCCGCTTCTGAACAGCCGCGCTCCCCTTGTAGGCACCGGAATTGAAGGGGTGGTCGCCAGGGATTCCGGGGTCACGGTTGTCGCCCGCAGAGACGGTAAAGTGGTGTACGTGGATGCGTCGCGAATCGTGTTGCAGCATGAGCCTTCAGGTGATCCGTTAAAAAAAGATGTGACGATATACAATCTTTCCAAGTTTATACGTTCCAATCAAAACACCTGTTTTAACCATCGGCCCATTATTAAAAAAGGGACCGTGGTGAAAGCCGGAGAGGTGATTGCGGATGGTCCGGCCACAGAAAAAGGAGAGCTCGCACTGGGTAAAAATGTGACGGTCGCATTTATGCCCTGGGGTGGGTATAATTTTGAAGATTCCATTCTTGTCAGCGAACGGCTGGTCAAGGACGGCGTGTTTACCTCCATTCATATCGAAGAGTTTGAAGTACTGGCAAGAGATACCAAGCTGGGGAAAGAAGAAATTACCCGGGACATTCCCAATGTCGGCGAAGAAGCGCTGAGGGACTTGGATGACTGTGGTATTATTCGTTTAGGGGCTGAAGTCGGTCCGGGGGATATTCTGGTCGGCAAGGTCACCCCCAAAGGTGAAACCCAGCTCTCCCCTGAAGAAAAATTGCTGCGTGCGATTTTTGGTGAAAAGGCGGGGGAAGTCAAGGATACATCCTTACGCGTACCGCCGGGGGGAAACGGAATTGTCATTGACGCAAAAGTATTCTCCAGGCGTGGGATTGATAAAGATGATCGGTCTCGCGCCATCGAGAACGACGAAATCGCATTGCTGGAGAAAGACCGTGATGATGAAGTGAGCATCATCGAAGAAATGGCTCGCAAGGAAATTGCGGCCTTAATTGTAGGGATGCAATGCGTGGCGGATCTGACGGATGGGAAGAAAATCATCATTCCCAAAAACACCAAAATCGAATTAAAACATTTTGATAAATTACCCATTTCCAAATTGGAAACCATTGCATTTTCGGATACGGCCATCAACGATCAGCTTAATGATTTGATTGCGTTGTATAGGGAAAAAACCGATCTTGCTCGCAAGGCGTATGAACATCAATTGGCCATGTATGAGCGGGGGGACGACCTGCCGCCGGGCGTCATAAAAATGATCAAGATATATGTGGCCATGAAACGGACGCTTTCCGTGGGTGATAAAATGGCCGGTCGGCATGGGAATAAAGGCGTTGTTTCCAGAATTCTTCCTGAAGAGGATCTGCCGTATTTTCAGGATGGCCGCACAGTGGATATGGTTTTGAATCCATTGGGCGTTCCATCCCGTATGAATGTCGGTCAAATTCTGGAAATTCACTTGGGCATGGCGGCAAAGGGCCTTGGCGATCAGATCAATGCCCTGCTTGAAGCTGAAAAAATTAAGGAATTACGTGCAAAGTTCAAAGCGATTTTTTCCGACCCCGTGAACAAGGCGGCCATCACCAAGATGCCGGATGATGAACTGACTTCTCTGGCTAAGGGATATAAGGACGGGGTCCATATGAGCACCCCGGTTTTTGATGGCGCTAAAGAGGAAGAAATTAAGACGCTTTTGACTGAAGCCGGTTTAAGTCATACCGGGCAGATGACGTTGTTCGACGGTCGCACCGGAGAACCATTTGACGGGAAGGTTACCGTGGGCACCATGTATATGCTGAAACTGCATCATCTGGTGGATGATAAACTGCATGCGCGTTCTATCGGGCCATATTCTCTGGTTACTCAGCAGCCTCTCGGCGGTAAGGCTCAGTTCGGCGGTCAGCGCCTCGGTGAAATGGAGGTCTGGGCAATGGAAGCATATGGCGCGGCCCACGCATTGCAGGAGTTTTTGACCGTTAAGTCTGACGATATGGCGGGAAGAACACGCATGTATGAGAAAATTGTTAAAGGTCAAAATGTATTTGAACCCGGACTGCCGGAATCGTTCCGTGTACTCACTAAAGAGTTACAGAGTTTAGGTTTAGATGTAGCCCTTCTTGAGGATAATGAGTAAGGAGATCATCTTGGAAACTCTATATGATTTTTTTGTAAAACCGATTAATCCAATACGTTATAAAGGCGTTAAGATCGCTCTGGCTTCTCCGGAACTGATCCGAAGCTGGTCCCATGGCGAAATTAAGAAGCCTGAGACGATCAATTATCGAACGTTCAAACCGGAACGGGATGGCCTGTTTTGCGCCAAAATTTTTGGCCCCACAAAGGATTATGAATGCAATTGCGGCAAATATAAACGCATGAAACACAGAGGCGTAATCTGTGAAAAATGCGGTGTGGAGGTCATTCAATCAAAGGTGCGGCGGGAGCGCATGGCCCATATCGATTTGGCCACCCCGGTGACCCATATCTGGTTTTTAAAAAGTCTGCCAAGCAAGATCGGCAATTTGCTGGATCTGACCCTTAAGTCCCTTGAGAAAGTGATCTATTTTGACAACTATATTGTCATTGATCCTAAGGAAACCGGATTAACCAAACTGCAGTTGCTGTCCGAGGACAAATACAGAGAGGCATTGGATTTATACGGCCCCAAATTCAAGGCCGGCATCGGCGCAGAGGCCATCCGGGAATTGCTCGGCGAGCTGGATATTGAGAAGCTGTATAATGAGCTTCGGGTCGAAATACAGAATACCGGCTCAGAGGCCAAGCGTAAAAAATATGCCAAACGACTGAAGGTGGTTGATGCGTTTCGAAATTCCGGCCTGAACCCCACCTGGATGATTCTGGAAGTGATCCCGGTGCTTCCGCCCGAGCTCCGCCCGCTGGTGCCCCTTGAAGGCGGACGCTTCGCCACTTCTGACTTAAATGATCTGTATCGCCGGGTCATTAACCGAAATAACCGGTTAAAACGGTTGATGGATTTAAAGGCTCCCGATATTATTGTCAGAAATGAAAAACGGATGCTTCAGGAAGCCGTTGATGTCCTGATTGATAATGGGCGTCAGGGCCGGGTGGTGACAGGGTCCAATAAACGGCCGCTGAAATCCTTAAGTGAAACGTTAAAAGGCAAGCAGGGACGGTTCCGTCAGAATCTGCTTGGCAAACGTGTGGACTATTCCGGTAGAAGCGTTATCACCATCGGACCGAACCTTAGGCTTCACCAGTGCGGATTGCCTAAAATAATGGCGCTGGAACTTTTTAAGCCGTTCATCTATCATCGGCTTGAGAAAAAAGGGATTGTTTCCAATGTCAAGAGCGCCAAAAAATGCGTTGAAATGAAAAGCCCTGAAGTCTGGGACACTCTTGATGAAGTGGTAAAAGAGTATCCGATTCTGCTAAACCGGGCGCCGACCCTGCATCGATTGGGTATACAGGCATTTGAGCCGGTGTTGATCGAAGGAAAAGCCATTCAGCTCCATCCCTTGGTCTGTACAGCCTTTAATGCGGATTTTGACGGTGACCAGATGGCTGTCCATGTCCCGCTTTCTCTGGAGGCGCAGATTGAAGCCAGGGTGCTGATGCTTGCGTCGAATAATATCTTGTCGCCGGCAAGCGGAGAACCCATTATTGTCCCGACTCAGGATATTGTTCTCGGCATTTATTACATGACACTGGGGCTGGCGGGTGCCCGGGGTGACGGGATGGTATTTTCAAATCCTGAAGAAGTGCGGTCCGCTTTTGACGCCGATGCCGTGGATATGCATGCCAAGGTGAAAGTCCGGATCAATGGAAAGATCCATGACACAACCGTTGGCCGGATATTGTTATGGGAAATTGTGCCGAAAGGTGAAAGCTTTATATTGCGGCATATTATGGTCGCAAGCGAAGATACGGCCAAAGAAGTGCTCAATAAACTGGATGAGGGCAGCTCCTTTAAGGATTTGGTCCACAAATATTCAGAAGCGTTTGATAAAACCTATGACGGCAATATCGGATTGCTCGAACTCGATGAATTTCAGGAAATTTTTCAGGTATCGGATGCGGTTGCCGCAGAGGTGTATGCACTGAAGCAGGGAGACATCAGCAAGATTATTAAGGCAGGGGGGAAATTTCACCTCTTTCATGTGCTTGAAGTCAGGCAGGAGATCCCCTTCGCCATGGTGAACAAGGTATTAAACAAAAAATGTCTTCGTGAACTGGTGGATTACACTTATCGGCATAAAGGACCCAAGGCCACCGTTATTCTGTCCGATCAATTGAAGAATACCGGCTATAAACACTCAACTTCAGGCGGGTTATCCATTTCCATTGACGCCATGATTATTCCGGACACCAAGTGGGATATCCTGAATACGGCTGAAAAAAATGTGGCGGATATTACCAATCAACATATGGAGGGGTTGATTACCCAGGGTGAAAAATACAATAAGGTCGTTGATATATGGGCAAAAGCCACGGATGATATCGCCAATGCCATGATGTCGGCCATGGAAAAGCCCTATGTGCCCGACTTTAAGGAGCCGCCTTCCGATGAACCGGATAAACGGCTGGATAAAATCGGCCGGGCTGAAAGTGATATCATTAATCCGATTTTTATGATGGCGGATTCCGGCGCTCGCGGCAGCAAGGACCAGATGCGGCAGCTCGCCGGCATGCGCGGTTTAATGGCCAAACCGTCAGGTGAAATTATTGAAACGCCGATTACCGCCAATTTCCGGGAAGGTCTTTCGGTTCTTCAGTATTTTATTTCAACACACGGTGCACGAAAAGGGCTTGCCGATACCGCGCTCAAAACAGCCAACTCAGGGTATTTGACAAGACGCCTCGCCGACGTTGCTCAGGATTGCTCAGCTGCGGAATTTGATTGCGGAACACGAAACGGCATTATTGTGGAAGCGCTTCTGGAAGGTGGAGAAGTGATTCAACCCTTGTCTGAAAGGGTTTTGGGGCGCGTCACCCTTGATGATGTCCTTGACCCGTTTACGGATGACGTTCTGATTAAAGCTGGCGAAGAAATTGACGAGTTGGGTGTCGCCAAAATTGATCAGGCCGGTGTCACCAGCGTAAGAATCCGATCGGTGCTGACCTGTTCTACCCCTACCGGTGTCTGTGTCATGTGCTACGGCCGGGATCTCTCTCACGGTGGTCCTGTGGAGATCGGACAACCCGTTGGGATAATGGCGGCACAGTCCATTGGTGAGCCCGGTACGCAGTTAACCATGAGAACCTTCCACATCGGCGGTACGGCCAATCGGCGGGTGGAGCAAGCGGATATTAAAGCCCGCATGGCGGGGACCATAAGATTCAATGCCCTTGATGTGGTGGAAAATACCCAGAAGCGAACCATCGTAATGAACCGGCGTGGCGGTGAATTTACCATCGTGTCGGATTCGGGTCGTGAACTGGAGCGGTTCCCGATTATTTATGGCGCTGAAATCATGGTAAAGGACGGCCAAAAGGTTGTAGCGGGGGATTTGCTCGCGTCCTGGGATGCTTTTTCAACACCGATTATCACCGCTGTTTCCGGTCGAGTGAAATTCGGAGATCTCGTTATCGGGAAGAGTCTTAAAGAGAAGGTTGACCCTGTTACTGGCAAGTCCAGTCTGACGGTAGTGGATACCAAGGCGATGGAGGCCCGTCCGAGAATTTCGATAAAAGACAAGGAAGGGAAAACGCTGGTTATTCCGGGTTCAGGGTTCGCACGCTATGCACTGCCGGTTGACACCATTATCATGGTGGAAGAAAATGACTATGTGGCAGCTGGAGACATTATCGGTAAATTGCCGCGGGAAACAACGAAAACCAAGGATATTACCGGCGGTCTGCCGAGGGTTGCGGAACTGTTTGAGGTCAGAAAGCCCAAGGAAACCGCTGTGCTGAGTGAAATCGACGGGTATGTCGCTATCGGCAAGTCTCCCAAAAAAGGCAAACAGAAAGTAACGGTTACCCCGGTGGATGCCGGCGAGAAAAAAGAATATCTCATTCCCAGAGGAAGACACATCGGTGTGTATGACGGTGATTATGTCAAAGCCGGCGAACAATTGACCGGCGGCAGCCCCAACCCCCAGGATATTCTAAACATTAAGGGGGATATCGCCCTGGCCCGGTACCTCCTGAATGGGGTTCAGGAGGTGTATCGGCTGCAAGGCGTTCGGATTAATGACAAACACATTGAAATCATCATACGTCAAATGATGCGCCGTGTTAAAATAAAAACAATCGGTGATTCGGAATTTATTCCTGAAGAACAGGTGGATAAAAACAAGTTCGAAGCCGTCAACCGGGAGCTGCAGGAGAAGGGGCTTCAGCCGGCTACCGGTGAGCCTTTGATACTGGGAATTACGAAAGCGTCATTATCAACGGAAAGCTTTATTTCTGCCGCTTCCTTTCAGGAGACAACGAAAGTCTTAACTGATGCCAGCATTTCCGGTGCCTATGATTCGTTAAGCGGATTGAAGGAAAATGTGATCATGGGGCGGCTGATACCGGCTGGAACCGGGAGAGCGGAATACCGTTTGCCGGATATTGATGTTGAAGGATCGTATTAAGATTTAACTAATTGTTATTTAAATATTAATCTTTTGCGAATGGCAATGTGCGGGTTGTTTATCATAATTAAAATTGTATGCTTAATGATAAAAAGCTTGACACAATCATGAATTAAGTCTAAAAATTAACATTTTAGCTTACCATAAATTTGATTTTTAAGGGTTTGGAAACAATGCCGACAATTAATCAACTGGTTCGAAAAGGCCGAAAGCGCATCGTTGTCAAAAAAAGTTCACGGGCACTTCAGGAATCGCCTCAAAAGCGCGGTGTATGTGTGAGGGTTTACACGGCAACGCCCAAAAAACCAAATTCCGCTTTACGTAAAGTCGCCAGAGTCCGGTTGACGACAGGTATCGAAGTATCCGCGTATATCCCCGGTATCGGCCATAACCTGCAGGAACATTCTGTCGTATTGGTGCGTGGCGGGCGCGTAAAAGATTTACCTGGTGTTCGATATCATGTGGTCAGAGGTGTGCTGGATACCCTCGGTGTTTCAGACAGAAGGCAGGGCAGATCCAAATACGGTTCAAAACGTCCCAAATAATGTAATAATGGATTATTTGAATTAATAATATTCAGTCAAGGAATGGTGTAGTCGATGCCAAGACGAAGAGAAGTACCGGAAAGAAAAGTATCCCCGGATTTAAAATATAAGAGCGAGTTGGTTTCAAGATTTGTTAACTGTGTGATGCGGGATGGGAAAAAAAGCATTGCGCTGACAATGATATATGATGCCTTTGATATTATCGAAAAAAAGACCAACGAACCGCCATTAAAGGTATTTGAAAAAGCGATGAATAATGTCAAGCCGCAAATAGAAGTAAAGTCCCGCAGAGTTGGCGGATCGACATATCAGGTGCCTACGGAAATTCGACCTTCTCGCAAGATTGCGCTTGCCATTCGATGGATTTTGAATTTTGCTGATAAGCGCTCAGAAAAAAACATGGCCCGCAAGCTCGCCGGAGAATTTATGGACGCAGCTGAAGAACGCGGCGGCGCCATTAAAAAAAGAGAAGATACCCATAAAATGGCGGAAGCGAATAAAGCATTTGCGCATTACCGGTGGTAGTTTTCATATTTGTTAATCAGTTGAAATAATATCTATAGTTTTGGTTCATACGTGGATAACGATTGCCCATCCCCTATACGGATGGGCAAAATACTTGAACTCTGAGCAATATAAACAAAAATACAAGCGACTTGGGGTTTCAGTCTCATTGTTAGGGCTTAAATAGATTATTTCAGGCCTTTTGACTGGGAGGATAGGATATGTCAAAGAAGAAGTTTGAGCGGAAAAAGCCGCATGTGAATGTAGGTACGATTGGTCATATTGACCATGGAAAGACGACATTAACGGCCGCGATAACCAAGCATTGTGGA
>JBAQUK010000204.1:0-4860 GCA_049297455.1 Desulfosalsimonadaceae bacterium | reverse complement strand
CCTTCAGCAGGGAGAAAACTAATGGCTTTGTATCTGTCGATCAAAAAAAACCTGGAAGAAAAGGATTTGACCTGCCAAGCGATTTCCGGGTCGATGTCATGTAACCCTCATAAAGCCGGACCTGCATCCGGAAACACCCGCCGGGCTTTGCAGATGCAGATGTTTTATAACGACCTGAAGGAACGGGAGGAGCTGATAGCCGCATCAAGGCCGGAAGATTACTGCTGCCATGCGTGCGGCCGCTTGTTTGCCCCGTCATGGGATCGTCTTGAAGGCCAATGGGGATATCCGGAAATATCAGATTCCGGGATATGCCGGCAGTGCCGAAAACTGATGCATATCAGGCAAAACGTTGAGACCTGTCTTAAAAATGCGGGTGTTCCGCCCAAATATCTCCAGTGTTCTTTTGAAAACTTTCATGTCATGGATGAAAACCGCATGTGCGTCAACGCATGCTGTCACTATCTGAACCATCCCCGTCCCGATTTTCCGGGTCTTTATCTTTATGGAAACTGTGGGACAGGGAAAACCCATCTGGCCGCCGCCATTGTCAGGAAACTCCTGCTCAAGGGCAAACAGGTCGTTTTTACGTGTGTTCCCAGGCTTTGTTTTGAAATCAAAAAGGCGTTCCACGCTGATCGTAAAGTAACGGAACAGGATGCCATCCAGGCCTATGTCTCATGTGAATATCTGGTGCTGGATGACCTGGGGGTGGAAAAGCCCACCGAATGGGTTAAAAAGACGCTGGGCTATATTATTTATGAACGGGACAATATGTTTAAACCCACCATCATTACCTCGAACCTTTCTCTTGATGAAATGGCGCATCAAGTCGACCATCGCATCGCTTCACGAATCGCCGGAATGGGTCCGGTGATTCGTGTCCAGGGTCCGGACTGGCGGTTGAAACAGTATTTGGGTTAGATTCAGAGGGTTTTTTCATACCGGTCAATCACCCTTCCTTTGAACATTTGAATGTAACTATCCGCCAACCTGCCGCGATTGAGCATCTCAGGCCATGTGATATAATCCGAGGACGAATGCAGAGGAGACAGATGAAACCCTGGCATCAAAAGGACGAACACTGAAAAATACGCTCGTAACATACAGTTGAGCCCGGAAACGGTCAAAAAATTAAATGACTGGATAATGAACAGACGAGGAGGCAATAAGCAGGACTGGCAAAAAGGCGCAAGTTTGAATGATGGCGGCGTGGGTAAGGCCCCAAAGCATTGCTTGAAAATGGCATTTGAGGCAGCCGGTACGGGCGACAATCAAGCTGGATAAAGATTCTAAATAAATCAGCCGGGTTCGACGTGAAAGCGTCACCCGGTTTTTATTTTTGCTGGGATTATTTTCGGGATCAACATTGCTCCAACAACTGAAAAAATCTGACGTGGTCAATACCGGCTGACCGCATAAATAATGGTATCCTGTTTTTTTACGCTCATGAAAATGTGGGGACAGAGTGGGGACAAACTGGCTACAGATAAAAAAAGGGTTTACAGTCGTTTTCTGTAAACCCTTTATTTTACTGGTGCCTAGGGCCGGAATCGAACCGGCACGGCTACAAGAGCCGAGGGATTTTAAGTCCGAAAAAATCACTTTTTCCCAATGCCCATCAATTCTATAAACTCTATTAAAACTCTTGACATCACTATAAAAACAACTCATATTTCGTTTGAACCTATTTGATTAAATTTTAGTTGAAATTCGTTTTTGTGGGTACCGTGTGGGTACCGTAGAAAATTAATCAAATTTTTAAAGGCGGCAAAAATGAAATTTACAAAACGTTTTTTGGATACCGTGGAGCCACCCGAAACCGGCAAAATATATTTATACGATGAAACACAACCCGGACTTGGTATCATGATTTTTCCATCGGGTACAATCTCTTTCATTTATCAATATCGCATAAAGGGCAAAAAAAAGCGGCTTACCATAGGTAAATATGGCAAAATAACACTGAAAGACGCTCAAGACAAGGCCATCAATCTTGCATCTCAAGTATTAAACGGCGTTGACCCATCAGCCGAAAAACACAGGGAAGAAACAGAGGGTTTAACCCTGGATATGGCGTTTAATGAATATCTTCATGCGCGAGACTTAAAACCCCGCACTGTGGCTGATATCAAGCGGGCTATGAAAGGTTTTGACGACTGGATGCACCGCCCTATTCTATCCATCACCAGGGAAATGGTTGCAATCCGTCATAAGAAGCTGGGGGAAAAATCACACGCACGGGCGAATTTGGCAATGCGATATCTCAGGGCTATCTTGAACCATGCCAGTCAAGCACATGCCAGTGAGGACGGCGTGGGCTTACTGCCCGGCAATCCGGTTGCCCGTCTTTCTGCGACAAAAGAGTGGTTTAAAATTCAACGGAAACACAGCTACCTTCAAGAGCATGAGATCAAAGCATGGTTTGAGGCTGTTCTTGACCTGCCAAACCTGCCGGCACTTCCTGGAAAACGAAACACAATATTAAGGCACGGCGATATTGCCCGCGATTTCTATTTATTACTGCTGCTGACCGGGCTCCGGCGATCTGAAGCCATGGGGCTGCGATGGTGTGACATTGATTTTGAGGCCCGCACCCTGACCATATTGGACTTGAAAACGAAAAATAATGAAACCCATGTGCTACCGTTAAGTGATTATCTGTTTGACCTGCTGTCAGAGCGAAAACGGAAAAGTAAAGGCCCCCTTGTCTTATCCGGGAAAGATGGAAAGGGTTTTCAAACAATCAAGGAAGCTGAAAACCGTATTTTGGGCGCCACTGGTATAAAATTTTGCTGCCATGACTTACGGCGAACATTTGCGACGGCGGCGGAATCTTTAAACATATCCAGTTATGCAGTCAAAACCCTGCTGAACCATAAGCAATCCGGCGATGTGACCCGTGGATATATTCAGATAACACCTGACCGGCTAAGGGTGCCCATGCAGCAAATAACGAATTATTTTCTTCAAAAAGCCGGAATCAAGGGGCTGCGTGTGGTGGAGTTGCCAACAGCTATACGGGAGGCGAAATAATGACCATGCGCGGAATATGGGAACCAGACCCGGCCACTGGTCAATTGAAGTTGGTAATGATAGATGACGATCCTTCGAAAACAAAGGCCCAAAAGTCGATTATATGCGACATGGTGCCCGACCTGATAAGGCGTTATCCTGATTTACTTGAGGTTGACGCCCCGCCCATCGCCCCGGAATATTTTATTTTCAGAGAAATCCTTCTTTCGGCGTTTCCATGCCCGGCCGATGTGTTTGTGGGGGAGCGTTGTTATCTGCCAGAGGACACGGAATCTGCGGCCCTGAGAAAGACAAAAATAGAAGCACTCCGGAAAAAATGTTTATCAGAGGAAAAGGATAAAGAGGCGCGGAAAAGGACTCATTATTCAAATAAATTTTTATCGGAATGCTTAGAAAGCGCTGGGGAACTCAAGATGCGTAAAATTGACATTGGCGCGGCCCGAAAATATGCGGAAATACTGGTATCAACCACTCTGATAAAAGAGATGGAAAAAAACTTTGAGGAACGGCTAATTCATTTTATCACCCCGCTATTGAATAGTAGCGACCCGGCCACTGTGGAAGCGGCTGAAAGTTTTATTCTTAAGGAATCCCAAAAAAACGCCAAAGCACATTGGGCATTGAGAAGGATTTGCGCGGAAAAAATGCGAAACCAGCAACCACTTTCTGAACGATTGAATGACTTTGCGGCCCGCACCCTGGAATCAAAGGAAAAACCAGGGCACAAATCCGCCAAAGACCCGAAAGATAACCTACTGCGAAATTATTTCGTTGTTCTGGCTGCATGGCTACTCGTTAAAAATTTTCAACTTCACCGAACACGAAATGAAGCGACACCTTCAAATGATTGTGTTTTTGATCTGCTTATTCAGGCTGCGACTATGAAAAAAACGCCATGGCCCGGCTATTCGTCACAAGATAAGCTTTGGAAAAAAAGCGCGGCCCTTCGGAATCAATTTAAATTTCTATCAACTTCCTTCATTTGGATTGAGTTTCACGGCACGGGCTGGTACCCACCAGGAACCAGGTTTACCAACAGAGGAAACTTTCAAAATATTGACCCCACAATAATCAGCGATCTATAAACCCCATACTTTCCTAATGCAACCGCTCCATTTAAGCAGCGTTGAATGATCTCACCCCCGGCAATACTCGAACCTTACCTAAAAAAATCCATCGAGATTTAAGCGTTAAATCACCGCCATAATTTCAATTTTCAATCACTTTGTGGGGAAACATCAAATTTCATGTTTCCTTTTACCGCCCTTGCGCCATATGTCACCCTGTAACCATGATTTGATTTTATTAAACCATAAAATCAATTAGTTGGTTAATTTATGCAATAATTTACATTAATTTTCTATGCAATCAAGGGGGTGATTTTTTTGGAATCGAAACTTAAAAATGAACAAAGGGCTGCCCTACCTGCGACACTGGCAAGTAAGCTGCTAAATGAAGACGATTTATGCAGACTGCTGGGCAAGTCAAAGGCCTGGGCGCAACGGGCGCGGTTTGAGGGCACTGGCCCTAAATTCTATAAAGCCGGTCGGCGTCCCCTGTATCCCATCAAGGAGGTGGAGGCGTGGCTTGAACAGAGCTTGTCATCCAACACAACCGAATTTAAGAAAAAAAAGAAAGGATAACCCATCATGAAAAAAAATGAGCAAACCACTGAGGCCCGGAGACTGGCGGCTGTTATTGCTGTTGATTTCCAAAAAAAATGTAACTGATTTTTCTGATTATTTTGACTGTGACAGTTATTTTCCGGATTATTTAAACTGGATTCGCTGCGCTCAATCATTTTATTGGGTTTTTTAAGGCATA
>JBAQUK010000203.1:0-14581 GCA_049297455.1 Desulfosalsimonadaceae bacterium | reverse complement strand
GTCTTCGGCTCCTCAACGTACTAACTGTACGCCTTCGTCGCCTCAATCCTCGCCGCCTTGATATCATCTTTGATTTGGAATTGGAATTATTTGCCAGCCAAACGCGCTTCCAATCTGCTTTCAAACCATTCGTAAATCGTCGGCAGCACGATCAGGGTCAGGAAGCTTGAGGTGATCAGCCCGCCCATGACCACCACGGCCAGGGGTTTCTGGATATCGGCCCCCGAGCCCGTGGCGTAAAGCATGGGCAGGTGCCCGATAAAACTGGTGAGGGCCGTCATCAAGAGGGGCCGAAATCTCAGGTCACATCCTGTCCGGACCGTGTCAGCCACACTTTTCCCCTCTGCCCTGAGCTGGCGGAAGAAAGCCACCAGCACCACGCCGTTTTGAACGGCAATGCCCAGGAGCACGATAAACGCGATGGCTGCGGATACCGACAGGGGCATGGCGAACAGTTTGATGGCCAGAATCCCGCCCACCAGAGCAAAGGGGAGGTTTAAGACCACCAGTAGCGAATCCCGGATGGAGCCTAAGGCCAGATACAGCAGCAGCATGATGATCAGGATGGCGATGGGCACCACAATGGAAAGCTGCCGCATGGCCCGCTGCTGGTTTTCAAACTGGCCGCCGTACTCGATAAAATACCCGGACGGCAGTTCCTGTTCAATGCCGGAAAGCACCTGTTTGGCATCATTCACAAAGCCCCCCAGATCCCGGCCCCGGATATTGACTTCCGCAGCCACCCGGCGCATGCTCTTCTCCCGGGTGATCTGGGCCGGACCTTCCTTCAGGGAAATTTTGGCCACCCGGCCCATGGGCACCTGCTCACCATTCGCGCCCTCAAGCAGCAGCCGCTCGATGGCGGGGATATCGGAGCGGGCCGATTCCGGGAAACGGACAACGGCGGCGATGCGCATCTGGCCGTCCACCACCCGGGTCGCCTCTTTTCCGGCAATGGCGGTTTCAATCAGGTCGTTGGCGTCCGCCATATTGATGCCGTAACGCGCCATTTCCTGCCGGTCGAACGCCACTTCAATCTGTTCCATGCCCGACACCTGTTCCACCTTCACGTCTTCAGCGCCCCTGATCCCGGAAAGTTTTCCCGCAATCCGGTCCGCATAACCTTTAAGCTTTTCCAGGTCATTGCCGTATATTTTGACGGCAAGATCGCTTTT
This sequence comes from Desulfosalsimonadaceae bacterium, assembly GCA_049297455.1. Lineage (GTDB taxonomy): Bacteria > Desulfobacterota > Desulfobacteria > Desulfobacterales > Desulfosalsimonadaceae > SURF-3. The sequence continues at coordinate 13,406 of JBAQUK010000203.1, read as the reverse complement.
CACGCCGGAAATCAGCTCATTCACCCGAAGGGCGATGGGCTGGGAAAACGAAAGCCGAATGCCGGGAATGGCGGACAGGTTTTTCTGGATATCATCCACCAGATCCTTCTTGTCCCGGCCGGTGGTCCATTCTTTGTACGGTTTCAGCATGATAAAGACATCCGTCTGCTCCGGACCCATGGGGTCTTCGGATATCTCCGCACGCCCGGTTTTGGAGACCACCGCCGACACTTCGGGAAAAGCGGCCAATATCCGTTTTTCCATAAAGGTGGAGACGTCTTTCGAGCCTTCCAGGGACGCATTGGGCAGGCGCACCACATTGATGGCGATGGCCCCTTCATCCAAAGACGGCATGAATTCCGTGCCGATGGTGAAGGCTGCGAAACTTGCGGTGATGAGGCATGCGGCCGATATCCCCAGGGTCAGCCCCTTTCGTTTGATGGCCGCGCTTAAAAAACGGAGATAGCCTTCGTGAAATCGCCGCACAAAGCCAAATTCCTTCTCATTGGATTGTTTCAGGAACATCTCGGAAAGCACCGGCACAATGGTTAAGGCCACCACAAGGGAGGTGAGGATGGCGAAAATCATGGTGAGTGCGAGCGGCATGAACATTTTACCTTCGATTCCCTGAAGGGAAAAGAGCGGGGCCATCACAATCACAATAATAATGATGGAGAAGGCCACCGGTTTGGCCACTTCCCATACCGCCTGGGCGGTGATCTGCCGCCGCATGGAAGGGTCCCGGCGCTCGGAAAAATGCCGCCGGATGTTCTCCACAATCACGATGGACGCATCCACCACCATGCCCACGGAAAAGGCGAGGCCCCCCAGGCTCATCAGGTTGGAACTGACCCCGGCCCATCCCATGATAATAAAAGTGGCGAGAAAGGTGATGGGGAGGGTGGCCACCACGATCAGGGCGGTGCGGAATTCGGCGACAAACAGAAACAGCACCAGAATGACAAAAATGCCGCCTTCCATCAGGGCGTCCATCACCGTTTTGATGCAGGCCTGAATGAGCGACGTGCGGTCATAGAACACATTGATACGGGCTTCCTTGGGAAGGCTGTTCTGGATTCCGGGAACAGCCGTCTTTACCCGGGACACTACATCTTTGGAGTTCTCCCCCCGGAGCATGATGACCATGCCGGCCACCGCCTCGCCCTTGCCGTCCCGGGTGACCGCGCCCTGGCGGGGCTGGGGCCCGACAACCACATCCGCCACATCCTTTATATATACCGGAGAACCGTCCTGGGCTTTCAGCACAATATGATTGATGTCGTCCATGCCGGTCAAGAGCCCGAGCCCCCGGATATAGGTCTGCTCCCAGCCGCGCACGATCACCCCGCCGGCGGCGTTGGCGTTGTTTTTCTCCACCGCCTCCACCACGTCCCGGAGGGACAGGTCATATTGAAGCAGCGCGTCCGGCCTCACTACAATCTGGTATTGTTTGACGAACCCGCCGAAGCTGTTCACCTCGTTCACGCCGGGAATAGGTTTGAGCTGGGGCGTGATCACAAAATCCTGGAGGGAGCGCAGTTCCATGGGTGAGAGGGTGTCGCTTTCAAGGGTGTACTGAAAAATTTCTCCCAGACCCGTGCTGATGGGGCCGAGCTCGGGAACGGTACCCGGCGGCAGGGTTTCTTTGGCGGATGCAATGCGTTCAAACACCTGCTGGCGGGCGAAATACGTGTCCGTGTCATCGTCAAAAACCACAATCACCTGGGACAGGCCGGATTTGGACAGGGACCGCACCTGGTTGACTTTGGGGATGCCGCCCATCTGCTGCTCAATGGGAAAAGTGATCTGCTGTTCCACATCCACCGCTGATAGTCCCGGCGCTTCGGTGAGCACCATCACCTGAATGTTGCTGACATCCGGGAACGCGTCAATGGGGAGCCGCAGCCAGGCCATGACGCCCGCGACAATCACAAGAAAGGTCATGGCCAGGATAAGGAACCGCGAGCGAAGAATGAGTTCAATGATTTTATGCATGGCGGCCCCCTAGTCCGCGCATCCTGCGCCCATTTTCCCGCGCAGCACATCGGATTTCAGCAAAAACGAACCATCGGCGATAATCATCTGCCCAATGGTAAGCCCTTCTTTAATCTCAATAAATTCATTGAACGGGTCCCCCGGAACCACAGGCCGCCGCACCCAGTACTCGCCTTCCTTGTGAACGAAAACAAATGACCGCCCCGCGTCCGCAAGCACAGCAATTTGCGGCACCGCAATCACATTGCCGGAACCTGGCAGCAATACCCTCACATTGACGAACATACCGGGCTTGAGCAAACCGTCTTTGTTTTCGACCCGGATGCGCGCCTTGACCGTCCGCGTCTGCGCATTCATCTGCCCGGATATCACATCCAGCGCACCCGGATATGTTTTGTCCTCAGCGCCCGGCATCTCGATTTCACATGCGATGGCGGCATCTTGCGTCTGCAATAACGGCAAATCCGCCTCGCGGATATTCGCCCACACCCACACCTCGGACAGGTCGGACAGAAGGATGATTTCCTTTCCCGCCTCCACCCGTTCGCCCGCGCTCGCATATTTTTCCATTACCGTGCCGGTGATGGGGGCGTTCACGGGCAGTATGCCGTTGATGGCGCTTGCGTCCCCCGCCAGGCGTCCGATATCGTGCTTTGAAAAGCCCAGGCGTTCCAGACGGATTTCCGCATTTCTCAGCTCAATTTCAGCCTCGGTCAGACGGTTTTCCGCTTCCTGCACGTCCACTTCAGCGGAGATCTTTTTTGCAAACAGTCCGGCTTCGCGATCGGCGGTCTTTCTGGCAAGAGCCAATGCGCCCGCTTTTTTCATGTATTCGGCTTTCGCATCCGCCACCTCATCGCTGTCTAGATTCAGCAGCACGTCCCCTGCTGTGAATCGCCCGCCGATGTCCGCCGGAATGGTTTTGATGACCCCCTGAAGCGGGCTGGAAACCCGGACGGTTTTCGCCTCATTTAACCGCACCTCTCCCGTAAGGCGCAGGGGCTTTGAGAAATTCATGGAAGCGGTTTTCGCCACGGTAATGATACCCGGTTTTCCGTCACCATTGATCACGGTATCGGAAACTTTGACAACGCCGAGTTCATACCGGCATTCGTCACAGGTATATTGGGGGATATTGTGTTCACACTGGGCCGCCCAGAGTTCATCCACCGGACGGTCGAGGTCCGGCAGTTCCTCCGGTTCCGTTTCCGGAGGGTTCGTTTTGGGATTTACAGCGGCATCAGTCGATGATTCCCCCACCGCGACGTTTGATTGCGTTACACGGAAATTAAATACTGTTGCGATAATGACGGCGCACACGATTGTCATAAGGACGAAAAATATTTTTTTATTCATGATATCTCCTGGTTGATGATCTGATGATATATATATGTAAAAATAGGATTCCGTTAGGCCCGCCTATGGCATTGGCCGAGCGGTCAGGCGTTCAATGGCTGTTTGCGCCTTGTGATATTCCCCAAGGGCGAGAAGATGCTGTTGCCTGACCTCGAAAAGGGTTCGCTGGGCTTCCAGAACAAACGGATAACTGAATTTTCCCTCACGGTATCCTTCAAGGGTGGATTTAAAAGCCGTTTCTGCGGCAGGCATTGCTGACTCTCTGAGAGCGGAGGCGGATGAGAAGGCTGCGGACAGCTCTTGATATGCCTGCCCAAGATTTGACCGGGCTTTTAAAATTTCCGCCCGCTGCGTTTCTTTTGCTCTTGACAGACCATGGCGGGCTTCCTGTTTTGCTCCCTGATTGCGGTTGAAAAGCGGAATCGGCACAGAAAGCGCCATGACAAAAGCGGTGTCGTCGGTTTCACCGGAATAGCGGGGGCCTGCGCCGATGGTTACATCCGGGATCGCTTCCGCATCGGTGAGGGTCACGGCGGCGGATTTATTTTCGATTTCGGTTGTCCAGCGGGCCACATCCGGATTTTTGACGATTCCTTTCTCCAGTTCCGCAAGCTCCGGAACGGGTGATATTAAATCCATCTGTCCGGTTACGGTTTCAAATATCGGGTCCGCGCTTCCCCATGTGGCGGCAAGCCTTTTACGGGCTGCTTCAAGGGTGTATCGGGCTTGTTCAAGTTCAATACGGGCCGTTGTCAGGGAAACGTTGGCCTGAAGCGCCTCAACCGGAGGGACTTTTCCTGCTTTTACCCGTTCGACCACCGTGGCGTAAGTTGCCTCGGAAAGTTTCGACAGTTCACGGGTGATGGAAAGAGATTCCTGGGCCGCGAAAACATCCCAGAATGCCCCGGATATGTCGGCAAACACGTCAAGACGTTTGCTCTCAAAATCCCAGGCGGCCAGTTCCGTTTCCAGGTCCGCTAACTGTTTTCGTTTCAGCCGTTTACCGCCCAATTCGATCAACTGGTTTATTTGAACCGTGGTTTCCGCGCCTTTAAAACCGGACTGGTCATTTTCCCCGCCGAAATTCTCCACACTGGTCTCCAGTTCCGGGTTCGGGAAAAGACCGGCTTGGATTGCTCTTGCTTCGGCTGAACGTATTTCCCATGAAAATGCGGATAGTTCCGGATTCTGAAGCAGTCCCAGCGACAGGGCTTTATTTAAAGACAACGGACCGGTGGGGTTTTCTATGGCCGGATTGTCGGGTGCTGTTTGGGAATGCGGGTCCGCCAAAGCGGCATTTCCATAAGAAGCATCTCCGAAACCGGCCAGCGACAGCGTACAAAAAAGAAAAAATAAATATTTGAAATGCATGGGCATCGTCCTTAGTGACTGTAATAGTTAAGAAAAAACAAAACAATGAAAATCGACTGGTCTCATAAAAATCTTATTTGCACCACAGAGAGCACAGAGGGCACAGAGAGAAAAAACTTTATTTTAAAAACCGTATCTTTTTTCTCTGTGAACTCTGTGGTCTCTGTGGTTAATTTTCTTTTTTTACGAAGCCGTCAAAGTCGGGGTGTAACGGGAACGCTTCAAATGATCAGAACAACGGACCGAAGCGCTTTTTGGGTGGAAAAGAGATGAGGGGTTGGGGAAGATGGAAATGATGCTTTGTTTAAAAGGGGATGGCTGCCCGGCAGGGAGGGTGCAACGGCATTCCGGATGCCGCCGGATAGATCATGGGGCCGGGATAAGGGCGTATTTTCCTGAATATAGGTCGAGATGGGGATTTCAACACAGCAGAAGCATTCATCCGGACCTGAATCCGAAATCTGCGGTTCATCCCCCCATGATTTCCGGCAGACATCCGCCGGTTTGCAGTGGTCCTGGGGGGATGCGACGCCATCGTGGCAATGGGTGCATGCATCCTCAAGGCACAGCACCATTTCCCCATTGTCCCAAAGCGGAATCGGGGACAGCATGAGGTACAGGGACAGCATGAACCAGACAATGCATTTTCTGTATGTTATATTCATGGCGCATAAAATAGGTAATTTTCCGCTTAAGTCAAGAAAGAAAAGAAGAACAGCCAAAGCCTTCAGCGTGTAAACGGATTTTACACACTGTAAAAAAAATTTGCAGACAGGGTTGCAATCTCCCCTCAAATTCATTTTTTCCGTTTCGATCCTCATTAAATAAATATGGCATATCAGATGGTTACAATTAAATTGAGCGGCTTTCACCGGTTGGCATAGTGCTTGCCTCACTATGTACGACTGCGCAAACTGAAAAAAAGGAGCCGCCATTGATGAAAGACATCCGGGTGCTGCTGGTGGATGATGAAGAGCGATTCGTTGTTTCGACCAGAAAATTTTTAACCAACAGAAACTTTGAGGTTTTAACCGCCTTTAACGGAATGTCGGCGCTTGAGATGCTTGAGGACAACGACATCCATGTCGTGGTCCTGGATGTCAAAATGCCGGGTATGGATGGGATTTCCGTATTAAAAGAAATTAAAGCGCGCTTCCCGCTGGTGGAAGTGGTCATGCTCACCGGAAACGCCACGTTTGAGTCGGCGGTTTCGGGAATTAAAATCGGAGCTAGTGATTACCTCATGAAACCCGCAGAGCCCGGCGAACTGGTCCGGAAAATCGAAGAAGCGTTTGAGAAGCGCAAGCTCAACGAGGAAAGGCGTCTACATGAGACAAGGATGCGCTAACCCAATGTTTTTCGAGAGGTGGTAAAGGTGAAAGTGCTGCTGGTGGATGATGAGGTCAATTTTCTCGATGTGATGGTCAAACGGCTCAAAAAGCGCGACGTGGATGCCACGGGTCTTTCTGAAGGCAATCAAGTAATTGAATTAATAGAAAAAAATAATTATGACGTGGTGGTTCTGGATGTCCGGATGCCGGGATGCAAAAACGGGATCGAAATATTAAAGGATATCAAAAAATGCAGGCCCCTGGTGGAAGTGATTATGCTGACCGGCCATGCCCTGCTGGATGTGGCAAGAGACGGGATCGCCAACGGGGCGTTTGATTATGTGGTGAAACCGGCGGATATCGACGAACTCTTTTATATATTAAATGATGCGCACAAGAAAAAAACCATCCAGGAATCCAAAATACGGAATATTGAACATATTTTAAAGAATAGTTAATTATTATAACATTTTACTGATTACTACCAAGGAGGTTTAAGAATGAATTTTGTCAGAAAAGTGGGCCGGATCATGTATCTTGGCGCAAGAGCCCATGCAGACTGGGAAATCGAGATGGCGGGCAACATCCTTCGCAGCAGAAATCGGCTGATGGTGCTGGGTCTTTTGATACTCCCGATTTTGATCTTCGGGGTGGTATTCGCCGAAGATGTAGCATCCGGCCTGCCCCATTACCTGGGAGGCAAAACCGCCCTGAGTCCGTCGTTTTTTACCGTGGGCATTTTTGTGTCGTCCATTCTCATCGGCCTGTGCGCGGGGCTGATCACCGGGTGCATCGGCGCGGGCGGCGGGTTCATCATCGCCCCGGCCCTCATGAGCGCGGGCATCAAGGGTATTCTGGCGGTGGGAACGGACCTGTTTCATATTTTCGCCAAAGCCATTATGGGAAGCGTGCTGCATAAAAAGCTCGGCAATATCTCCGTCTCCCTGGCGGTCATTTTTCTCATCGGTTCCATCGGCGGTGCCAGCCTCGGCGGGTTGCTGAACCGGTTTTTGTATGACCTGAACCCCATCATCTCCGACGCCTTCATCACCACCATCTATGTGTTTATGCTCGGCGCTCTGGGCGCGTACTCGCTTATCGATTATTTGCAGGCCCGGAAAGCGCCCGATGGCGGCGGCGAAGCCCACGGCGGAAAACCCGAAGGCACTGAAATGGGGAGTCTCCCCAAAAAACTTCAGGCCATCAACCTGCCCCCCATGGTGACGTTTGATGAGGGCCTCATCCCCGGCGGCCGTCAGATTTCAAGCTGGTTTCTGGTTCTCTCCGGCTTTTTTGTCGGTCTGGCCGCAGCCATTATGGGCGTGGGCGGCGGATTCCTGACCTTCCCGATTTTTGTTTACGTGTTGGGCGTTTCCTCCATGACCACGGTGGGGACCGATATTTTCCAGATTATTTTCACCGCAGGGTATGCCGGCATCGGACAGTATGCGGTTTACGGGTTTATTTTTTACACCCTGGCCATGGGCATGCTGCTGGGATCGCTTTTGGGCATTCAAATCGGCGCCATGGCCACCAAAGTGGTGAAGGGCATCACGATTCGCGGGTTTTATGCGCTTGCGGTGCTGGCGGGTTTCATCAACCGGTTTTTCGCCCTGCCGGCCAAGCTGTCTTCCGTGGGGGCCTTTCCCCTTTCCAAGGAAACGGCGAAAATTCTGGATTTCATCGGTGTATGGTCGTTTTTTATTATTATTTCCATTTTCGCCATATGGGTGATTGGAACTTTCCTGATGAACATTAAAAAACTCAAGGGCGAGGAGGTTTAAGTAAATGATAGCCAATCAAAAGGAATTTTATGGCGGCGCGGGGTTGATGGGAGGGTTTTTAGTGGTTCTGATCATGATCTTCCTGCCCCTGTATCAAGGTCAAAATGGTTTGAATTTTCTGGATGATCTGTTTAATTCCATATCAAAGGGATCCGCGTATTACATCCCGAAGGTGAAGGAGGATGTCGCCAAATCCCTTGCAGGGAAAACCATGGCGCTGGATCTGAAGTTCGAGAATGAAGTGCAGGCGGGCGAGTGTCTCCAGTTGTTTACAAAAGGCGGCGCAACGGCTATTGTTGAAGGCGTGAATCTGAAAGTAAACGGCGATCTGGACCGGATAATGGCCAATTGCCTGGAAGATGCAGACACGCTTTTTTATAACAAATCTGAAGTGTTGCAGGCCAAATACGGCCAAAAGGGCAGGCAGGTCCTCTATAACTGGTGGGTCAGTTTAAAGGCCATGCAGAAATCCCTGAACAATAACGAGCAGTTCAAAGAGGCGAAAGTCGTCTATACCGTCATGACCAAGACTGTGGAATGCGCCTACAATTATTTCGGCATCGAACCCCAGAGCATGACCAGCCGCATGGGCGTGGTGGTTTTCGCTTTGGTGTTTTACGTGATCTATACTCTGTGGTATGGGTATGCGATCATGTTTATGTTTGAAGGTTGGGGACTCAAGATCAGTCATTGATTCAATTTTACCACAGAGCACACAGAGAGCACGGAGAATATGAAAAACGGATGCGGATTGCCTCTGTGGTCTCTGTGGTCTCTGTGGTGAATTTTATTTTTTTCCGGTTACTCCGGGTTAAGTGAGCAATGAAAAGCATCAGCCGGATATTTAAAAACCTTTTTCAAAATCGGAAAAATCCGGCCCCGGAGGGTTATGACGCCGAAAAACTGCGGATTGACTTTAAGGAGCGGTACCATCATTTCAATATGCTCCTGAACGCCAACAACAAGGCCCTTGAAATGATGGCCGGCATTGAGCAGGCGCTTCTGGGGAAGCGGCCGTTCGGCATGTCGTTTGTCAAATCAAACTGCATCGGCATCACGGTCAGTCTGTTGCGCCTCATCAAGCATCTGGACCAGCTCAGCGGCGGCAAATACAATCAACTTTATGACCGGTTTGATGAAATTTCAAATAAAATAAGTCCGTTAATAGATCAAAAAAAAGGAATTACGGAAGACGAGCGCATCATCATCCCGCTTAATGCCATTGACCGCACCATGTCGGACCTGGTGGGCGGTAAAATGGCCAATCTCGGTGAAATTCATAACCAGACCTCCCTGAAAGTCCCCGGCGGGTTCGCCATCACCGCCCATGCTTGCCAGCTTTTTTTCAGCCGCAACGACCTCCAGCCTGAAATCGATAAGCGGTTTATCTCCGCCGACTTGGACACCATGGACGGCCTTTACAGTTTAAGCACCGATATCAAGAAGCTCATCACGGACGCCGAGATTCCCGAAGAAATTGAAAGAGAAATCATGTGTGCATGGCGCGTCCTTGAGAATGAGATGGGCCGGCCCCTGGCCGTGGCCCTCCGGAGCAGCGCTTATGGGGAGGATGCCGCGGATAATTCCTTTGCCGGGCAGTACCGTTCGGAATTAAACGTTCGTGAAGAAAATCTGTTTTCCGCCTACAAGGACATCGTCGCTAGTCTTTACAGCCTGACCGCCATCACTTACCGTCTGAACCGGGGGCTCAGGGACGAGGATATTTATATGAGCGTCGGGTGCATCCGTATGGTGGACGCACTTGCCGGCGGGGTGATGTATTCCAGAAACCCGCTGGATATCACGGACCATTCCATTATCATGAACGCGGCCTGGGGGCTTCCCAAGGCTGTGGTGGACGGCGGCGCGGACTGCGATATTTTCATCATCACCCGCCACCCGGACATGCACATCACCCGCCGGGAAATTAAGGAGAAAAAAGACCAGTATCTCTGTTATCCGGAAGAGGGAGTCTGCCGCTTTGATGTGACGGGGGATATGAAGGATTCGCCGTCCATCACCGATGACCATGCCCTGACCCTGGCCGGGCTTGCCGTGAATCTGGAACAGTATTACGGCGGCCCCCAGGATATTGAATGGGCTGTTGCGAAGGATGGCGTGATTTATATCCTCCAGTGCCGCCCGCTTCGTCAGGTACAGGCAGAAAAGACGGATGCGTTAGGGGCAATGGCGCAGGAAGGAACCGAAAACGTCATTGCTTCCGGCGGGGTGGTGATTTGTCCGGGCGTGGCATTCGGTCCGGTGTATATGGTGAACAGCACGGCGGACATGGTGAATTTTCCGGACAAGGCTGTACTGGCGGCCCGGCAGGCCCTTCCCATCTGGGCGTCTTTGTTGAACCGGGCAGCAGCCGTGATCACCGAGCAGGGAACGTTTGCCGGGCATCTGGCGAATGTGGCCCGGGAGTTTAATATACCTTCGATTTTCGGACTCAAAGGCATCACCGCTTTGTTGAAAAACAATGATATGGTCACGGTGGACACCCATCACCAATGCGTATACAGCGGTAAAATCAACATGTTGCCAGATGCGCCCGTAGCCGCCAGAAACCGGATGGAAGGCAGTCCGGTTTATAATGTGCTGTCGGAAATCAGCCGCCACATCACCCCCCTGAACCTGCTGGACCCTTATGCTTCCGATTTTAAACCGGAAAATTGCAAAACTTTCCATGACATCACCCGGTTTTCCCATGAAAAATCCGTTCAGGAGATGTTTAATTTCGGCAAGGAGAATAATTTTTCCGAACGGTCCAGCAAGCAACTGTATTACAAGGTGCCCATGCAGTGGTGGGTGTTGAACTTAGACGACGGGTTTAACGAGGAGGTGGCGGGCAAATATATCCGGCTCGAAAATATCGCCTCCATTCCCATGCTGGCCCTCTGGGACGGGCTCATCGCCATCCCCTGGGACGGCCCGCCCCGCATCGACGGCAAAGGGCTGGCTTCCGTGATGTTTCAGTCCACGATCAACCGTGCCCTGGAGCCGGGGATGCAGTCCGCCTATACCGAACGCAATTATTTCATGGTATCCAAAAATTTTTGCAGTTTCACGTCCCGGCTGGGGTATCATTTCGCCATCACCGAAGCCCTGGTGAGCGACCGCAAAGGTGAGAATTATATCAGTTTTCAGTTTAAAGGCGGGGCCGCCGACAACCAGCGCCGCATCCGGCGGGTCCAGTTCATTGCCGATATCCTCGCGGATAACGGATTCCGGGTGGAGGTCCGGGAAGACACCTTAATCGCCAGGGTCGAGGGATTTGAAATGGATTATATGCTGGAGCGGCTGAAGATCCTGGGCTACCTCATCATCCACACCCGCCAGCTCGACATGATTATGACCAACCCCAATGCCGTCTGTTATTACCGAGCCAAAATCGACAAGGATATTCAAAAAATCCTTCCACCGGAAAGCGCCGCCAAAATAACGATCACCGCCTGCGATACCGATTTGCCTGCAACATCCCCTTAAAAGATTGCTAAAAACAATCTAAACCGTTATAATCCCCACCATTTCCAGACAAATTATTGAGGTGAGACCCAACGCCGGACAACCGGCATGCGGGATTATCCGGATGTGATTCCAATTCCAAACCGTGAACCGTTATAAAGGACCCACACCATGACCACCAAAGACCACCGACCCCTCGAAGCCTTGTCTCCCGAAGAAACCCGACAGTTGATCTTTGACCTGCGGGCCCATCAGGTCGAGCTTGAAACCCAAAACGAGGCGTTGCGCAAATCCCTGGCGGAGACTGCGCTGCGCGAAAACAAAGGGAAACTGCATGCCATCATCCAGGGATCGCCGATCCCCGCGTTTGCAATCGGTAAGGATCATAAAATCATCCACTGGAACAAAGCATTGGTGAAACTCAGCGGCGTCAAGGCTGAAAAGGTTATCGGCACCAGACAGCAGTGGAGAGCATTCTACAGCGAGGAGCGCCCCTGTTTGGCGGACCTGCTGGTGGATGATGCCATAGACGTGCTTGCGGATTGGTACTCCGGCAAGTATACCCGGTCCGAATTAATAACGGATGCGTATGAGGCCACGGATTTTTTTCCGGCCCTGGAGGAAAAGGGGAAATGGCTTCGATTCACGGCGGCGGCCATCCGGGATGCGCATGGGGAGATGGTGGGCGCTTTTGAGACACTTGAAGACGTCACCGATCGCAAGCAGGCGGAAGAAGTGCTGCGGTCAAAGATTGCGGCGCAGCGCACCTTGGCGGAAGCCAATCTGCATATTGAATATATTCTGAATGCGGTGCATGACGGGTTGTGGGAAAACAATTTCCGAACGGGCGTTTTCCAGTTCAGCAACCGCATGTTCACCATGCTGGGTTATACGCCGATGAAGGGTGTTGCGGGGTTTGAATTTTTAACAAGCAAGATCCACCCGGACGACAGAAAGGCTTTTGAACAAGTGCGGGAACAAGTGGCCAACAGCGGTATCTCCGTCTGGGATACCACGTTCCGCATGCAGGCGGCGGACGGTTCATGGCGTTATATTTTATCGCGGGGAAACTGCATCGGCCGTGATGAACAGGGCAGGGGCTGCCGCTATGCGGGCACGCACACGGACATCACCGAACGGCGCCGGGCCGAGGAGGCGCTTCGGGAGAGCGAAGCGCTGTTGAGGAGCTTGTTCGACCACCACGCGGCAGTCCAATTGCTCATTGATCCCGATACCGGGAATATCACCGACGCCAATCAAGCCGCAGTGAATTTCTATGGGTGGCCGACAGACAGGCTCAGAAAAATGAAAATTCAGGATATCAACATACTGCCGCCCGAAGCGGTGAAACAGGAGATGGAAAAGGCAGGGACCCTTAAACGGGTGTATTTTGAGTTCCGCCACCGGCGGGCCGACGGCTCTATCCGGGATGTGGCGGTTTTCAGCAGCAGGATCGAAGTCGCAGGAAAGAGCCTGCTTCACGCAATTGTCCACGACATCACCAGGAAAACGATGATTTGATGAACAACAAACAAGCCAAGGGTCGGAACAGGGGAAGCGTCCTGTGGATGGTCTGCGCGGTCACGGCGGCGCTGATGGCCGGGGGGATGTTTGCCTGGTGGACGGCGCAACGGGTCGATCTCGAGATGCGCGTCAACCTGCTCCGTCAGGCGCGGTTGGTGGAGCGGGCGGTGAACGTCAACAGCATCAAGGCCCTTGCCGGCGCCGAAGCCGATCTGGACTCACCGGTCTACCGTCGGTTAAAGGAAAATCTTTCCCTTTTCCGGCAGACCAACGACAAATACCGGTTCATCTATGTCATGGGCCGCAAGGAGGACGGCGGGGTTTTTATCTATGTGGATTCCGAACCCGTCGGATCAAAAGACTACTCCCCGCCGGGGCAAGTGTATGGGGAGGCCCCCAAAGGCTATCGGCGTGTGTTTGACACCGGTGTTGCGGCTGTCGAGGGGCCGGTCGCCGACCGTTGGGGCAGATGGGTTACGGCCCTGGTTCCCATGATGGACCCGGGCACGGCATAGCCGTCAGGCTAAGAATTTTCCTATATTTTTCAACTGACATTTCAACACTTTAAAAATTTATG
>JBAQUK010000202.1:0-2351 GCA_049297455.1 Desulfosalsimonadaceae bacterium | reverse complement strand
CTTTTGGGTAAGGTTTGATCATCTTTTGATTATAAACGAAGTTTACTTGTCCCGTAAACCGATTATTTGGGGTTTGACTCAATATATCCTTGAAGTTGCATAACTTAATTCATGCACGTTCCTAAGTGCATTTAAATTTAAATTTTCCTCATGCTAAGGGCCGGTAGGTCACCACCGGCGTTTCGGTGTGACGTTGGATTTTCCCCTTGTTTTCCAGATACCGCAAATGGGAAATGGCTTCTCCGGTGGCGAACCACTTTTGCGCCACCGGGAAATCATCCCAGGAATTCGCCACCAGATCCCAGGTCATTTTCGACGCCACGTCAAACGCAGTCTGGGGCGACCGGCGATCCAGTATATCCAGCGCCTCCTGAAGCCGAAGCGCATGATGATTCTTCAACTCGTCAATCCGTCCCTTGAAATTGTCAAACAACCGCCGGTGACCGGGCAGCACCCGGTCCACCGGCAGGTCATACACCTTGTCAAGGCTTTCCAGGTATTCCCGCAGCGGGTCGGTGTCCTCCATCCAGCACTGGATATTGGGCGAAATGGTGCCGAGAATATGGTCCCCGGCAATCAAAAACCGGTTTTTCGGATCATACAGGCAGGTATGGCCCTGGGTATGGCCGGGGGTCTGAATGCAGGTAAAGGTATAATCCCCGATCACGAGCGTATCGTTATCGTTTAAAATACTTAAAGACGGAATCCAGCTCGTGCCGTATTTGAATCCCGGATGCTGGTTCAGGGCCGTGCGCAGCAGGGCTTCCGGAAACCCGTTTTTTGCGGCATAGCTAATCATGGGCTCAAATCCCTCCCAGTGTTCAATCAGTTCCGAATCCGGACGGTTGAAATACACATTGGTGGTTGGCGTGAGGAGTTCAGCCAGAAGCCCGAAATGGTCCGCATGCAGATGGGTGATAAAGATATCCACCGTATCCAGGGTGATGCCGAGCTTTGCCAACCCGTCCATCATGGCGGTTTTGCACTCTTTCCGGTTGAGACCGGTGTCGATGATCAGATTCCGGTCGCCCCCTTTGATCACATAAGAATTGAGGTATTTTAACGGGCTTTCCGGCAGGGGGATTTTGATGCGAAAGAGATTGGGGTATAGTTCTTCGGGCATTGCGTCTCCTTATAGATGAAATTTAATAACTGCTCAGGTATTCAGAATTCAGAATGAAAACGGATTGAATCATTTCTATTCTGGCTCCTGACTTCTGGATACTTGAGTAATTACAATACTTATTCAAAAAATCCGTCTTTTCGATCAATGATGGTCACCCCGCCTGGAACCGCGAATACGTCATCGGAAAGATCAAATTCGATACTCTCATAATAAACCGCGTCATCTTTATTGTCCGGACGGTTCATGGCCGCCAGCGCAATGCCTTTTTCCTTCCAGACCGCGATCCAGTGGTTCTGAAATTTCAGCACATAACACGCCCGGCCGTCAATAACGTCCTCACCAGTCACAACAGCGCCCTGATAATTAAAATGCACGGCCCGCGCTTTGTCGTAATTGCCCGCATTCCAGCCCCCGTCCGTGGGGCAGCGGTAAGCGGTGCGCTCATCCGGGAAATAATGATAATCATGGCTGCCGTCGGCATTGTAAATATACACATAGCGTTTTCCGGCCCGGATATGGTCGGAGCGGAACCGGAAAAACGGCTTTCCATCGCGCTCGAATTGAAAATACATGCGCTTGGCCACTTTTCCCCGGATGGTGTGGTCCAGGGCGTAGGACCGGATGGCGCGGACCCGGGATTCCAGGTCCGCCACAATCCGGGCGTTATCATCCGGGAAGGCTGTTTTAAATACGGCACAGCCATTTGAAAATAATGATAATACCAATATTAATAATGCGATTGATACCGCTGACTTTTTCATATCGGTCATCCGATTTTGGTTGCATCAGGCCCATTCCGATTAAAAAAGGCTCTGTTGGTTTCCAACCTACCAAACTTGTTTCCGAACCACAACACAATCGCCATTGATGTAAAAAGGACTCGATCATTCTTTCGGCCACTCAGAGCCGCGACTGTCAGGGAGCGGTTCCGGACGCTTACGCTTGCGGCTCGGATTGGAATTTTGGCCGAAACAATGACCAAGCCCTGTAAAAAAGACATTTCTGAGGGGTCCACCTCACTGAAAAGATAAATTTTGACAGCAAGATATGTGCTACGTATGATTGTATTCGGGAAGGAAACGCATGCCTGAATAAGGAATACTGAAGTTTCCCGGTTTTCAGCGATGGCCCGCAAATTGCGGACATGGTCAAATTTTTAATAAAAACAGTCAGTTAAATAAAATTTTCGAAACTTATAACTATCTGATTTAATTTGAAATATTCG